>MGQD01000048.1:2369-7399 GCA_001797695.1 Deltaproteobacteria bacterium RBG_13_49_15 | reverse complement strand
TGCGGTAACCCACCAGGCATCCAGAACCGCCAGCCCGATCTCCGGATATTTAAGCTTGATGTCTCTTGCAGCCGCTTCGATGGGCGGAATGTTGCCGTCATGCCCGTTGATGACCAGAATTTTTTTGATGTTCCAGTAGACGAGTGACTCCATCACTTCCCGGATAACCTGAGTCAGGGTATCGTTTGTCAGGCTGATGCACATGGGCTTATGCCGGTAATGCAGGCTCATCCCGTACCATAACGGCGGAACAACGACCGTCTTATCCAGCCGCCGCGCCACCTCCAGGGCGATGTCGTAGGAAACGAAGGTATCGCATCCGAATGGAAGGTGCTCCCCATGGCTCTCCGTAGAACCGATGGCCAAAAGCGCCTTATCCACACTGCTTTTTTTGATAGCGTATTCGTTAAATTCTTCCAGCTTAACCGTTTTCATGGGCAAATATCCTCGGATTGATTGATGGGAAAAGCCGCCTCCGTATGATGAGAGGCGGCTTTCTTGGTTGTTACTGTTTGGGGAACCAGACTTCTTCGACTTTGTATTTTCCGGCTTTCACGCTAATGATGGAAACCCCTTTCATCGGAACTCCGGTGGGGCGCGAATAGGTGATTTCACCGGTGACCGCCTTGAATCCTTTGGTGGCGGCCAATGCTTCGCGGAGGGCTTTCCCTTCGGTTTTGCCGGCACGCTTGATGGCATCGGCGATCAGGCCGACGGCATCAAATCCTAGAGCGGCAAAGGCGTTTTCCGGCGGACGCTTGTATTCTTTTTCATACGCTTGAACAAACGCTACCACTTCCGGACGTGTATCCTCTCGATAGGTATGGGTGGAAAAATAGACATCATTGGCCAGCTTGGCGCCCGGAACCGTGGTGACCAGCTCCGTGTCAAAACCGTCACCGCTGACGATCGGAAGCGCAAGACCTGCCTCCCGAATCTGTTTGACCGTGAGGCCGGCCTCATTGGGAATAGCGGAAATAAAGACCGCCTCAGCTTTGGGATTGGCGCTTTTGAGCCGCGCGATCTGCGCTGAAAAATCCTTGTCGCCCATCATAAAAAAATCTTCCAAAACGATTTTCCCGCCGAGCTGCTGGATCCGTTCTTTGTAAAATTTCGAGAGCGCTTTGGTAAAATCCATGGAATTGTCGGTCCATACAACGACGTTTTTCGCTTTCAGCTTATTCACGGTGTATTCGGCGATGGCAAAGGACTGATCATCGTCACCGAAGGGGACCATGAACATGCAGTTTCCGACCCATTTGGGAAGCATGGGATGGGTTGCCCCAGAGGTCACAAATGGAATCCCTTTTTCCTGAAACAAAGGAGCTGCCGCCATGACGAAGGTGGTGTCGCCGTATCCCAGCCCTGCAATGACTTTCCCGGAGAGGGCCTTTTTCGCGCCCGTGGCAGCCGCCTTCTGATCGGTCTTTGTATCGATGCCCATCACTTCGATCTTCTTTCCCAACAATCCTCCTTTATCATTGATCAGTTTTGCCTGGAGTTTAGCCCCGTTTAATGCCGGTGCATCGATGGAAGACATCCCACCGGTGAGATTGTATAGAGCCCCAAGTTTGATCGTGTCCGCTCCCCAGGCCGGTGCGATTAACGCCAACGACAATACAATTGCCAAAAATAACCGTTTCCCTTTTCTCATAAACATCCTCCTTTTTTGTTTGGCGGGGATAAAACCCCGGGTTCTTTGTTCCCGAAAATTCCTGAAGGTCTGTATATTAAAATCAGAATCAAAATTAAAGCCATTAAAATTTCGCCGATTCCATAAATATCAAAATTTTCCTCCAAAGGTCTAAAGATTTCTGTGATCACTGAAAAAAGGATCGCTGCGGCAAAAGAACCGGTAATGCTCCCGGTTCCACCCACTACCACCATTACCACGATATTAAAGGCGAGAACCAGGGAAAAAGAAGCCGGCGTTATGGCGGTGACCAGGTGGGCCCACAGCCCTCCCGCAATCCCTGCAAAAAAAGCCCCGATCGCCAGTGCCGCCACCCGGGTTCGAAAGAGGTTGATCCCCAGGCATTGGGCGGCAAGCTCGTCTTCCCGAATGGCAAGCATGCTTCTGCCATAAGAAGAAAATTTGATTTTCCAGCTCACATAAACCGTTATGACAACCCATGCATAAACCCACCAAAGATGGGTTAGAGGCTGAAGCCCGTTAAGGCCGAGGGGGCCTCGCGTAACGGTTTCCCAGTTCGTGATCAGAACCTGTACAATAATTAAAAACCCCATGGTCGCCACTGCCAAATAATGCCCCCGAAGCCGCAAAACAGGAACCCCGACCAGAATCGCCGTCAGCGCCGCGCAGGCTCCTCCGATCAGCAAGGCGGGGAGAAACGGCATCTCCATGCTTGCCAACCACGGAGGGACTTCGAGAAACATGGCTTTTTTAGATACCGGGAAGGTGAGGATGGCCGTTACATACCCTCCGATGGCCATAAACCCGGGATGTCCCAGCGAAAAAAGGCCGGTAAAGCCGTTGGTGATGTTCAAACTGATAGCTAAAATGATGAAGATCCCTGCGAAATTGATGATGGAAAGCACATATTCATTTAAAGCCATTCCGGCCGACGCCGTAAATGCGATGCCGGCAATGAAAAGAGCGCAGTGAATGAGGCGATTACGGGTCATAATCATCAGGGACGATCCTCAATCCGTTTTCCAAAAATACCGTTCGGCAAAATCAGCAAAATGAGGATGAGCGTGACAAAAACAAAAGCATCCCGAAACGCCGAATATACCGGAGGAAGAAGTCCTACAAAAAGAACCTCTGAAAGCCCCAGAATATACCCTCCTAAAATAGCCCCCGGAATGGACCCTACCCCGCCGATGACGGCGGCAACAAAGGATTTCAACCCTGGGACGAAACCCAAAAGAGGGTCGATCTGGCCGAATTTACCCCCCCACATCAGGCCGGCGATACCGGCTAGGGCGCTTCCCATGGCAAATGCCGACAGAATCGTGCGGTTGATGTTAATGCCCATTAACCGGGCCATGTCGATATTCTCCGCCGTCGCCCTCATGGCCATTCCAAGCTTTGTTCGATGTACAAGAAACATCAGGAGGGCCATCAGGCAAAACGCACTGATCATAATAACGGCATCGATGGTTCGAAATGTAACCGCTCCTATTTTGATGACCCTCTGAAGGTAATCCGGAAAAGAAAAATTCCGGGGCTGCGCTGTCAGAAACATGACGCCTAAGTTCTGGAGCATAATGGAAATGCCTAAAGACGCAATAAATCCGGTCACCTGCGGAGCTCCCCGTATGGGCCGAAACGTACCTCTTTCAATCATGATGCCGATGATCCCTCCGGCCGTCAGGACTGCGAGAGCAACCACCGGGAAAGGTATGCCTAGTGTTTGGAATAGCCCAAGGGTGACAAAAGCTCCTATCATGACGATATCCCCATGGGCAAAATTGATCAGGCGGATGATCCCATAAATCATGGAAAAACCGATGGCCACCAAGGCATACATGCTCCCCAGCACAAGGCCGTTTACTATCTGCTGGGCGATATATCCTCCGCTCACACTATTCCTCCCAGGTATGCCTTTTGGACATCCTCGTTCCCAGCCAGTTCCCCGCTCGTGCCGTATAGCACCACACGGCCGGTTTCCAATACATAGGCTCTATGGGCAAGATCCAGCGCCATAATCGCATTTTGCTCCACAAGCAGGATGGTCACGCCTCGCGAATTGATCTCGGATAGAACCTGAAACAGGCTTTCCACCACTATGGGTCCAAGTCCCAGGGAAGGTTCATCCAAAATCAGCAATTCCGGACGGCTCATCAGAGCCCTTCCGATAGCCAGCATCTCCTGCTCGCCTCCGGAAAGGCTTCCGGCCGCCTGATCTTCCCGTTCTTTTAGGATCGGAAAAACCCGGCAGATGGAATTATAGTCATCCAAAATTTCATTTCTATTTTTTCTCAAATAGGCGCCGATCATCAGATTTTCCAAAACGGATAGCCGGGAAAAGATTCCCCTTCCTTCAGGGCAATGGGAGATGCCCAGTTGAACGATCTGTTCCGGTGAAGCACCGCTGATATCGATTTCCTGAGATTGTGAATCCGGTTGAAACAGGATCTTTCCTTTTTTCGGCCGCAGCAATCCGGAAATGGTTCTTAACAGTGTGGTTTTTCCGGCGCCGTTGGCGCCGATCAGCGCCACTATTTCCCGGCGTCCGACCTCCAGGCTGACCCCTTGCAACACATAGGTCCGTCCTCGATAGACATGGATATCGTCAATCTTTAGCATGTCTCTTTTCTTTGGCTTTTCCAAGGTAGGCATCGATGACCCGCGGATCGTTTCGGATGGCTTCCGGAGTCCCGGCCGCAAGGATGTGCCCCCGGTCGATCACCTGAATCCGCTCACAAATCGCCATGATGAGCCTCATATCGTGTTCCACCAAAAAAATAGTCAGGCGGTAATTGCGATGGATTTTGCGGATCAATGCGACGATCTCTTTGGTTTCGTTGATGTTTAAGCCTGCAGCCGGTTCATCCAGAAGGAGCAGCTTCGGCATCGTGGCCATTGCCCTGGCGATTTCCACCCGGCGTTGAAGCCCGTAAGGAAGGTTTCTGGCAAGTTCATTTTTTTGGGTTTTAAGATCAAAAAGTTCTAAAAATTCCTCACACTGCGTGGAGATCTTTCTTTCAGAGAACCGGTATGACGGGGTTTGGAACAGCGTGTTCCATAGTCCGCATCCAAGGCGGTGATGAAACGATACTTTTATATTATCGGCGACGGTTAAATCATTAAACAGCCGGATATTTTGAAAGGTTCGGGAGATGCCCAAGGCGCTGTTCTGGTCGGCACGCAACCGGGTGATATCCCGCCCCTCGAGATAGATCCGTCCGCACGAAGGTTTGAGAACACCGGAAAGTAGGTTGAAAACCGTTGTTTTGCCGGCTCCGTTGGGGCCGATAAGGCCCACCAGTTCACCAGTACGGATTTCCATATGGTAATCCGACAAGGCCGCAATGCCGCCGAAATGCTTTTCCAAGCCTTCAAC
>MGQD01000048.1:0-2359 GCA_001797695.1 Deltaproteobacteria bacterium RBG_13_49_15 | reverse complement strand
ACAGGCATCACACCGGAGTCCTTGCTCTTGGTCGATTCGAAAACGGTGCCCGATAAGCTTTTATATAAGGCTGTCGCCATATCGTTTCGCGACTTCTCTATAACACCCAATCAGGAATTAAGAAAATTGGTAACCATCTGTTCGATTTCGGTCAAATTTACAGCGGATTTCCATATCACGGTTGAATCCGCCTGAAACCATGTGAGCTGGCGTTTGGCATATCTTCGGGTGTCGCGCTTCATCATCCGTATTGTTTCTTCCCAGGACACGTTTCCTTCCATAAATTGAATCATATGCCGATAGCCGATCGATTGCATCGATTTCAATTGTGGAGAAAAACCCCGCTCCAACAACCCCTCGACTTCTTTAAGAAATCCCTGCTCCAGCATTTTATCAACCCGAATGTTAATGCGTTGATACAGTAGATCGCGGTTTTCGATCAGACCGATTTTGAGCACTTCAAATGGGTTCTCTGAAAACCGGTGCGCCTGATGGTGCGCAGAAATCCTCTTTCCGGTGAGTTCGTAGGTTTCAAGTGCCCGGATGATCCGAAACGCATCGTTGGAATGAATCCGCTTCGCTGCTTCAGGATCTAAATTCATGAGCCGTTCATAAAGAATGCCAAGTCCTGATTTTTCGGCCTCTTCCTTCAAACCCAACCGAATTTCCGGATCCGGCGGCGTTGACCTAAACAGGCCGTGAATGAGCGCCCGGATGTACAGACCTGTCCCTCCGACAATAAACGGTATGTCACCTTCATCATGCAACCGAAAGAGGATTTCCCGCGACAATTGAGAATAGGTCGCTGCGTTAAACGATTCATCCGGATCCACGACGTCGATGAGATGATGAGCGACCTTTTTTCGCTCCTCGGGGGTGGGCTTGGCAGTCCCGATATTCATGTAACGATAAACCTGCATGGAATCGGCACTGATGATTTCTCCGCCAAATGTTTGCGCGATTCGAATGCCGACAGCCGTCTTTCCGACGCCGGTAGGCCCGCAAATGACGATAATTTTGGGTTTCTTAAGGTTGTTCATCGTTCTTGTATATATAGCGAGTTAAGTGTTATAGATTTTGTCGTTCTTGGTCAAGATCGGAATGACAAAATTCATAAGACTTACGACGCATATAGTAAACAAGGACTCCACGCATACGGCATGAGATAATAATCTGCTATCCGGGTAAAGAGCAGCGAATGTACATGCATGTAACTATAAGTTCTGACTTGAAAAATTTGAAGAATGGCAGAAATGTCATCGAATAGTGACAGGAAATTCAACCACCTCAATGTTCTCGTCATAGATGATGAGGCCAACATCCGCAAGACTCTTTCGTACTGTCTGGCGGCCGAGGGGCATACCGTCATCGCGGTGAGCAATCCCGTCGACGCCGTCGAGGAGGCCCGGAGGCGATCCTTCGACCTGGCCTTTGTGGACCTCAAACTGGGCGAGCAAGATGGCATGGAATTGATCCCCGTTCTGCTGTCGGATTCATCCTGGACCAAAGTTGTTGTCATCACGGCGCATGCCTCTATCAAGAGCGCCGTGGAAGCCATGCGTCGCGGCGCCACCGATTACATCGCCAAGCCTTTCACACCGGATCAAATCAAGCTTCTCACCCGCCGGATTGGCAGGATTCGGGAACTGGAAACCGAGATCGCCGCGCTTAAGGAGGACATGCAGCGGCTTGGCCCGGAAGAGCGGCTTCAGAGTCTGAGTGCCGGGATGCAACGGATCGTCGAGACCGCGAGAAAGGCTGCTCCCTCGGATGCTATTATCTTGCTTCAAGGTGAAAGCGGCACTGGCAAGTCGGTGTTTGCCAGGGCTATCCATCACTGGAGCTCAAGGGCGGCGAAGCCTATGGCGGTTGTGGCGTGTCCGGCAGTGCCGCCTGATCTTCTTGAGAGTGAGCTCTTTGGACACGTAAAGGGAGCGTTTACCGGGGCTGTGCGGGATTATCCCGGACGCATCGCAGCATGCGAGGGCGGTACGCTCTTCCTGGACGAAATCGGGGACATGGCTTCCTCAGTACAGGCCAAATTGTTACGGTTTATCCAGGACAAGGAATACGAGCGCCTGGGAGAATCAACGTCCCGCAAGGCTGATATACGCATCATCGCGGCTACCAACGCCGACCTTGAAAAGCGAGTGGCCAAGGGCCGCTTCAGGGAAGATTTGTTCTACCGGCTTAACGTGATCAGCCTGATCGTTCCCCCGCTTCGACAGCGGCCGGAAGACATCATGCTGCTGGCCATGGATTTTCTCGCCTATTTCTGCCGAGCGAATCACAAAGCAATCTTTGGCTTCACCGAGGAGGCTGAGCAATTACTTGCGAACTATGCCTGGCCGGGAAATGT
>MGQD01000047.1 GCA_001797695.1 Deltaproteobacteria bacterium RBG_13_49_15 | reverse complement strand
GATGATAATTCGATTTGAGACGAGCCGTTAACGTATTGGACCCTCTTGTTCACCCTCCTGATCCCCGCCTGAAGTGGCAAATAGCCACAGCCACACTCAGCCGCCTTTTTCTGAACACCGCCAGACGATTTGCCTACCCCTTTGCGCCCACCCTGAGCCAGGGGCTTGGAGTTCCGCTTTTCGCCGCCACATCCCTTATTGCTGCAAACCAGATCACAGGTCTTTTGGGCCTTTTTTTTGGACCTTTCGCGGACCGAATTGGGTATCGCCTGATGATGTTGATCGGGCTCGGCGCCCTTTCCTTTGGAATGCTCTTCGGCGGAATCTTCTCCACCTATGGCATCGTGCTGGTTGCCTTCTTTCTGGCCGGAATCGGCAAAAGTATTTTTGACCCGGCCATTCAGGCTTATGTGGCGATGCGTGTTCCGTTCGCACGCAGAGGGTGGGCGATCGGAATCATCGAGCTCAGTTGGGCAGGCAGCTCACTTCTCGGGATCCCCTTAATCGGGTTGCTGATCGAGCATATTCACTGGCGCGCTCCCTTTTTTTTCTTAGGCGGTTTGGGAATTTTTGGCATTATTTCGCTCTCTTTATTGATACCTGCAAACCCGCGGAAAAACCATTATCCTGGAAAACGGATCAGCCTAGTCCGGGCCTGGGTATCCCTTTTAAAAGAAAGGCGGAGCCTGGGTGCTCTCGGGTATTCCTTTTTTGTCAGCATTGCCTATGATAACTTTTTTGTGGCGTATGGCCTGTGGTTTGAAAACGCTTTTCATTTGGGTATTACGGCCATAGGATTGGCCACCATCATCATCGGTGTCGCAGAGTTTTTAGGAGAAGGGCTTACCGCAACTCTGGCAGACCGTATGGGATTGAATCGATCCATCTATTTCGGCATGGCTGTTGCCGGGCTAGCCTTTTTGGCGCTTCCGCTCACTGGAAACACCCTGATTTTCGGACTTGGTGTGATTTTTTTTCTATTTTTATTTATGGAATTTGCCATCGTCTGCTCCATATCTCTTTTTACTGAACTGCTTCCCGATGCCAGGGCGACCATGATGTCCGGTTTTTTCGCCTCCGCAAGCCTCGGACGGGTTCTGGGGGCCTTGATCGGCGTACCGGTATGGGAGGCTTGGGGGATTATCGGGACCGCCCTGGTATCCGCATCCATACTATCTATCGGCCTTTTTGTTCTGATATGGGGGATGATCGGCTGGAAGCCGAAATAAAAGAAAGTGAAAAAATTAAAGGAGGTCACGTGGTAACGTCAGATACAAGAATCATAAAAACCACTACGTGGTCGGCCGGCCCGGGATGTCATGGGGGGTGCGGAGTTCTGGCTCATATTAAAGACGGAAAGCTTATCAAGATAGAGGGAGACCCGGACCACCCCTGGAACCGGGGACGCCTTTGCGCACGCGCCCTGGCCATGACCCAATACGTGCATCACCCGGACCGGTTGCGTCATCCTTTCAAACGTGTCGGGGAACGCGGTGAGGGAAAATGGGAACAGATATCCTGGAGTGAGGCCTTTAACACCATCGAAAAGAAAATGAAAAAAATCCGCGACGCATTCGGTCCGGAAAGCGCTGTGTTTGCAGGAGGAACCGGAAGGGATATTTATTCGTGGCTGTGCATGCTGGCCTATGCATACAACAGCCCAAACGTCATGTTCGCCCTAAGCGGGAATGCCTGCTATGGACCCCGACTGGCCGCCGTGGATACCGTGCAGGGGGATTTTGCGGTCTTTGATGCCGCTCAGTGGTTCCCGGATCGATACAATGATCCCCGCTACACGCCGCCGGAATGCATGATCATATGGGGATATAACATTCACGCAACATGCCCTGATAATCTGTTCGGGCACTGGATCGTGGATCTTATGAAACGGGGAACCAAAATCATATCCGTAGACCCTCGATTGTCCTGGTTCGCCTCCAGGGCCAAGCACTGGCTGCAGCTAAGACCCGGAACGGATCCCGCCCTGGCGATGGGATTGCTCCATGTCATCATAAAGGAAAATCTGTATGATCGCGACTTTGCATCCAAATGGACCAACAGCACCCATCTCGTTCGTAAGGACACGGGAAAATTGTTGCGGGAAAGCGATCTGTACCCGGAAGGGTCGAGCGCGAACTTTATTTCATGGGATCAATCGACTGAAACTTCGGTGGTATGGGATACCTCGAAAGTCGCTTATCGAAGAACCGACGCTTCCCCCATGATGTCCGGCTCATGCATGGTTCGATTGACCGATGGAAGGAACATTGAATGCCGGACCGTCTGGGATGCTTTCTGCGAAGAAGTGAATCAATATCCGCCGGATCAGGTTGAGCGGATCACCGGGGTCCCTGCAAATGATATCGCGAATGCGGCAAGATTCTATGCGAAAAGCAAGCCGGCTGCCATTCATTGGGGAGTTGCCGTTGACATGACCCCGGCACTGACGCCGCTTGTGCAAGCTATCTCATGCCTTTGGGCGCTCACCGGCAATCTCGACGTTCCGGGTGGAAACGTGATGGCGCGTCTGGCTTTTGATGTGGTTTCATACGCCTTGCCGGGAAGCAGAGGGGCCATTCGCTTGAAATCCTCCAACCTTGATAAACCCCGAATCGGAGCGGACCGGTGTATGCCGCTAAACAAATTCTACTGGCGCACTCAGACCGATATGACGCTGGAACAGATATTTACCGGCAAACCCTATCCCATCAAGGCGCTCTGGATTCAGAGCGCAGGGATTATGCAGGGTCTTGGAATGGATCCCAAACGATGGCGCGACGCCCTGAAAAAACTCGATTTTGTTGTGGTTGTGGATCTGTTTCACAACCCGACGACCCAGTATGCGGATATTGTTTTGCCCTCTGCCACCTTCCTCGAAAAGGACTCGTTCCGAAGCTGGTGGGTGCCGCTTCAGAGCATTAACAAGGCAATGACAGTGGATGAATGCCTCTCTGATATTGAGATTAACTTCGAACTGTCCAAACGTTTCGATCCGGATTTTAGGTACAATACCATTCATGATCTTTTTGACGACATTCTGAAACCTTCCGGGATGACATTTAAAGAGCTCCAGAAAAAGGGGTGGGCCTACCCTCCGGAAGGATCTTCAAGCTGTCCTTACCGCAGGTATGAAAAAGGGCTTCTAAGACCCGACAAAACGCCGGGATTCAGAACCCCTTCGGGACTCTTTGAACTTTACTCCGTTCTCCGCGAAGAATGGAATCTGGAACCCATGCCGCATCATGAGGAGCCGCCTTTTACGCCGGTTAGCCGGCCGGATTTGGCCAAGACGTATCCCCTGATTCTATCCACAGGACGGCGCTCGCCTGCTTTCTTCCACTCGGAACATCGGAACATCCCATGGTTGAGAACCCTTGATCCGGATCCGGTGGTTGAAATTCACCCCAAAACAGCCGCAACATACCGGATCGGTAACGGAGAATGGGTCTGGGTTGAAAACTGGATGGGACGCGCCAAGCTCAGGGCCAAAGTCACGCCGGTAGTTCCGGTTTGGATGGTTATGGCCGCTCATGGTTGGTGGTTTCCGGAAAAAGAACCGGGAGAGCCTTTTCTCTTCGGAATGTGGGAGTCGAACATCAATCAACTGATACCTATGAACCACCAGGGAAAAGACGGCATGGGCGCGCCAATCAAGCACTCGATGTGCAACATCTATAAAGTCGGTCGGGAGGAAGATTGAAATGAGGAAAATTTCTGAATATGGGCTTTTAATTGATTATGAATATTGCACCGGCTGCTTTGCATGCCAGGTGGCCTGTTGTCAGGAGTATGGATGGGAGGCCGGCATGTCCGGCATGAAAGTCAACGAAATCGTTCAGCAGCTCCCCAATGATCAGGCGTATCTGACGTATCTGCCCTTCCCTACCGAGCTGTGTATTTTGTGCAAACCAAGGACAAAGAAGGGGCTTCAGCCGGCGTGCGTAAAACATTGCATGGCCAACGTAATCAAGTGGGGGAAACTCAAGGAGTTAAGCGGGGAACTGGGTAAAAAGTCAAGGCTGGTGCTCTGGGCGCCAAAATAAATTTACGGGAAAAACCGCTCAGATTTCAATCATTTTGAGGTTCGGGAAATTCACCATCGGGAAGGCGATGGTTTCTTTTTCGGCTTCGTTCTTGAAAAGGTCGGACAACCCCTTTATTCCTTGGATCGCCCTTTTTATAAGAACGGTTTTTCCGGATTAACGCCATCCTTTTGCTGTCCCCGTATTTCCCGAATCGTCCTCCCATAAATCGGCAACCTTATTTTTCTATTACCTGGACGTTCCCTTTTTAGGGTTTTACAGTTTGTAATAACGCTTTTGCGGGCTGATCATGTTTTGCTAATGCACTTTACAATGAGGAGACTTTTCCTGAAGCCTCTTTTTTTTATCCGCTGTCAGGGCCTTTTTGATAATCCACGGGGTGTTGCAGTATGAGTCCTTTTTTTTAATAAGAAGCCAGTTCTTCTCGCCACGGCCTTTCATCTGAACAAGGGTAAAGGCGCCTTTAAGGATTTTCCCTTCGAGCTCCATGACGATTTTTCCCAGCTCAAGGGCCGTTTCCGGATTTTCCTCTTCAATTAAGCGATATGTCCCCATATCCCATACGACCACCGCTCCTGCCCCGTATTCCCCTTCAGGAATGATCCCCTCATAGTCATAATAATCCAGGGGATGGTCGTCAACCATAACCGCCAGGCGTTTATCTTTAGGGTCAAGAGACGGCCCTTTGGGGATGGCCCACGATTTTAAAACACCCTCCATCTCCAGGCGAAAATCATAATGAAGATTTCTGGCATGATGTTCCTGGACGACAAAGCGCATATTAAGTCCTTTCCGGACGGCATACGCATACCCCATTGAAGCCATCGCATGAAGACAGGAAAGAAGAAGCGCTCTCCCGATGCTTCGACCTATGGTATGGGACGCCACGCAGGCTTACCGATGCTGTTTTTACTATCATAATTCCTTATTTTATGACATCCTATTTAAG
>MGQD01000046.1:1254-5547 GCA_001797695.1 Deltaproteobacteria bacterium RBG_13_49_15 | reverse complement strand
TACTGCCTGAGCTGATAGATGGATTCAAAACGTCCCTGCCTGATAGAGAAAAAATGAGTACGGTGTCCCCCGATTTACTAAGGGAAGATCAGGATGTAAAGGGAGTAGTTCGTCCAAATTTTGGAAGTCTACCTCTTCTTTTCCCTTTATCACCTTCTATTTGTAAAGTCCAGACCAGCAAAGTCCCATTTTCTTCAGATGACCCCATTTATCCCCTTGCCATTGGCCCTATTTTTCTCCCTATTTTTCTCCTTGACAGTGTCTTTCTCTTTCCTTACACTCTTTCCATCAAAATGGAAATTCTTATCAAACACCAAATCAGCTTTTATCTCCGAAAAAAAATGTGAAGAATTTCTTTATCCTCTGATCCCCGATATCGCCATCGAGGAAACCAGGATCCCTTTCGGTTGCGTTGCTATGGACATCGTGAAGGCCGTTCGAGTTCTCTAAACCCACGGTTCCCTTCGACGGGCGATCAGTGTCAGTTGTGCGCTGCCCGGGATATTCCCTCCGGTAAGACAAGGGGACCTGTTGCTGGTGGACGGAGATTGGGTGGAGTGTTTGCCTGCCCGTAGCGCAAAAGACATGGGGGCCCAAGTCATCATAAGCGTAGATGTGTCGCGTGAGACCCCGAGATTCATCGGTGGATCCGGATTGGATATTATCCTGCGTTCGGACGCCGTCACCAGGATTTATCTGAACGACCTTTTGCTCGCCGATGCGGATGTGCTTATTCATCCCGACGTAGACGGGTGTCAATGGGCCGATTTCAGCGGTCCACGGGAACTGTTCAGAGCGGGAGAGAAGGCCGCCCTTGAAAGTCTCTCGGCCATTCGTACGGCCATCCATAAAGCGGCTGTTTTTCGGAAGACCCTGGCCGGCCGGTTCAAGACGATTAAGGACAAGTTTGTAGAAACTTTTGCAGGAGGGAAGTAGGCAGATTTCATAAGTCCGGTTGTGACTTATGCCGGCAAGGCCGAAGACTGAGAATCATGGGGGACATCCAATTATTCCCTTATCAAGAGAGAGAGCAGCGTTCTATTTTAGATTCTTAGCACCCAAGTCTGAGAATTTATCTCTAACTTTGGCATCCGGTGTTTGGTTAGACTTTTCTCTCTACGTCCAACAACCAGGCTTCATATTATCGGCTTTCCCAGTGCTCTTCCAAGGCGATCTTTAACCTTCCGGGTTATTAAAGAATTGGTGCACTTTTGATTTTTGAAAAAATAAGGCTGGAGACTTTATTTTTTCGGTCACACCGGATGGTTTCAGAGAGTCAAAATAACTGAGAAACCCGAAAAGGAAGAATAAATATGGAATCAGATCTTGAACTGTTGGTTGACGCCGCTAAAGAAGGTGATAAAAAGGCCCTGGAAGATCTAATCTTGAAGATTCAAGATAAGGTCTATGGGCTTGCCTTGCGGATGCTCTATAATCCGTCCGATGCCGAAGATGCCTCCCAGGAAATCCTGCTTAAAATCATTACCCATCTGAGCACTTTCAGAGGAGAAAGCGCCTTTACGACCTGGATGTACCGGGTGGCCGCCAACCATTTGTTGACCATACGCAAGCGTCGGGCGGAACTTGAGGCGGTGTCTTTTGAAGAATACGAAAAAAGCCTCGAATTGGATTCGGCTGTAGACTGGCAGGAGTCCCATTCCAGCGCCTTACAGAATATTTTTGTGGAGGAGATCAGGATCAGTTGCCTGCAAGGGTTGCTGCTTTGCCTGGATAGGGAACACCGCCTGGCCTTTCTCCTGGTGGATGTTTTCGATGTGAGCAGCGAACAGGGGGCGGCCATCCTTGAGATTACACCGACGGCCTTTCGCAAACGTCTTTCGAGGGCCCGGGAACGGATACAGGATTTTTTGATGAAAAATTGCGCCCTGACGAATCCGGACAATCCCTGTACCTGCGAACGCTATTTGATTTCGCAGCATTATATGGAAAGGGTTGAGGAGAAAGATTTGGTTTTTTCCAAACATCCTTGCCGCATTAGGCAGGAAGGAGGCACCTTGAGTCGAATCAAGGAAATGGATGAACTGACCCAAATTGCCACTCTATATAAGCGGTACCCTGATTTTCGTGCCCCGACCGCTTTTATCGACAACATCAGAGAGTTGGTACATTCAAAAAAATATGAATTGCTCTAACAAGATAAGTTCTCCCTATGTTAAAAAGCTGTCCTTCGAGTTTGGAGCCGATCTATGCGGAGTTGCCTCGGCAGATCGCTTTGAGCATGCCCCGGAGGGATTTCATCCACGGGATGTATTGCCTGGGTGTCAATCGATCATCGTTTTGGGCTGTCGATTCCTTAAAAGTACACTCTATGCGAAATCATCCATACCCTATACCGATGTAAGAAATGAACTATCGAGAAAAATGGACAGGATGGCTATTCAGCTTTCATATCAGCTGGAAGAAAAAAAAGTACTGGCTGTTCCCATTAATTCCATTGGACCGACCGAATGGGATAAAAGAACCGATAAAAGTCGAGGCATTATATCCCTTAAGCATGCTGCGGAACTTGCAGGGCTTGGCAGGATCGGCAAGAATACGCTTCTCATTAATGACAATTACGGGAACATGATCTGGTTGAGTGCCGTATTGGTATCTGAAAAATTAGAGCCGGATCCGTTGGCAGAATATGAAGGTTGTCTTTCCACTTGTACGATCTGTTTGGAATCATGCCCCATACAAGCGCTTGACGGGGTTTCGATGAATCAAAAAACCTGCTGGGAATATGCCTTCGGATACCATAAGGGAGGGGAATGGCGCATTAAATGCTTTACCTGTCGCCAGGTGTGTCCCCACTGTTTGGGTATAAATAAAGATCTGAAGGAAGGCGGTGGGTCTGGTGATCGCCGGCCTAAACGCGCATTGCCAAAATAAAATGGAAGACTCAAAAGAAAATTGAAAGGGGAAGATCATGGAGAAAATGATTGCTATGTGCGGAATTAATTGCGCCGAATGCGCGGCCTTTTTAGCGACCCGTGAGAATGATGACCACAAGAGGAAGGAAGTTGCGGAACAGTGGTCCAAAGATTATCAGGCGGAATTCAAAGCGGAAGACATTAATTGTGACGGGTGTGCCTTGGGGAAAGAGCGGCTTTTCAGCCATTGTCACGTCTGTGAAATAAGGAAATGCGGCCGGGAAAGAGAACTTAAGAACTGCGCCTACTGTAATGAATATCCCTGCCAAAAATTGAATCAATTGTTTCTGATGGTTCCCAAAGGAAAGGCCGTTCTGGATGAAATCAAAGAAGAATCGGCCCGTCTCGGCACTATGGGCAAGGAGGCGTAAAAATGGCCTCGATCCGAAAAGAAATCCTGATCGAGGTCCCTGCCGAAGACGTTTGGGCGGCGGTCCGCGATGTTGGTGAGGTACATCGCCGCCTCGCGCCGGGCGCTGTCACCGACGTTCGTCTCGAAGGCGACTCAAGACTTGTAACTTTTTCGAACGGCATGGTGGTGCGCGAACTCATCGTCGACATTGACGACGATACCCGACGGTTCGCTTACGCCGCGGTCGGAGGGCGGGCAAGGCATCACAATGCCACGATGCAGGTCTTTACCGAGGGCGGACGTCGCTCCCGGCTTGTCTGGGTCACCGATTTGCTGCCGAACGAACTCGCGGGATCCATCGGCGTCCTTGTCAATCAATTGGGGGATGTCATAAAAAAGACACTGGAAGGCAGTGCTTCTTCGGAACGGACCGGCTGATTCACCCGTGCCTGCGCCGGTGAGCATGAAAGGAACCATCTTTATGAAACAAGACGCGTACTGTCTTTTCGAGACGCCGCTGGGCGCCTGCGGGATCGCTTGGAAAGAGCCGGAGACTTCCCGCTTCCCGCCGGTGGTGACGTTCATCCAGCTTCCTGAAGCCACAACGAGATTGACTGAAACGCGCATTGCCGGGAGGTCCAAAGGTCACAAAACGCACTTGGTGCCGTCCGGCATCGCCGGGATCATCAAAAAAATTCAGAAGCATTTACATGGGGACATGCAGGATTTTCAGGACATCGTCGTTGACCTGGACGGTGCGGGCCCCTTTGCACGAGAGGTATACGAAGGGGCCCGAAAAATCCCGGCAGGACGGACCATGACCTACGGCGTGCTTGCGACGGAGATGAACCGGCCCACAGCTTCCCGGGCCGTAGGACAGGCCTTGGGAAAGAATCCGATCCCGCTGATCATCCCCTGTCATCGCGTTCTGGCTTCCGGCAACAAGCCGGGAGGATTTTCCGCTCACGGCGGAGTGACCACCAAGGCTAGGCTGCTGGCTATCGAGGG
>MGQD01000046.1:0-1235 GCA_001797695.1 Deltaproteobacteria bacterium RBG_13_49_15 | reverse complement strand
GCCACCATCAAATCGAAGAGGGACTTGCTCCGGGCGGCCGCGCTGCTGAAAAAACAGGACCCTCGCCTTGCCGGCTGCCTGGCCAGGCCGATCGAGTTCAATTTGCGGCCGGATCATTCTCCCCATGCAACACTGATCGAGGCCGTGGTCCATCAGCAATTGTCACCCAAAGCCGCTTCGACCATCCTCGGTAGGGTGATGGACCTTTATCCGGGTTCGAAAATTCCCGACCCATCGGAGTTGCTGAAGACAGGGGACGAAACATTGAGGAATGCGGGCTTGTCCAAAGCGAAGATTAAAGCCTTAAAAGATATTGCCAGAAAGACGCTGGACGGGATCGTGCCTTCAGCAAAAGAGATCGTCTCGCTCAGCAATGAAGAGATCATCAAACGGCTCATCTCGATCTATGGTGTGGGCCTATGGACCGTGGAGATGATGCTGATCTTCAATCTCGGCCGCCTGGATGTCTTTCCGGCAGGCGATTACGCGCTCAGAAAAAGCATATCGGAAGTATTCGGTATGAAGGAAGTTCCCACGCCGAAACAAGTGAACGCCCTGGGCGAGTTATGGCGGCCCTATCGCACAGTGGCGTCGCTGTATCTCTGGAACACCATCAATTCGTGATCCGGCCGGGACTTACAAAGTGCTTTTTGATGGTCCTGGTAATGCTTTCCAAATTATCGGGGAGTGTCTTTTATAACCCCTTTGCAAAACCCTTGGGGAAAGGTGGAAGCCCCAAAATGAACTGACCTCGACGTAATCCTTTGCTTCTCATGCCCGCCCATTCTATGCGAACTGAATTGCTTAAGGGCATCCCCATTTAACACGCACAAAATCCAGGGAAAAAATCCGCTGAAGATGAATCTATTTTCCGCTGACGTTTTCCCAATAATCTGCCAAAATAGAAAAGAATATCCTGTGTTGGAGAACTAATAGGCTTATGGAATTATCTGGAATAGAAAAGACCATTCGTCGAATCAAGATGATTTTCATCGCGATTATTGGATTCACCGTGCTGTTGGCCGGAATCGCCATGATCGCGCTGCCAGGGCCGGCGGTTTTGGTTATCCCTTTGGGTTTGGCTATATTGGCGACCGAATTTATTTGGGCCAGGAAACTGCTGAAGAGGTTAAAAGATAAATTGCGCAAATCCAAAGAGACCTGAGATGAAATGGGAGGCAGAGTTTTAGGCAAGATCCCTCCAGTGAACAACGTTCTCCAGAGGCTCGCGATTG
>MGQD01000045.1:8732-9188 GCA_001797695.1 Deltaproteobacteria bacterium RBG_13_49_15 | reverse complement strand
ACGACCAGCACACAGGACACCGGATTACTGGATGTACTGATCCCAATCTTTGAAAAGAAGACAGGCTGTTTTGTTAAGACCATCGCTGTCGGCTCCGGTCAGGCCATGACCATGGGGCGTAAGGGAGAAGCGGACGCGCTGCTGGTCCATTCTCCTGCGGCAGAGAAGAAGTTCATGGAGGACGGGTTCGGGGTCAGTCGAAGACTTGTTATGCACAATGACTTCGTCCTTGTAGGGCCTGCCGAAGATCCGTCCAAAATCAAAGGACTGAAGTCCGCAGCAGAGAGTCTCAAGAAAATTGCCGCGGGCCGGGCCTTGTTCCTGTCGAGAGGAGACAACTCCGGAACTCATGCAAAGGAAATGGATGTGTGGAAAGTTGCCGGGGTAAAGTATGAAGGTGAAAAGTGGTATCAGCAGACCGGCCTTGGCATGGGGCAGACCTTGAACGTTGCAGCC
>MGQD01000045.1:8486-8689 GCA_001797695.1 Deltaproteobacteria bacterium RBG_13_49_15 | reverse complement strand
CTTTGGCAAAAACCTTGAAGCTGGACATTCTGGTTGAAGGAGACGCCGTACTTCTCAATATTTATCATGTCATGGAAGTCAACCCGGCAAAATGGCTCAAGGTGAATATCACGGCGGCAAAGGCTTTTGCGGAATTCATGGTCTCAAAGGAGGCCCAGGACATCATCAAAACCTTTGGCGTGGAAAAATTCGGCTCGCCGCTT
>MGQD01000045.1:6545-8367 GCA_001797695.1 Deltaproteobacteria bacterium RBG_13_49_15 | reverse complement strand
CGCCCTGCTTTCCATCAAAATTTCAGGGATCGCCACATTGATTAGCCTTGTGATCGGGATATCGGTGGGGGCCGGTGTGGCTCTCACCCGATTTCCCGGAAGAAGAATTGCCGTAAGTTTAATCAATACAGGAATGGCACTCCCGCCGGTGGTAGTCGGTCTTTTCGTCACGATCTTTCTGTGGAGAAACGGTCCACTCGGATTCCTGGGTATTCTCTACACGCCCGGAGCCATGATCATCGCACAGGCCATTATTGCAACACCCATCGTCATGGGGATTACCCTGGCCGCGGTTCAACAGCTGCCGGCAGCGCTCCGTCTTCAAATTCTCGCTCTCGGCGCCACTCGCATCCAAATGGTCTGGATTCTGGTGAAGGAAGCCAAACTCCTTCTTCTGGCAGCGATTATGGCCGGGTTCGGCGGCGTGATTTCAGAGGTCGGAGCATCCATCATGGTCGGCGGTAACATCAAAGGATACTCCCGGGTTCTCACTACCGCCACGGTCATGGAGACAAGCAAGGGGAATTTCGATGTGGCGATCGCCCTGTCCGTGATTCTGCTTCTGCTGGCATATCTGATAAATCTTGTGCTCACCCATGTGCAGCAGAGAGAGAAACCCCGATGAGCAATCCGTCGCCTGTTTTCGATGCAAAGGATCTCCAGGTTATCCGGGGGGGAGCCCTTATTCTGAACGTCCCGGCTCTTACCGTCGCCGAAGGGGAGCGGTTTTTTATCATCGGCCCAAACGGCGCCGGAAAGAGCACGCTTCTCCAGGTACTGTCTGCCTTGGTCAGACCTTCCAGGGGGGAGATCTTCTTCAAAGGCCGAAAGATCGGATCGGATCTTCCCGTTCTTGAATACAGGAGAAGACTGGCTATGGTTCTTCAGGAACCGCTCCTCTTCAACACGACGGTGTATAACAATGTTGCCAGCGGCCTAAAGATCCGGAGCATGAAGAGGGATCAAATCGGCCCCATCGTTGCAAAGACCCTCGAGCGTTTCAAGATCTTTCATCTGAAAGACCGATCTGCACGAACCCTTTCCGGCGGTGAAGCCCGGAGGGTCAGCATCGCCAGAGCTTTTGCAACCGATCCGGATGTTCTCCTTCTTGATGAACCGTTTTCGGCCCTTGATCCGATCATACGCGAAACCTTAATCGAAGATCTGGATCACGTCCTTCGGGAGACCCGAATCACGACGATCTTTGTCACGCACGACCGCACGGAGGCGTTTCGCCTTGCCGACCGGATCGGGATTATGAAGGGCGGAGAGATTCTGCAAACCGGGCCGCCCGAAGAGGTGATGAATAATCCGGTCAATGAATTTGCGGCCTCATTTATCGGCATTGAGAACATTCTTGAAGGCGAAGTAACTTCCAGATGCCAGGGGACTATTGTCGCCTCGGTTTCAGGACAGCGCATTGAAGCAACCGGAGATATGGAACCGGGGATACAGGCGCTTTTTTGCATCCGGCCGGATCAGGTGTCCATTTCGGAAATAGCGTCATCAGACGGACCAGGGGATATAAACCGATTTCCTGCAACCATAGAAAAGATAACTCCGATGGGATTCTACCGGAGGGTCCAACTGAACTGCGGATTCCGATTGGCAGCTTATGCTGCAAACCATTCCATATCCCCTTCCTGTATTCAGGAAGGGAGCCGGGTGCTCGCATTTTTCGAAATATCGGCTGTTCATGTCCTTCCCCGGGAAAAGCAGCGCTTTTCAGATAACTCATCCTATCCGTCGTCTTGAACCGGCCATGGGTTACTCGACTTTAAAAAACGACTCGTCGAATTCCGGTTTGTTCTTATAACGATCC
>MGQD01000045.1:655-6511 GCA_001797695.1 Deltaproteobacteria bacterium RBG_13_49_15 | reverse complement strand
ATAACTCGTAGGCAAAGGGGACTCCTGCTTCCTGAAAGGCCCGGACAATGCCGCGGGAATCCGGCGGCATGTTCATGGAAAACCGAGGCCGCCTCGATCGATTCACCTACGATCTCTATGTCTGAAAGATCCGCCGCTCTTTCACGAAAGGAGCGTGCTGAGTCCAAAAAACGATATTTGGCTTGATAAAGACCCTATCGCCTGGGGTTAGTCGAAGAAGTCCATCGGAGAGGCTGACTGCATGATGCACCGATTCAACCGGACGTTCATATTTAACCAGTGCTACTACAAATCGTTTCATGAGTTTCTTTTGCTCCATTCGAGGTAAATTTTTATTCTCAAAGCGCTTCCGATACCGATCCGATGCAGATACGGCTGATTTAAGGCAGTTTTATAGCGTTTTCTCCAAAAAGCCTTGATTGCTGTTTTTAAATGTGATAATTATTTTTCGTACAAAATACGGATAATCGATTTTTATAACAAATGACAAGTATCAAGTAAAATAAAAACGGAGGTTAATATGTCGGCGAAAAAAGCATTAAAAAAGCAAGCCGGAGGCAAGTCTGGAAAAGATTCAGCTCATTTTCCGATAGAAGCACTGATCGAAGATTTTGTTGAAAATAGTGCGGATGGGATACTGATAGCGGAAAAAAAGACGAGAAAGTTCAAATATGCCAATTCTTCCATTTGCGAGATGCTCGGCTATACCAACGAGGAACTGATGAATATGTCGGTGGATGATATTCACCCCAAAAGATATCAAAAAAAAGCAGTTTCGGAGTTTTTGGCCATATCCAAGGAAACAGGAAAATTTATAAAAAATATCGCATGTATGACAAAAGACGGTAAGGTCATTTACACCGATATTCACGGAACGGCTAAAAACATTGGAAAAACAACGTATGTCTTTGGACTTTTTAGGGATGTGTCGGACAGGAAGCACCTGGAGGAAAAACTTCAAAGAACACGGGATGAAGCCGAACAGAAGATCGCCATCCGGGAATCTGAGATGGAGGAAAAAAATCGCCGGTTGATCATGGATATGACTCAGCGGAAACGCTCCGGCAAACCGATGCGATGGAACGAGGAAAAATATCGCATATTGATCGAGACAATGAATGACGGTTTATGCATGGTGGATGAGGATCGCTCCATTATTTTTATCAACGACAAATTTTCCCGGATGCTCGGATATTCGAATAATGAGCTGACCGGCAGCCTTTTGGATCGATTTGTTACGAAGAATAATAGAGCGATTCTGGAGGAACGGCATGCCTTGCGGATGGAAGGGGATCAGGAACCCTATGAGTTGACTTTTCGCAGGAAAGACGGGGAGGATGTGATTGCTCTTATTTCGCCGAAGCCGGTTTTTGACGAAAAGGAAACATTCAAGGGCGCTTTCGCGGTAGTGACCGACATTACGGAGCTGAAGAAAAAAGAAAAGGCCCTTGCGGAACGGGAGGAAGAGCTGAAGATAAAAACCAAAAACCTCGAAGAGCTCAATAATGCCTTAAAAGTGCTCCTGGAACGACGGGATGAAGACCGGGTTGAAATGGAGGAGAAGGTCGTTTTGAATGTGAGGCGCCTGATCCTCCCGTATTTTGATAAACTAAAGGAAAGCGGGATCAATCAACGACAGCAGGCATTTGTTCAAATTTTAGAAGAAAGCCTTTCCGATATCATTTCACCCTTTTCGCGCACTTTATCTACCAAATTTGTTAATTTTACCGGCTCGGAGATTAAAATTGCAAGCCTCATTCGACAGGGGAAAAGGACCAAGGATATCGCCAAGCTGCTGGGTATATCGAAACGAACAGTAGAAGCACATCGGGATCATATCCGCAGCAAGTTGGGGTTGAAGACGATCAAGGGGAACTTGAGGACTCATTTGCTCTCTATTTAGTAAGGAGGTCTTCCTGGCGGGGCTGCTCTTTAACCCGGGCGAGGATGAATCCGCCGATGATAAATAGGATGAGGAGGCTTAAGGTCCCGTATCGGGAATGACCGGTCAGGCGGGTCACTATCCCCATAAGAAAAGGGCCGGTGATGGTCGCGAATTTTCCAAAGACATTGTAAAAACCGAAAAATTCTGCGGATCGATCGGGAGGGATCAGTTTTCCGAAAAAGGAACGGCTGAGAGCTTGGATACCCCCCTGAGAGGTTGCCACAAAAAATGCTAAAACCCAGAACATGGCAGCCCTAAGATCATGAGTGGGAAGGGACGGGAGAAAAAAACTGACCAGTGTAATGAGCACATAAACGCTGATTCCGACGAAAAGGAGGCCCCTGGCTGAGAAACGTTTGGATAATTTTCCATACAAAAGGGCAAAGGGGAACGCGACTATCTGGATCATTAAGACCACCATTATCAGCATTCCGGTTCCAAGCCCGATATCTCTTCCATACGCTGTGGCCATGGTGATGATTGTATCCACGCCATCGATGTAAAAGAAGTAGGCCAAAAGGAACAAAAAGGCGTTTTTGTATTTCCGAATCTCTTTGAAGGTGGTCAGGAGGCGCAACAGGCTCTCCCGGACCGGATGTTGGGTGAGCGGGAGATAATGAATTTGGCGAACATGCTTCAACATAGGGATGGAAAGAAGGCCCCACCAGAGGGCAACGGTAATGAAAGCAAACCTCACGGAAAAGATGGGGATGATCGTTGAACCCGATCCGGACATGGTATAAAAGATCACTCCGATGACCGCAAGAAAAGGGATAGAGCCTCCGATGTAACCCCAAGCGTATCCGCTGGAAGAGACCCAATCCATCCGGTCTTTCTCCGCTACGTCCACCAGAAATGAATCATAGAACAGGTTGGCGCCTGAGTAGGCCAGTTTTGCCGCCATATAAAAAATCAGACAGTTCATCCAACTCCCCGGGTCCACGGTCGTCAAAAGAAAGGTAAAGCCGACTCCGGCCAGAAGAAACCCGGTGAAGAATCGCTTCTTGTAGTTCCGATAATCGGCGACGGTTCCGATAAAGGGAGCGGCAAAGGCGAGAATCAGGGAGGCGAGTGAATTGGCAAACCCCCAGTTGGCTGTTGAAATGGAATCGGCGATCCCCCGGGACGCAACATCTTTGAAAAAGATGGGCATTACGGTGGTGACGATGATGAGGATAAAAGAAGAATTGGCCACATCATAGAGAATCCAGCTTCGCTCTTCCGCGGTCAACCTTACTTTTTTTTCTTGCTCTTTTTCCATCCGGGCAGACCCCATTTTGGAGCTGGATTATCCCCTGGTGCGCTGAGCGGAAACCGGCGGCAGGGTTGAAATCAATAGATCCCGAAATCCTTGAGGATTTCGAATACGCCGAGGCTTTTCACTTTCATCAGTAAAAACTCGGAAATGGTGGGTTGATAGGCTTTGATTTTTAAAAACATACTGACTTCGCTGGGAATGCAGGATCCCTTTTTATTGTTGCATGCCTTGCATGACGTAACACAGTTTTCAAAACATGTCCTTCCCCCGCGCGAGCGGGGGATGATGTGATCGATGGTGAGCTTTCCTCTATCGGATCCGCAATAGGCGCATTTAAAACCATCTCTTACCAGAACGTTTTTCTTGCTGAATGGGACGCGGTTTTTATAGAGGGTCCGGATCAACTTGATGAGCCTCATGACGGCAGGGATTTTCATGATAAACCCTTCGGCCCCTCGAATCGATTTTCCGGATTCCTTAAGGATTTGGACCTTACCCTTTGCGATGAGACACATGGCCCGTCTCCAGTGGACCATATTCAGGAACGTAAAGTCCGCATTCAGGAGAACACATTGGGTCATCGGCAACCTCTTACCGGCAGGTTTCCCAAAAAAAAATACAACCAGATCCGGGCGCTTGATTGCTTAACCGGATTTTGCCTCACATATCCCAGTTGTTGTTTGAAGTCAATAGATTTGGGGAGTTGGAAGCCGCCTGGCCCCTATTCGTCGGTGGTCAGGAGCCAAGTGGAAGGATCGATTCGCATGGCCGGCTGAAACTGTGTGCCGGATCCCCCCTTCAGATTCTTGACTTTAATTTTATCCGCAGATCCTTCAAGATGAACAATGGACTCAAAGAGATCCGCGACATCATGTATGGGCTGCGGTATAATAGCGCCATCAGGAGGCGGCGAAAAATGGTGGGTTCTTGCAGAAAACCAGACTTCCAACTGATGCTTTCTGGCCAATGTTTTCAGGTCGGTCAATGGGTTGCGCAGAGATTCTTCAAATGAAAGACCATCAATGATGACGAAATCCGGAGTGAAAATCCCCTGATGGATGAGGTCCATCATCCGTTCTTCAAGCTTGGGGACGCTGAACCCCTCCACCTTGAACGTCATGATAAATCGCTTCGGCAAAAGGAGTTCCCAAATAGAAGAAGGGTCTTTGATTTTAGCCTGATTGGCCAAGTTTATAAAAACATCTTTGTACCATAAGTCAACCTTTTTAATCGGATCGCTTAAGCTGATATGAAGCGCTCTTTTTCCTTTCGAGATGGCCCATAGAGCCACCTGAACCAAAAAAGCGGTTTTCCCGACTCCGGCACGGGCACAGACGGCGCCGAAGAATCCGGGAGAAAAAAGTTCCGCTTCCGTATAGCCGAGAGGCGTTAAAGGGTTTGGGATATTGGGGGGTTGATCGATCATTTGGCACCTTTCTTTTCATTTTTCTTGCCGGCGATCTCTTCCGCAATGGAACGCGGAACCTGTTTATAATTTGAAAACTCCATGGTGAACTGGGCTTTTCCCTGGGTGAGCGACCTCAAGACAGTGGAATACCCGAACATCTCGGAAAGCGGAACCTGGGATTCGATCACACAGAAATGACCTTCATCCTGGGCGCCTTCGATGATCCCCCGGCGCTGATTGAGGGATCCCATGACCGACCCTTGAAATTCGGTCGGTGTTTCAACAACCACTTTCATAATCGGCTCCATGAGGGCTGGTTTTGCTTTGGCAAAAGCCTGCTGAAACGCGCCCCTGGCCGCAGCCTGAAATGCGATATCCGAGGAATCGACGGAGTGTGTGTTGCCGTCGGTGACGGCGATTTTAATGCCCGTAACCGGATATTCCATAAACGGTCCTTTTTTCAAGCAACCGGCGAATCCTTTTTCACATGCGGCAATGAACTGCCTGGGGATAGCGCCGCCGAAGATTTTATTTTCAAATATAAAATCCTCTCCGGAAACCGGCTCGATGAATCCAATCACGCGTCCATACTGACCTGCGCCGCCGGTCTGCTTCTTGTGGGTGTAATCAAAATCCGCGCGTTGGGTAATCGTTTCCCGGTAGGCGACCAAAGGCATCCCGGTGGTCAGCTCGACATTGTATTCCCGCTTCATCCGTTCCACGTATATTTCCAGATGAAGTTCCCCCATCCCGGAAATGATCGTTTCTCCGGTCTCTTCATCCACGTGGACCTTAAATGTTGGGTCCTCTTTTGAAAAGCGTTCGAGCGCCTTGGACATGTTGATCTGGGCCTTGGTCCCTTCCGGAGTGATAGCGAGCGATATGACCGGTTCAGGCACATGCATGGAGGTCATGGTCAATTGAATTCCGGGTTTTACGAAGGTATCTCCTGAAAAACAATCGATCCCGAACAAGGCGCCGATAAACCCGGCAGAGATGGCTTCGATTTCTTCCATCTTATCGGCATGCATCCGGACCACCCGGCCCACTTTGATGGTTTTTTCGGTTCTGACATTTTGAATGGGTTCCCCTTTGGCAAGTAATCCCTGATAAACCCGAACGTATGTGAGCTGACCGTAAGGTCCGTCTTCGAGCTTGAAAGCAAATGCAACAAGAGGGGCTTTTGGGTCGCTGGATAAGGGGACCGGTTTTTCCTGATCGTTGAGATCGCATGCGGTATTGGTG
>MGQD01000045.1:0-473 GCA_001797695.1 Deltaproteobacteria bacterium RBG_13_49_15 | reverse complement strand
GCCCCAGTTTATCTTTAAGCTGCCGGATGACCCGGGAAGGGTTGGCGCCGATCCGGTCGCACTTATTGATGAATGCCACACACGGAATATGGTACCTGGCCATCTGCTGGTCGACGGTAATCGACTGGGATTGTACGCCCCCCACGGAACATAGAACGAGTATGGCTCCGTCAAGGACCCTCAGGGATCGTTCGACTTCAATTGTAAAATCGACATGTCCGGGAGTGTCGATGATATTGATTTCATGATCCTTCCACTCACTATAAGTCGCAGCGGAGGAAATAGTGATTCCCCGCTCTCGTTCAAGATCCATGAAATCCATGGTCGCACCGACGCCGTCTTTTCCTTTCACGTCATGAATGGCGTGGATGCGCTTGGTGTAATAGAGGATCCGCTCGGTTAACGTGGTTTTCCCGGCATCGATGTGCGCGCTGATGCCGATATTTCTGACTTTTAAAACGTCTGTTTTCATA
>MGQD01000044.1:13789-16378 GCA_001797695.1 Deltaproteobacteria bacterium RBG_13_49_15 | reverse complement strand
GAAGAGCGGGGCTTCCCGGTAAGGAAAATATCTATTCCAGATAGCTTCCCTTGATCCCGCCTTAATAAGCCTTAGGCTTATTAATAAGCCCAAGGCTTATTAAAGGGCGTGGCTTGTGGAAAGCGGACCGACCAGCCATGTTGCCAATTAACCTTAATAACGATTTGCCTGGCGTTCGCCCGGACCGGGCAGTTACGAAGAGAGGAAGTGGGCAAGGGCTAGGCTTCATGGTCCTGGATGGCGGAAGGGAGGATGTCCTCGATGCTTCCGGACTTCAATCGCCTTAAAGTTTTTTACTACATTTATTTAAAGAAAAGCAGTGTGGCTGCTGCCAAAGAGCTGCATATTACCCAATCGGCGGTGAGCCAGCATCTTCAGAAGCTTGAATCTGAAATAAACGCGCCCCTTTTCACCCGACTTCATAGACGATTAGTGCCTACGGCCGCGGGTGACAGATTGTTCCGCGTTTTGAAGCCGTTTATGGACGAGTTGGAAGTGGGAATCGGGAAAATCAAGAAAGCACAGGGAGCCCCCTCGGGACTTCTCAGAATCGGGGCTCCCGTTGAATTCGGGAAGGAATATATGCCCGGCATTATTTCCTCGTTTAGGAAGAAATACCCTGAGGTAACTTTTTTCCTTAGATTGGGCGATCCGGCGACGCTCTTGCCCATGGTCGGGGATGGTGAACTCGATTTCTCCTACATGGACGTATTTTCGGACGACGGACAGATTTATGGCGAGCTCAGCGCCTATAGCGTCGAGCCATTTTTCGAGGAGGAAGTTATTCTGGCCTGTTCCAGGGACTATTATGACCTGAACATCAGTAAAGACCATTCCTTCAAAAACATCGTAACCAAGGAGTTTATTGAATATAAACTCAATGCTTCCGCACTGTTGAGCTGGTTCAAATATCATTTTGGGAAGTCCTCGATCCAATTGAATATTGTATTGACCGTGGACAGCGTGCAAGCAGTTATTTCGGCGATAAAACACCACTTAGGCCTGGGTGTCATCGTTTCACATCTCGCGACTGAGGAAATAGGCAATACCACGATTATGCCGGTGCGCATTCCTTCCAAAAAAGTAATCAACAAAATATCACTTATTCAATTGAGGGATAAGATACCCAATCGAACAGAAAAGATCTTCCAGATACATTTCCGGAATGAAATCAATTTGATGGGAATAAGCTCTTTGTAGCCCCATAACGCGATGGAGGTTACCCATAGCATCTGATTGCGCTTGTTAGATGTTAAGGTACGGTGTCTATAAGGACACGGTCATGCTCACTGCGGGGATCTACAGTCTTGAGATGCTGGTGAGAAACTGGAAGGCGAGTGCTCTTCTGCCGGTACTTGGCTCCGGTCCGGCTGGCCGTTAGCATGAATCAGCCAAAGGGTCAGGGATCAAACCGTCATTAAAGGGATAGGAGAAATCAAAATGATCAAGCCAAGGGTTGTTGAGACAGGAGAGGGAATTCAGGATGATTTCGATGTCAGGATATATGACAGAATGATGCGGCGAATGAGAGACAAGGGCTGGCTCGAAACCAAGGAGATCGTGAGAACGGGCATAACCCAAGGCTTGGCGCTGGAAATAGGGCCCGGACCCGGCTACCTGGGGCTCGAATGGCTTAAGAATTCGACAGGGACTTCCCTAAAAGCCGTGGAAATAAGCTCCGCTATGATTGAAATCGCCCGAAGAAACGCCGAAGAATACGGGTTTGCTCATCGGGTGGAGTACGTCAAGGGGGATGCCGGGAAAATACCGTACGACGACAACCTGTTCGACGGGGTTTTCACAAACGGATCGCTCCATGAATGGGCGGATCCAAAGGCTGTGTTCAACGAAATACACCGGGTATTGAAGCCCGATGGAAGATACCTTGTGAGCGACCTGCGACGTGATATGAATCCGTTCGTAAAGTTGTTTATGCGTGCCGTTACCAAACCCAAAGAGATAAGACCCGGCCTCGTCTCATCCATCAATGCTTCCTATCTTGTTGAAGAGATCAGGGCCACTCTGGAGGAATCCGATCTGGAAGGGTACGATATAAGAAAGGCGGCCATGGGGTTAGTCATTATAGGGACAAATGCCGGATGAGCAAGCTAGTGTAGTACGTCCAACGCTACTTTGCTTTTAATCGGCATATCAGGCCGCACTTGATGCGGATCGATTTTTCCCTTTGAAAATCCCTTGATGTCCGGCCAATGGTTTATCCACGGCGCGGCCTCTTCATAGGCCTTGGCCAGACGCAGGACAAGGTCATCCCGGTACATCGGCCCGACGATCTGGAGCCCTGCCGGGAGTCCCGATGAAGTTAAGCCCGTTCGCACCGTGGCGGCCGGGTTGCCGGTCAGATTGAAGGGGTAGGTGAAGGCAACGGCGCCCAGAAGCGGAATGGGCATCCCTTCGATTTCGCTCGGCGGCGGACCTTTTGCGCCGAAGGGCTCTGTGGGCATGGCAGGGGTTAAGAGGATGTCATGGGTAGAGAAGAACCCGGAAAGCTTTCGGTGGAGAAGACCTCTCACCCCTTGATGGGATAGCAGGGTTTGGACAGGAAGCATTTTTACTTGATCCAGGGAGGCG
>MGQD01000044.1:0-13772 GCA_001797695.1 Deltaproteobacteria bacterium RBG_13_49_15 | reverse complement strand
TTCGGGCTTTATCGCTTCAAACCGATCCCGGATCTGCCCGTAAAGCTCCAGAAGAAAGAGGTCCGACCAGGCGTCTCCAGCATCGGGAAAAACCTCGCCTTGAATTTCCACACTATGCCCCATGTCCCTAAAGATTTTCAGGGTTTTTTCTGCGAGGGTCATGACCTCGCTTTGCACGCGGGCATACCCGAGAGTGGGGTTAAAACCGATCCTGAGGGGTTCCAGGGGATTTATAAGGGATTCCATAAAGGATATGGAAGGCGGGGGGAGCGAGTCGGGGTCTGCGGAGTCGAATCCTGCCACACAGTTCAGGTAAAGGGCAGCATCCGTTACTGTCCGGGTGATAGGACCGAGGGTCCAGGTTCGGGTGAAGAATGGGATGTCCTGCGGGCCGTGGGGTATACGGCCGTATGTTGGTTTTAACCCGAAACAGCCGCAGTAGCAGGCAGGGATCCGGATGGAACCTCCTGCATCCGAACCGGTCGCCATCGGCACCATGCCGGAGGTGACGGCGGCGGCGGATCCGCCGCTTGAGCCTCCCGGAGTTTTTTCAAGATCCCAGGGATTGCGGGTGACTCCGAAAAGCCTGTTTTTAGTAAAGCCTGTGAATCCGAATTCCGGCACATTGGTTTTTCCCACCACAATGGCTCCCGCCTTCTTGAGCCTTGACACCTGGACGGAGTCCTTCAGTGCCCGGTTCTCCTTGAAGGCGGTACAACCGTAACTGGTCACGAGGCCGGAAGCATCCTCCAGGTCCTTTACGCCGATGGGCACCCCGGCCAACGGGCCGGGATCTTCTCCCTTGGATATTTTGGATTCAAGGGCCTTTGCTTCATCCATGGCCCTGTCAAAACAGATCTCGGAAAAGGCGTTGATGAAGGGATTGAGGGCCTCAATGCGCGACAAGGCATCTTTTAATACTTCCACCGGCGATAACCGTCGATTCCTGACAAGAGCGGCAATTTCGATGGCGGGCAGGTGCATGATACGGATTCTCCTGAATAAAGCCGGTTTTTAGGAGCAGGCCCCTATTTGAACCGGTTGAAGGTCATCCGGCGGCCTTGAGAAAACCCCAGGGGCGCCAGTGAAAAAGAATTCCAAGAACGAGAAAAAAAAGATTAATGTTGTCAAGGGTGATGGATTTGGCAAATCCCACTTTGCCGACTTCCGATCCCAACCACCAGAATCCCCCTGCCGATTCGTAGAAAAGGAAAATACCGCTTCTCCGGTCGTCGGATTCAGGAAATCATCCCCGCAGGATCACTCTGGCAGGGGCGCCGTCGGCCCCCTGGATGAGCAGCGGCAGGCAGAAAATCTCGTAGCGTCCCGCAGGAACATCCATCAAGTTGAGCCCCTCCACAATCAGGGCGCCGGTCTTAAGAAGGGTTTTGTGGACAGGCGCTCCGGGATTTTTATAACGCTCGATGGAAAGGTAGTCTGTTCCGACGAGACAGACCCCCTTTTCTGCGAGCAGGGATGCCCCGTTTTCGGTAAGCGAAACATAATCCTCGTGGAATTCGCTTTTAAAAAGAAGAGGGCCGTTATCGGTCTTAAAAAGGACCCTTTTTGCATTGGGGGGAAGGTTTTTCTCGAGGGCATTTGCATCAATAGCCTTTTTCCCCTTCATGTCCAGGACAAAGGCCTCGCCCACGAGGATATCCAGGGGGATTTGATCCACGGTGGCTCCGCCATCCAGATAATGGGCCGGCGGGTCCACATGGGTGCCTAAGTGGGTGCCCATCTGAAGGAGGGCCAGATCGAAAGGGTCTCCCTTTTTTCTTTCGAAATAAGGGGACATCGTAAAGGGAGGATCTCCGGGAAAGGCGACCATCCCTGTCCGCAACGGAACGGTGACGTCGTATAAAACCATTTCAGCCACGTCCTCTGCAATGTCAGGATGCAACAGAAATCATGGCGGCCGGCAAGATTATGAGAAAAGAAGCCCGGGAATATTTCGGCAGCACTTGCAGCTATAATATAATGCTTTTGAGATTCCATCAAGTTTTGTTATGATAGGTCTTGTTCCGGATTCCGAAAGTTTAGAGGCAAACGCAGTTGGAAACTTTCACAGAAGTCAAGGAATTGGTTGAAAATCCGCATTATCCGGATCAGAGGCGGAAAGCTTTGGCCGATCTCAGCGATGCCGTGATAGATGCCCCCATCATCGATCTGATCCACGCCTTCAACACATTAGCCTATTGTTTCACAATGCAAAGCTGCTATGGACATTTTCTATATGACGGACAAAAGAATCCTCATAGTCTGGATCCATTGCCGAATACGGATACGGTTGCCATCGTGGAGTATAGGATCGCCTACATCTGCCTTTGCGTTGAAAACAGCGATTCAGGAAAAAAGCTGCTCGAGGTTCTGAGTCGAGTCACCGCCATCGATCCGGATAACGTCCAAATTTGTTGTGCAGAGTGGTTCTGGGAAAGGCAGATCAATTCTTTTGCGCTACAGGTCGAACCCGAACGATTCAAGCATCAGGACAGAGCCGAATTGAATTACACGGAAGCATTGAAAATCGAAAAGATCCGGAATGAATTTTTCGTTCGGCTTGAGGAAGCGGTAGAAACGATAAAGGGGAGGCTCAATCCACATACAAACCCTTGAACGGTGGCTACACCGGCAGGATTTTACAGTCGTTGATACGCTGTCAATCGGAATTTAACGGGCATGTTGTTGAAATGTCGACCGATTTTGGCCATCGGTCAACTGTCTGCGCCTTCCTGTCGCGTTCGCGATTCAGCCGTGCCATTATCCGTCCACTTCTTTAACGAGCGTGTTGAACTTTCGTACCAGCGGCTCGTTCAAGGATTCGGAAAGATCTTTCAGCCATCGACGAATATATTTTCTGTCCAGATCCTTGTTTTTGAGGAGGACGCTTTTCACATCTTCCAGGTCGCGCGGCCGTCCGGCAAAGACTTTATGAATGATCAGGTCTTCCGGAGAAGCAAAATTGACCCGACTGCTGCCGATGGCTACCCGGTTTGCGCGCAGAATCGCTTGTGATTCATACGGAGAAAAGGAAAAAATAAAGTCAATGCGGATATCAACCGTCGGATACTGACAGGGAAGGACCATGGTCTTTACGGTGAAGTCCCAGGGATCGGCGAGCGGTTTTAAGCCCATTTCATCGACGACGGAAAGAAGACGATGGAGTTGATTAGTAGAGATGCCCAGAGTAATATCGATATCCCGCGTGAGCCTCGGTTCCCCGTAAAGAAGGAGGGCCTGACCTCCGATCAGCATGTAGGGAATATCCGCCCGATCAAGGGCTCGGGCAATCTTTTCAAGCAGGTCTTCGAACATTGACACACTTTGCTATGCGGATATCGACATCGATGCCTTCAAGGGGATCCCTCAACGGAAGAATGTGAAATCGCCGGGCTTCCTGATAAAGGGCTTCGAAGATGCGCAAGTTAGTGAAATAATCGAACGGAGCACTTTCCAACCGCCTTTTTTCAAACTCCAAAAGCAGGTCAGAGTTTTGAATCATTTCTTAGCCTCCTGTTATCCAACGTTTTTTCCAACACCAGTGTCATTTTACCCTTATCCACAATTTTTGCACATTTTATCGATTTTTGGAACAGATAAATCGTATATGGGGGTCGCCTCGGGCATCTTGCTCGATGTTAAAATATTCATGACAGTATTTGTATGCTCAAATCGGCTAAAATTTCGAGCCGTGAATTCGGTTATGCGCTGTCCCATCAGCTTGAATCGGAAAATAAGTATAGGGTCCCTGCATTACGCCTGATAAACGCAGGCGGCAATCAGGACTAGCAGGCGCAAGCCGGCTCAGTTTCTGCCGGTTTTTTCAGAAGCAAGCATCCAGGGGATAAATAGGATCGGCGACGCAATCATCGACGGAAGGTCCAGAGGCCTCGTCGTCTGCCTGGAATTCAATCAGGTGCGGTGCGTGAACGACAGGTCGCCGGAAAATTTGCAACGTATCTTAAAATTGCCATGATACGGGTCAAGTCGAAAAAGAACATGCCTCCTGGATGCGATGATAAACAGTCGGTTGCCAAGCATCGCCCTTTAAGGTCATCACCCAAAGAGAGTTTATGAGAGTCCTTTCCCAAACGGGCAGCGGGGGAAGACGCATTCGCGGCAGTCTTTGCAAAGGCCTCCATAGCCCAGAAAGGCAAGCTCTTTTTTCCCGATATGTTCGCCGGCGAGAATTCGCGGAAGCACCAGATCCAATACCGTAACGCGATGATGAAGACCACATGCCGGAACCCCCAGAAGCGGAATATCCCCGATGTAAGCCACCAGGAACATGGCGCCCGGCAATGCGGCTGCTCCATAATGAATTTCCCGGGCGCCGGCCTGGCGGATTCCCTTTCGGGTGACATCATCCGGATCAACGCTCATGCCGCCGGTGAGAAGAATAAGGGTGCATCCCTTTTGAATATGGTCATGAATCGCCTGCTCGATCCTGCTCTCATCATCCGGTGCAAAAGTAATACCCGATACTTCAGAACCCAGAGCCGTGATTTTTTCCACCAGAAGAGGAGCGAAGCGATCCTGAATCAATCCGTGATAGATTTCATTTCCGGTGATCACGATCCCTGTCGATGCTTTTTGAAGCGGTTTCACCTTGACGATACCGCCATTTTGACCTGCAATGGCCGCGGCCCGTTCAATGGGAACCCTTTTCATAACCAATGGGATGGCACGGGTCGCTGCCACCAGATCCCCTTTCTTAACTAATATTCGACTATGCAGCGTAGCACACATCACCTCCTCGATGAGGTTGAAGGCGGAGAGAGCCGCAACATCGATAATCAGAAGACCGTCCAGCGCTGCTCGTAATCCGATTTTTCCTTCAACCGGATTATCCTTCCACATGATCCCTTCGCCGGCCAAACCACGCGCTAAAATCGATGCAGCCTCGTTTTCATGAATTTCATCCGACTCGAGATCGATCAGAAAAAGGTGATTCTTCCCCAGCTTTTGAAGATGGCAGATGTCGGCTTCGCAGACTTCATGCCCTTTCCTGAAGGCCGGGCCCTTGAATTCACCGGGGCGGATCTCGGTGATGTCATGGGACAATCGGATCCCAACCGAATCTTCGACGCGTATTTTTCTCAGCACGTTAAATCCTCCCTTTTTGTTTTTCAAACAGGACTCGGCGCCCAATTCATTTCGGGCCAGATGATTTCCCGGGGATGGGAAAAATAGCACCCTTTCGAGCATGGCCGGCAGAGAATTTTTCCATCTTCAGTCACCTCGCGATGATCGCGAACTACCTGCCCGCATCGGCTGCATGTCGCCTTTCGGCGTGTAGGCCCCGGCAGATCCCATGGATTCAGATGCAAATAGACGTTCTGAACCCGAAATAATACAGCGTCGGGCATCTTGCAATAGGCAGCTACCTGTTGAGCGGACTTATCATCAACCTCCGGGGCATAAACCGCAGTTAGGTCCCGGGATTCCTCAGTGGATATAATACGAAATGCCTTACCGGTATCCAGGCGGATAAATGTGGCTGCCATAATACCGTAATCCATAAACTTGAGGCTTCGCCTGCCGAGTTTGACACCTGTGACATGAGCAACGGCATCTGCCGCACAGCGGTCCATCTCCACGTAAACAATGATCTTTTTAATCTGTTTTTGGCTGCTTGGATCATCCAGGCCGACGAGTCTGCATCCCAGCATGGCCATTCGAACTCCCACCGCCTGTCCCGGACATAGGTGTCCATGGGTTTCAGCCGAAGACGCCAGCAACTCTTGAAACGATTTCATAGGACATTCTCCGAAAAATATTTTTGCTCCTTCTCAATGAATCGCCTGGTTGCCAAAGCCAGATTTCGGTAAAAGGAAGTCCGGGCATGCTGCTCGATGTTGACCGTGAATTCGTTTATCCACGGAGCGAGATAAGTTTCCAAAAATAACTTTTCGCTTCGATGAAGATAGATCCTGGAATCCTCATCCAGGCATTTTAACGCCTCCAGCTCTCTGAATACCAGGTAATACATAAACTCCAGCTCCGCGATAATATGATCCGGAGCATTATGAAAATCCGGAGCCAATTCCAATTTGAATGTCATATAGAGTTCAATCACATTCCGGGTCGATTCACCCATCACCTGTCGATCCTGTTCCAGGTAAACGGAACCGAACGGGGGTGATAATAATGCGAAAGGTCCGATAAACAACCGTGCATAATCAATCGTTAACTCACCGGTATCCGCATGTTCCGCAAACGAAGACGACATCTTTTCAACGGCCGGCACCGCATCCGGGCAAATCTTTTCCATGTGATTCCGAAGATCATTGATATGCCCGGGCGTAAGATTTTTATGTGTAGAAAAACACTCGGAAAGCATTTTAAAGATTTCCGATCGAGCCCTTGCAACAATATGTGTATTTTCGACTTTCATCGGGTTGCCTCATTCCAAAGATTGGATTCCATTTCTGCTATGGTTTGACCATGTTAATCGGCTCTTGCCCCGGTTAGCTTTAAATATCGCTCCCCCAGAGTGTAAAGCAACAGCATGACCGTAATTGCAAAGAGAAATACCAGCCACTCCCATTTGCTGGGGGAATACGCCATGAATTCCGGAAATTGTTCTGCCTTGGGACCGATGGGATGACTTTGCCCGGCGATGAGAATCTGCATATGCATCGCCAGCGCACCAGCCCACATCAATACTGAGGTGAATACCCGGCCTCCCGCGGATTTCATTAAGACAGGAATCAGCAGTAGGATAAAGGGCAGAAATAAACCGAACACCACCTCGTTGGGAACCCGCCCCAATGCCCCAAAGGCGTATTTGAATTTTGTTGACACCAAAAACTCGGGCACCACAGTAGCTGATTCGATGGCAATTTTAACGAGGGTGAACACTACTACAGCCGAGGCTGCATATCGGAAGATGGTGATGAATTCCTTAATGATATTTTCAAAATCTTTTGATGTTGAACTGCCGATTTTTTCTACTACGACGCTGTAAAGGATAAAAAACGACAGCCCGCTTAAAAAAGCCATTAGAAGGCAATAGATAGACATTACTGGCCCAAAAAAGGTAATTCTTGATTCCGTCAATCCAAATACCGAGCCGATCATGAGAGGAGCTGCCAGCGCACAGAAAAAAGAGGCTGACCCGAGGAATTTACTGAAACGGCTGTGCCAGTCTCCTGCGTGCAGCCTCCAGAATTTTATTACAAGCAGCACCAATTCCACGCTGTAAATTGCTCCCATCCACCAGATGGGGGAAGAAAGGTTCGGCGAAAGCATAATGTAGATCATGTGAGTGACCGTTCCGAGTTCCAGGCCGATGGATACAAATCCGCCGCACAGCGTCGCAATGGCCAAAAATACAAGACGCTTGGCAAACGGTTCATATTTTCCAACACCGAATACCAGCGGAATGGCCGACAACAGGGTCAACCCGGAGCTGGTCAGGGCTAAGAAAATATAAACGCCGAGCGGAAGAGACCAGATAATGACGTCATTGGTGTTAAAAAGAATATGTCCATCGGTGAATAGTTTCATTGCTGTGTAAAAACCGATCAGAATCCCGAAACCCAGAACCGCCAGCCAGATTGGATATAAAGCTTTCTTTATACTCATTTACACACCTCCTTTGGTCGCCTTATAGCGGGCAGGGTTGTATTCTCGAATATAAAACACGTGTGGCTCCGTACCGAGCTGTTCCCTCAGCCTGAAGGGACGGTGTTTCCCAAGCAGTACGCTCACATCGCTGCTTGGATTGGAGATATCTCCAAATATTCTGGCATTGGCCGGACAGGCTTCCACGCAGTAAGGGAGTTGACCTTTTCTCACACGGTGATCGCAGAATGTGCATTTTTCCACGACCCCTTTCGGCCGAATCCCTGCAGAAGTTTCTTCCCGGTCCGGATTGTAATACGGGATGACCTTTCCTCCGACTTTCTCGGACAGTTCCTTGGGAGACGCCGTACCTCCCGGTATCACGGGCTTTTCATCGCGCCAAAACCGATGGGGCGTTTCCCAGTTGAAATAAATGACTCCATAGGGACAATTGAATTCGCAGTATTTGCAGCCGATGCATTTCTTCGGATCATGCATGGTGATTCCGGTGTCAAGCTTATGCATGGCCTTTGTCGGGCAACCCCGCACACATGGCGCGTATTGACAGTGATTGCAAAGCGTGGGGATATAATGATACCGGACATGAGGAAATTTACCCACGGTTTCGGTAATTTTATTCGACCAGTAGATTCCATCCGGCACGTTGTTTTCGCTCCGGCATGCAATGCTGCATGCTCCGCATCCCACGCACCGTTGAAGATCGATGACCATTGCATATCGCGGCATAAGAACACCTCCTATAATTTTTCGATTTTGACGCGGGTTGCGGCATGTCGAACCGTGCTGCCGCTCAACCGATCATATACAGCGGGAATCACATCGTTATTGTTTCCTCCCCGGGGTGTTTTTCCAAAAACCTTGGATGCCACCCGGCCGTAAACCCAGTGACCTTGTCCGTAACATTTTGCTACGGTTCCAGGGCGAACCCCTTCCCATAATTTGGCTCTGCATTCGAGCGTTCCGGTGGGAGATGTGAGCCGGATCTGATCACCATTTTTCAAATTGAGCTTTTCAGCATCAATGGGATTGATTTTCGCCACATCATCCCAGTGTTCATCCCCGGGATCCACATCCTTGAATTCATGATACCAGGTGCAATTTGCCGAACGTCCCTCCCGGTTGAGTCGGGATTTATGATCCACAAAGATGAAAGGATAATCCTTCTCATCCCCAAGAATGGACGGTTCCTCGTAATGGGGGATAAAGGCCTTTTCGCCCCGTGCCTGATATCCGCTGACCGCCAGAACATCATCCACCGTGGTTGTGTGGTTTTTCGCATGCTCTTCAAGCGCTGCTTTCAGCGTTTCGCTGTAAAACTCGAATTTCTTGGTTTTGGTTTTCATTTCGCTCCAGCGCTTTCGATACGGGTAAGGAGCGCTGTTCCATACACCGGCTCTACGAAATTCCTGCCAGCTTTTGAAACTGTCTCCCCCTTCGTATTTGGCCGGATCCCACAGGTTCTGAGTGGTATATTTGACGCAATAAAGTGCAAACTCCTTCTCATTTGCCGGCGCCTTGCCGGTCTCCGGATCCTTGATGGTTTTAAAATACCTCAACAGGTTGTCAAACCCTCTCCTGGCTAGTTTTTCTGCAATAAGCCAAGGAATCTCGGTTTCATCGATTTTGGATTCCCACATCGGCTTGATCACCGGCTGCATCAGGGTCACATGGCGATATCCATTACCGATGGACTTCACCCATCCCCATTTTTCAAATAAATGGTGGGTGTTCGGTAAAAGAATGTCCGAAAACCAGGAAAACTCCGAGGCATTTGTGGTGATATGGACCAAAAAAGGAATTTTGGAGAGGGCGCGTTCCCAGCGTTCCGGCTGAGTACATGAAAAAGCGAAATTGTTCATGTAGGCGATGGCCACTTTAATATCGTATGGATCGGAATTCAGAATCCCGTCGGCTGCCCGGTTCGTAACCACCGCACTGCCCGGCTTTCCGGCATTGATACAGGGAAAATCCTTCCTGCCCCGATGATCTATTTTCGGAAATTTTTTCCCTTTTTTTGCGATTTCATCATAAAATTCTTCAGCCTCAGGGAAATGCTTGGTATATTCCTTATTTGATACCAAGGTCCCACCCAGATTGTCGCACGCACCGGTAAGGCCGTTCAATGCATGGCAGATCATGCTTGTATAAGCTCCACGGACCTGCATGACCGGCCCCCCTCCAACCCATGAAATCGCATGCGGCGCCGCCTGCCCGAATCCCACCGCTATTCTTTGGATCTGATCGGCGGGCAATCCTGTTTTTTTGGAGGCCCAATCAGGAGTCTTGTGTTTCAGTTCGAGATTCCACCACCGAACCAGTCCATAGGTGTGGTTTTCCTGCAAATCCGATTCGCTTACCTCTTGCCCCGCAATAAATCGATTGACGCCGTCCTTAAAATCCCCGACGAACTCCTTGTTCCACAGACCCTTGGTAAGAAGGGTATGAGCAATGGCCGCCGCCAGTGCTCCGTCATGACCGGGTTTGATCGGCAGCCATTCATCCGCCTTGGATGCGGTCGCCGAGAGGCGCGGCTCCACCACCGCAACGGTAGCCTTTCCGACAACATCACCCCATACGCTTGTATAATAGGAGACCTGGCGGTTCGCCGATAGAGGGTCGGCCCCCCAGATCAGGATATATTTGGTATTCAGCACATCATACTGGCGATAATCCCAATACCCTTCGGTATAGTAAGGCCCGAATTTTTCAGCTTCGGCGCAGATGGCGCTATGTGAGATGTTGTTGGGGGAGCCGATAATTTTGGTCATGTGGTCGTAAATGATATCGCGCATGTAGGTATACCGTCCCCGCATGAGCATGTACTTATGGCTCTCATCTTTGGCTCGCAGCGCCATAATTTTATCGGCGATGATATTCAACGCCTCATCCCATGTAATCGGAATGAATTTGGGATCTTCGTGGCGTCCTTTTTTTGGATTTGTCCGCTTCATCGGGGTTTTAATTCGATCCGGATCGTAAACCTGCTGCAAAGAGAGATGGGCTCTGGGGCAACTCGCCGAACCATTGACTTTGGACCTTGGATTTCCTCTCACTTTCACCGCTCTCCCGTTTTGGACATACACTTGTTTCGAACACCAACTGGTACATCCCTGGCAGGTTGAAGGGATCCATTGCCCCTGTTCGCTTTTCCCTGCAGATGTTGTCTGCGCCAGAGCACTTAGATTCAAAGAGAGACCTGAACCCGCAGCCACCGCAATACCACCGATCGCCGACCCCTTGATAAAGGATCTTCTTGAAAGCATTCGGTGAAAAGGCGTATTTTCTAAAAGCGGCTCATGTTTTTTTTTCGGTTTTTTCATTTCGCCTCCGTCTTTTATTGTTGTTATTTAATTCCTTATCTTTGTGTTATCTGATGCCCATAACAGCAAATTAGTGGGCATTTTGACTCGATGCTACCGTTGCGCCGTTCACCGATTCAATGCTTTCGATCCAGAAAGTGAGTTCGTCCAGATCAAGAGGTTTAGCCATGCATGCAAAAATATAGTTTGAGATGGCCTCCTTGATCTCCGGGTGAAATGGATCTTTAGACATGCAAAAAAAGAAGGTCTCAGGAAATGATGTTTTCAGTTCTTTAATTTCCCGATTTCCAACCGAAATGGCGTCGATATCGAGAAATACCAATGAATACGTTGAGATCACTAACTCCTTTTTGAGATCCGGCAGAGTTGTTAAAAACAAAGCCTCCAATCCTTTTTTCAACAGAAAGGATTCTATATTTTGATTTCCTGCAAGATCAGTGGAAAGGAACAATAGCTTTCGCCTGGGCATTATTTCCGTTCCTTATTTTATTAAATCCGGCTTATTGTTTTGCAAAGCATGATCCGTGCCATTATTTAAAAAATGATGGGAAAAATTAAAACTCCATGGGTCGCGCCCATTTTAAATGAAGCTTAACCATTAGGTATCATTTGATAAATTTTCCTTATGGCCATTAAAAAATGTTGGAAAAAAATTGGACAGAACGGGTAAACGTATTTCCGAGAGGAATGCGCTGGGTGAGATTTAAATCCTTATAATGTCCGAATATCGGACACCATTTTGACTATCTTCAATTTTATAAATAATTTTGGTAAGATATGATGACCTATATTCGGACATTCGAAATAGCTCCCATAATGCGAGTCATCATGGGATTCATGGAATACCTCCAATAAAATCAGAACATGAAGGGAATTTTAGATCGCTTAAGAAAGGGCTGCCAATTGAATGGCTCAATGAATGGCTGCTTTTTCAATTTGAAATTTTTTCATTTTTTCATAAAGGGTACTGCGACTTATCCCCAGGCGATTTGCGGCGTGTCGTTTGTTCCAATTGCATTCCTGAAGAATTTCCCGGATTAAAGTCTCTTCCTGATCGTCAATGGTCCGTTTTTCAGATATGGAAAGTTTTTCAACCGGCCATGTCAGTGCGGATGGCAGGTCAGGAATGGACACCATGTCAGTTTTAGCAAGGATAACAGCATGTTCAATGCAATTTTCAAGCTCACGAATATTCCCCGGCCAGTTATAATTGAGCAGCACACGCATTGCTTCCGGATCAAACCCCTTGATATTCTTTCCCTGGTCGGAATTGAATTGCTTCAGGAAATGCTGAATGAGTAAAGGGATATCGTTCCGGCGTTCACGCAAGGGAGGAATTTGGATCGGGATTACATTTATCCGGTAAAAAAGATCCTCCCGGAATTTTCCTTTTTGGACTTCCTGCTGTAATTTTTTATTGGTGGCGGCCAACATCCGAACATTCACATTCACCGTTTCCTCGCCACCTATCCGTTCGAAACGTTGTGTCTGAATCACACGAAGCAGTTTGATCTGAACAGATTGAGAGATTTCACCGATCTCATCTAAAAAAATGGTCCCCCCATCTCCCAGTTCGAATCGTCCCAGTTTGCGTTTGACCGCACCGGTAAAAGCTCCCTTTTCATGTCCGAACAATTCACTTTCGATAAGGGTGCTGGGATAAGCCGAACAATTGATTACGATAAACGGTTTTTTTGATCGATGGCTTAACTGATGTATCGCACGGGCCGCCAGCTCTTTTCCCGTTCCGCTTTCCCCTTCAATCAGAACTGTCGCGTCCGTCGGTGCAACATTCTCGATCAACTTGTAGATCATTTGCATCTTTTCATTTTTCCCGATGATCCCGGAAAATGCATAAGTGGTTTCCATCCGTGTCCGAAAATCGAATGCGTCTTCCGCCTGGATCATTGCCCTGTAAAGAGCGCCTGATGCCTGGGCAAGAATCATCTGGATGATATCCAGCTCATTTTTTACGCAATGACATCCATCGGAACAGGCAACAAGCATTATTCCGAGATTGTGTTCACTATAGTGAATCGGAAAAACCCCCATTTTCCGTGTATCTGAAAACGGTTTGGGGAGGAGTTCTGAAACGAATCCGGGGATCTCCTTTTTGATTATGGCAACCGATAAATTATCTTCGACCCATGTAATAAATTGGTCGTGCGCTTCCTGACCAATCGTTTGGACCCCCTCCTCACCTGCCATGAATAATTGCCGATGGTTTCTGCCAAGCAGTAGAAAAATCATTTGACGGCATTCCGTAATCGGGTTCAATGCATGAATTAGATATGCGGCGATTTCCTTGAGATCCGGAAGCGCAGCTATCCGACCGGAAATATTGCATGATGTGGTCAACTGGCGGTGAGAACGATCCAACTCCTGATTCTTGTCTTCAAGCATTCGATTATAGCTGCTTAAGCGATCCGTGAATTCCCGAATTCTGGAAAGCATGCCGTTGAATGAAACCGCTAGCTTTTTCACCTCCCGATGTCCCTCGACATCAAGCCGAACATCCAGGTGCCCTTCATCGATTCGTTCTGCTGCATGAGTCAGGGCAAGCAGCGGACGTGTCAAACGATCGATCAGATGTTTCCCGACCAAAACCGCCAAAAGCATGATAATCAGTGTAACCAAACTCATCTGTATCCATAACCCTCGAACTTGTGCACGAAAAGGTCTTTCCGAAAAACCAAGACGCAGAATTCCTGCATGTCCTGAAAAAATCGGCCACGCAATATCCAGGTATTGCTCTCCGCGTTCCGATATGATTTTCCTCAGTCGACTTTTTTCCGTGTTAAGTGGTGAATTGGCCTGGATCAATTGAACCGGAATACCGTTCGGGAATGTATGAGCGATCAC
>MGQD01000043.1:6643-6875 GCA_001797695.1 Deltaproteobacteria bacterium RBG_13_49_15 | reverse complement strand
TAGCGGTCAGCAATAAAACAAATCCAAGACGGTTGCTAAACCGTTCGGATGTCTCTTCTATCGGCCTCTCCGCTCCATGTGATTTGAATCGCTTTTTCACTTGGATTTCAGGCGCCGCCTCATCTCAAAAGAACCATTTCTTCTAGACCTTTCATTTTGTCGGGACAATAAAGCGTTCAATCCTTTGGGTCAATAAAGAAACACAATCCTTATGAGATTTAAAAATGCTTTT
>MGQD01000043.1:0-6584 GCA_001797695.1 Deltaproteobacteria bacterium RBG_13_49_15 | reverse complement strand
TAGACAAATAGGCCATCCAATGGTATATGGATTTCATGCTTGGCCTATTCAGAAAAACCGTCAAGCCCAACGGGATTCACTCCCTTCACCTCAAAGGATATTCCTTTAATTTTCCATTGGATCGCCTGGCGGTTGGCGTCGATAACTTTCGCTTTGATGTCAGACTGAGCCCTGCCTTTTGCCGATCTGCCGATGAAGTCCTGTCGCAGCTTTTGGCCAGACAATTTCAAATGCCGGCACTGTACCCTGAAGACAAGCCGTCCGTATGGAATAAAGCCGTTGGCGAACTGAGACGGCAGCATCACGAAATGATGCTGGAGGCCCTACACCAGGCAAAACGTCACAATGAGCCGCAAATTGAATACCTGACCCAAATCTCGTTGCTGAAGCTGGTTCGAGAAGAACTCCGAAGCCGGTTCAACCTGATGATCGGCAATATTAAAAGGGGCCTTCAAGGTTACGATATGGGCGATCATCATCAACTGAGTGACGCGATCAAAACAAAAGAGTCCTTAAATCGTGTTCTAAAAAGTAAAGAAGTCATCCTCCGCAATACCGGAATCGAATTCTTTAATCATCTGACCGGAATCAGGAGTGAAGAGCTTAAATCCGCACGGGCTGTAATTTTCGGGCCTGATGCCGTCTCTCTTGACCGGCAGTTCGTCAATCCGCTCCTGCATGCCGATAATCCCTTCGACGACCTGTTGCTGATAAAGGAATACCATGTCCTTTTCGGCAGACGCGAGGAAGATACCGACAAATATTCTTCGCTGGTAGCTCTTTTAAGGCAAATCCTCAAAGACCTCCTCAGGGTTAGGCAACCTGAGGTTCCGCTTGAATCGAATCCAAGCTTAAAAACAGTATTGCGAGAAGATGCGGCGTCATTTGATCGGAATATCGACGGGGTGGTTCAAAATACGGTAAATTTTGATTTGCTTTTTAATTATGTTCACACCGTGGAGCAGTTTCGAAAGTTAAAAAAGCAAAAAGTTCCGCTGCACGAGATGTCAAGAGTTAAAAAACAGCTTTTCGATGAAAAAAATATATTGGATTATTTCTACCGATATTTCAAGAAGCTCAAATTAACGGAGCGGTTCGCCGGACTCCATGAAATGCAATCCATATTGGACGAGTACTATCCCCCACTTCACCCTCACCAGATTCTTAACTATATCGTCACCCCTCAAACTAGAAAAACGGTTATCCGCAAATTGAAGCAGCTCGGGAAGTTTTACAGCCGCCACTATTCAATCCAACATCTGAACGAAACCGCAAATCGTTTCAGACGGATGAAGGATGAAGAAAAAAAAGCAGGCATGATCCGGTTTATAAAAGGACTTTCGCGTTACCACTGCGATATGCATGTTTCTACGTTTTTTAAAGATGCCATGGATCGGGTTAACCTGGTTTCAGATGAAAAGACGATCAATCTTTCCAGCGCCAACAATACTCTTTATGAATTTTTACTTCGCCACGAAAAAACTCAGGACGAAAGACCGATTATAAATCATGTCATCCTGAAAGCCGACGTCAGGGGATCAACGGAAATCACCTGCCGGATGAAACAGAAAGGGCTTAATCCGGCATCCTATTTCAGCCTCAATTTTTTCGACCCGATTTCCCGGCTCCTCGCCGATTATGGAGCCGTTAAAGTATTTATCGAAGGAGATGCGGTTATTCTGGGCATCTTTGAACAAGAGGGCGTTCCCACCGACTGGTACGCCGTTGCCAGGGCATGCGGGATGGCCGTAAGTATTTTAGGCATTATCCAGCGCTATAACGAAATTGGGAAGAAAAACCATTTTCCGATTCTTGAAATAGGGATCGCCATCTGTTTTCAAGAACAAGCCCCGACATTCCTCTTTGACGGCGAACGCCGGATCATGATCTCGCCGGCCATCAACCTCGCCGACCGCCTTTCAAAGTCATCAAAAAAAATGAAGGATGCCTTTGTCAAATCAAAATTCCCGTTTAATCTATGTGTGTTTCAAACTGTGCATGAAGGCGAGCCCCGTTCTATTTCAGAAAACGGCTATCAGCGATACAACGTTAACGGAATCGAACTCGACTCTGCCGCCTTCGATAAGTTAACAAAAGAAATTAATCTTCAATCCTTCGAAGTTGAAATCCCAAAGGTTCAAAAAGAAAAAATCAAAATCCATACCGGTATATTTCCCACTGCCGGTGGAAGGTATCAGCGGCTGATCATTCGGGAAGGGGATGTTTTCGAAATCGATCCGGTTACGGCTCAAATGGCCCGCCGGACCCGGAAGACATATTATGAAGTGTGTACCAATCTTAACGTTTTTCAATACGTAAAACGGATGATCTCCCAACTGGAGCCGACCTCTGATCCGGCTGCAACATGACGGTTCATTCCTTCACGGTTCCCGTTCATGTTCATTCACTTTTTCAAAAGGAATTCGAACGGTAAAGGTAGATCCCTTCCCAAGCTCGGATACGACATGAATCGTCCCGTCGTTCTCCTTGACGAGCTTTGCCGTAACCAACAGCCCTAAGCCGGTTCCTTTCTGACCCTTCAGACTGAAAATATTGGTAAATAGTTTCTCAATGGTCTCCTGGCTCATACCAACCCCGTTGTCCGAAACATCAACCCGGATCTTCCCGCTTCCTTCAGCCCTCATGACGACTTTAACAAACCACTCCTTTTTTTCCAGCATATCAAACAGGCAGGCATCGATGGCATTGGACAACAGATCCAAAACAATGCGATGAACGGCTACCGGGTCCATGTATGCTTCTGAGAACGAGGGATCGATATCCTTTAAAATAACGATGTCGTTTTCAGCGGCTGTGGGCGCCAGAAGCGCACATACCTCTTCTATTATTTTGCCGGGGAAGCAGGCGTGCGGTTCCGGGGTCCGTTCCCTGGAATAGGTCAACAGATCGAAAACCAAATCCGAAATCCGTTCGATATTCCGCTCGATCATCCCCCAGCCGGCCCTGATTTTTTCGGTATCGACTTTATCCATTGCCGTATTGAGCACATAGACCCCCCCTTTTAAGCCATAAAGGATGTTCTTGATGTAGTGCGCCAGCCCCGCGATGGTCTGGCCGATAGCGGCTAACCGTTCGGCTTTAATCAGGTCGTTTTGCAATCGTTTGACTTCTCTTAAATCTCTGAAGAAACAAACGCTCCCGATAACCTCTTCTTCCTGGTACAGGATCGCACCTGAAAAGCGGGTCGGAATCTTTTCTTCCGTTTTTGATGTAACAACGGCCTCCCGCCAAATCGATAGATCAACTTCGCCGATTCTCATAAGGCCCGACCTGACTTCCGAAGCAAGATGGGCAGGGTAAAGACTCTCATAGGTCATTCCTCCAATGACCTCCCGGCTCAGATAGCCGAAAATCCGCTCTGCTCCTTTATTATAAATAATGATATTTCCTTCCCGGTCCGTGGCAATAATCCCGTCATTTGAGGACTTGATTAATTTTTGCTGAAAATTGGATTGACGCGCAAGCTCTTCCGTTGCCGCCTTTACCATTTCTTCCAGCCTATCGGCGTATTCCTTGAGCCTCTTCTGCGCCTCCTTGGTCTCCGTCATATCCCACAGTGTTTCAATCGCGGCAATGATGCTTCCATCCGGGGTCTTGATCGGAGCCGCTGTAAAAAACAACCACTTTCCCCCTTCCTTGAAATGAGAGAAGTATTCTTCCGCCTCGTAGGCGCCCTCGATCAGCGAAGATTTTTTCCAAAAGTCTCCATAGTAGTTATGGATCTCGCGTTCGTCCATTTCATCGACGATCACATCGGCCATGATCGGCCTCTTTTCGAATCGAAAGGGCATCCATTGATTGCTGGTTCCCACGATCTGTTCGGCTATAATACCGGTCAGCCTTTCGCATGCTTTGTTCCAATGCGTTACGATATGATTGCGGTTGATGACGAAGGTGGGGATGGTGTTTCCGTCGATAATTTGTGAAACAATGCGTTCCCGCTCCGCCAGTTCTTTTTCTACGTTCCGGAGATGGAGCGTCCTTTCCTGAGTGATGGCCGTCAATATCTTGGAAAACGACAAAAACGCTTCTTCGATTTTCTCCGGTTCGTCGATGCGTTCCTTCAGCCGACGGATATGTTCCAGCCGGGCACTCTCGATCTGCAACCAATCGAAAAGCAGCATGGCATCGTAGTGATCAATCAGCCGGATTTGTTTCGGAACACCGTTGCGAAGCTCTTGAACAACGAAGTCATTACCGGTCAGTTCGATGAGCACGTTTAACCGGTTCAATTCATAAAGATCCCGGAAGTTTGATGTGGTGAAAATCCCTCTTTTCCGTGCGAATACGAGTCCATCCGCTGATTCCCGGATATCAGCGACGCCTAAAACCCGGATATTTTGGCCGGTGAAATTTGATCCTAAGATAATTTGCAGGAATGCTTTTCCGATTCGACCGGCACCGATAAGCGCTACATTCGAATTTCTTAATAGTTTAATCATCTTTACCCTTTATGGGTAAAACGATCTGATTCGTTGCGGTCTTCTTGATGACTTGGGCATTAACCGGTACGGTTCACGAGTTTAACCAGAAGCTCAACGGCACTGGGCAAACTGAATCTGCTCATGTTCAATACCAGATGATAAAGCGATGGGTCTTCATAATCCGTTTTACCCAGTTTGCGATAAAGATTGATTCTTCGCCGGTCTTCATTTCGGACGGCCTTCTCAGCCTTTTTCCTGGGAAGGTCATATTGCTCCATCATAAACCTGATCCGGTTTTCAAGATTATTGATGAGAAGAACGTGATGGGCATCCGGATGGTCATCCAGGATATATTGGCTCCCCCGTCCAAGAATAACCACATTCCCTTCGTCGGCAATTTTCGCAATGATGAGAACCAGGTAATCCAAATAAATTTTTTCATCCAGATATCCATATTCATTTGCAAGGATGCGGTCGATCCACTTTTGCGAGATGGCGCTCGAAATCAGCCTGGAAATCTTGCTTCCTGCTTCCTTTTCAAACGACTCCACCCAATGGGTTGAAACATTGGCTTCTTTAGCGATCATCTGAATGACATTATTATCGGCAAATGTATAATTCAGCCTATCCGCAAGCATTTTTCCAAGAGTTCTTCCACCGGCTCCGAACTGTCTGGAAATGGTAATAACCGCCATTCGGTCCTCCTATGATAATCTCCGGATCCTTTCGGATCTGCCGGCATTGAACGATCAGATCCACCGGCGCCTGGCATCCGCCATCAGTGCCTTTCGGAGGCGTGACGCCTCGCATCCGGTATGCCCTTATTACGTTTCAGGGGGTATCAATAAAATGGGAAATACGGAATCCCTCGCAAGGGCTTCAGGGATGTTTCCAATCAACCGTTCTTTCAATGAACCCTTTCCTGAAGTTCCGGCAACCACCATCGTGGCCTGACATTCTCTTGCCGCTTTTTCGATTTCTAAAATCGCGTTGCCGACATATACATGAGGCTTGGCACGGATTCCTTCTTTTTCAAATTCATCGCATATCTTCTCGAGTTTTTGTCTGCTATCCTTTCTCGATTTTTGAACCGACATGCTTGAATCGCCCTTCAACCGGCTTTCATCAATGATATGGACCGCGTTGATTTCAGACGCAATCCCCTTGAGTTCCTTGAGAAATTGAACCGCTTTTAAACTGGCAGACGACCAATCCAATGCGAGAAGCGGCTTTTCGAAGGGTTTTTCGGTCTGCATTCCGTCCGGATGCAGGTATTTATATACCAGGACAGGGGTTCTGGATCTTCGAATGATTTCCGTGACATCCGATCCGGAATAAAATTGTTCGAGTTTTCCCTTCTTGGGGCGCCCGATTACGATCAGGTCCACATCTTCCTTCTCGACAGCCAAGATGACCTGCTGAACAAGGCTTCCCACCACAATATATGCTCCGACTTCCATCCCTTGTTCAAAAAGGCTCTCAGCCCAATCGATGAAGCGGATATTTGCAATCTCCCTCAGTTTTACCTCTTCTTTTTTTCGATACCCGGTCCCCCTGCGCAAGGCCACTTTATCGCGTTCAATGACATTGAGAAAAACAACATGGTTCAATCCTGTCTTTCTCAATTCCAACAGGGACTGTAACGCATCGAACCAAAGTTGTTCAAATTTCGTAACAAACAGCAGCTTTTCTATTTTCATCTTTTATCACCTCATGAGGCGGCTGTTTAAAGAGCGAAACGTCTTTGTTTATAGGCAGGCCATCAGCCGAGGATTTTCTTCACAGCCTGAGCAAGTTCTTCGGGCTCAACCGGTTTTTCCAAATAGATTTCGGGTTCAGGAACCTGTTCCCCCCCAAATTCGGTTAACGCTTTTTGCGATCGGAGAAACGTTTTTTTGGCAATTCCGGATAAAATAATCACACGAATATTCTCTAAGGTTTTATCGGTTTTGAGTTCCCTGTAAAGTCGTATCCCGCTTTGCTTCGGCATCAGAATATCCAGGATAACCAGATCCGGATGCTCTTCTTTGATCTTTTTCAATCCTTCTTCCCCGTTTTTTGCAATCAACGGCTCATATCCGTTTTCTTCCAGAACGGAAACATTAAAAGTGATCACGTCGGGGTCGTCATCTACAACCA
>MGQD01000042.1:3584-22363 GCA_001797695.1 Deltaproteobacteria bacterium RBG_13_49_15 | reverse complement strand
AGCGGTCTCCTCCATCACCTTTTTCCAGTCCGGGAGCTTGGCCGTTTCAAGTGGTTTTGGAGGAATGGACGAAGCTTCGAAATGCACCAGCAACAGCTTTTCCTGCTGTTCAACCCGGTATGGAACCCACTCCCGCAGTTCAATGGAAATAACGGCACTATCTTTCATGGCATCGGTCTGGACCGGAATGATCCGATCGACCGCGCTCTCAAACCGGGTTGTGATGAGAGGCTGTTTTCGATAATCCGGCAAATTGGCATGCTGCAGGGTTAAGAGCAGATTTTTTTCAGATCCTTTCTTAATATCATAGGTCACCGGGTCGGTGGTGCCGACAATCACCGTCGATTTTCCGGCATCTTCACTTAAGAAATCGATCCGGTCGACCCATGCCGGCGCCGGTTCGGGAGTTGCGTCGCTTTTTGCAACCACGGCCGTCTTTTGAATCTGATCCCCCACTCGAATGATAAGTCCGTCCGGTACGGTTTCGGCCGCATAAGATGATAAGCTGGATTTATCCACATCGAGAACAACCCGGATCTTATCCGCATATCCATAATACCGGATCCGCTTCACCCATTCGCTTTCAACCGGTATCTGCTTTTCCCTCTTGTAAGGGCTTTTCAACCCGGGGACATCAAAGACGATCCGGGCCGGATCATCGACTATGAAGGCGTTGTAATCCGATATCGGGCCGTCCGCCGCGAGATGGATCCGGATCCCTTTTTCAATTCCTTTTGTTTCGACGGAGTGAAGCTGGGTAGCGGCTCTCGATCGCTCCTGCAAAGCCGGTTTTTTTTCTTCTTTTACAGCTACTTCCCGTTTGGCCTCTTTTATTACCGTCGGTTTTGGGAAGGATACTTTCAGATGATTTCCATCTCTGGCGACTTCATAGGGAGCATCCGAATTCAATGCGATCTCTATCCTAAGCGGATTTCCTTTCTCCTGGGGTGCGACCACTCTGACCGCATCGACCGGATCATGATGAACCGGATATTCGTTTTGTGCATTGATAAAGACAGTTTTCGGAAAATAGAGCACCACTCCCACCGGCGAAGGCTGCTTAACCGCCGTATACGTCAAAAGGCCGTCTCCTGCTATAATGACATCGACTGTTTCCGCCGATTCGGATGATGTTATTTCAGTAATTTGATTGTCTTTAACCGGCTCATCAATGGCCTGCTTTTCCTGTTTTTTTTCTACGGTAGCACATCCCGTAAATGCCGCTACAAAGAACACCAGGCTCGAAGATACAATAATCGTTTTTACCCAAATTGAGATGTTGTGCTTCATGTCATTATTCTCCAGGTGGTTTCTGAAGATTCATTTCTTTTTTTTGCACGGCGGTCTCTCCTGAGATTGTTTCAATCTCTTCTTCCACAATAATGCGATCTTTTCGAATTTGGATGACCCGACCCGAGTTGATTCCGATTCGCGTTCCTTCCTTAACGATAAAGCCCTTCCCGGACGATTCCTGAACAAGAGCCTTGTTTCCGGTTGAAGCCATGATCACCCCGACCAGTTTCAACTGACTTAAATCTACTTTTTCAAGCGGCGTCAGCGGACCCGCCCTCATCTTTCTTTTTTTTTCTCTCAATGCCTGGGCGGCCGCCGAGTCCTGCTTAAATAAGGGTTCAAACGGATCGATTCTCCCTTTTGGGTCATAGGAACCGGGACCGGAAGGCTCAGCCCCCTTCTCGGTTGATCCTATCAAGGTAGAAACGGTCTGGGGTTTTTCTTCAGCAGGCGCCGGTTTGGCGGTTTCATGTTTTTTGGTTGGTTTTTCTTCCTCTTTTACAGGAAGATCCGGTTCGGGAGTCTGGACGATTTTTTTCGTGATGACGGTTGGACTTTGCGTAACCTTTTTATTCTGTTCGCACCCGATGAAAAGAAAAAAACAGAAAAAAAGGGGAAGGGCGATTCCACATCTTAGGGTTGCGCGATGGTATCTCTTTTCCTTCACACTATTATCCCTTATTTTTCGCCCGGCTTCTTCTGACCTGGCGCCTGTTGTTGAGGCGGCTTTTCAACAAACCGGTACGTAACTGCGGTGCAGGTCGTTCTCAGTTTCAATAAATCCTTTTGATTGACCATTTTGATGTTTTGGACATTGACGATCCGAGATAGTCTTGAGACCTTGTCAAAAAACATGGCCACGTTATGATAACCGCCGTCAACCTCAATGGATACCGGGATCTCCTCATAAAATTCCTTTTGCAATTCCACCTGAGGCTGAAACAAAAGAAAATCGAGGCCGCTGTTTTGCCCCGACCTTGAAATATTGGTAAGAAGAGAAGGGATTTCCTTTTTTTCGGGAAGCGCCTGGACAGCCAGGAAAAACTGAGCCTCTGCCGCCTTCATTTTTTCCCGATACACATGGATCTGAGATGCTTTCTGCTTTGATGCCAAAAGCTCTTTATCAAGCTTTATCTGCTCCTTTGTGAGTCTTCCGATCTCTTCGAATTTCGGGAGGTAGGAAAAATATGTGAAAGAGCCACTCAATACGACAAAAAGGAGTGCACACATCAAAATTTTATGAAGTTTTGTTAATCGGCCGATCCCGGCTAATAACGGATCAACAACTTTTTGAAAAATATCAAGCTTTTTCATTTTTTGCTTTGGCTCCCGTGACATTTTCTGCCATTGGGGCTTTGCCGCATACGATTTCAAATCGTTTTAAATTCAAATTTCCTTCCTTAATTATTTCCTGCCGGATGCTTTTAAGGTTAACGGATGCAAAAAGATTGGTGGCTTCCAGGCTCGTCATAAAATCAGCCACGGTTTTATTATCCAAAGCGATCCCGCTGATGGAAACGGTTTCATTCTCGGATGTCAAACTTGTAAACCACATCCGCTTCGGTATAATCACCTTTGTCATGACGTCCAGAAGCTCAAGCGGTTTTTTTCTTTCCGCCTGAAGGTTTTCAATCACCAGCGTTTTTTTCTTAAGAACGTCCAGCTTTTTGTTGATCTCTTCAATCTCTTTATTAATGAGATTATACTGGGTAATTTCCTTTCGAGTCACATCGATGCTTGATTTTAATCGGGCAACCCTCCCGTTTAACACGGTATTGAAATAAATCAGAGCCACGACCAGGCAGAACAGCGAAATGATAAAAACGGAGAGCTGCCGCTGGACAATCTCTTTTTTTCGTCTTTCACGGTAAGGAAGAAGATTAATCCGAATCATTTATCATCCGTTCTCCTTAACGCAAGGCCGAAGCATATGGATGCCTGGGATGCCGCTTTCTTTAAGGCCGCCAGGCCGGCTCCCGGAATATCTTCGACGGAAATGCTTCTAATAGGATCGAGTGTTTTTACTTCCGCACCTGTTTCATCGGCAAGGATCTGATGCAATTGTCTGATATTGCCTCCTCCTCCGCTGAGAACGATATGCTGTATCTGGTCCTCCGGATAGGATGAATAATAAAAATCGAAAGCCCTTCGGATTTCCCTGCTCCAGTCGGAAATAACCGAGGATATGATTTCCTTGATTTCCTCCGCTGCAGGGTTATCGGATGCTTTTCCAAATTTAAATTTTTCGGATTCATCGTATGAGCAATTAAAGGCGTTCATGATCTGGTGATTGATCTGGTCGCATCCGAAGGAAATGTCGCGGATGAATTCGGAAGAACTTCCTTTCAAAACATTGAGAGACGTCTTGGCGGCCCCGATATCGATGAGCGCCACGTTCTGTTTTTCGGGCGGATAATTCAATTCATAAACATTTTGAAGGGCAAAGGCATCTACATCCACAATAGTCGGGACCAGGCCCGCCATTTCAATCAAATGGACGTATTCTTCAATCATATCTTTTCTGGCGGCAACCAGAAGGACGCTCATCTGATTCGGATTGTTTTCGTTCTCTCCAAGAATCTGAAAATCCAGATTCACATCATTGATATCGAAGGGGATGTATTGTTCGGCCTCAAACTGAATGGTATCATGGAGCTGGCTTTCCGGCATATTCTGGACATTGATCTTCTTGACGATGACCGAATAGCCTCCGATGGAAGTGGCGACATTCTTTATCCTGAATTTGTTCTCTGTAAAGAGCTTTTTTATCGCTTCCGCCACTTTTTCCGGATCTTTGATCGACCCTTCTTCAATGGAATTGGGTTCGATGGTCACCGTGCCGAATCGCTTCAGATTGAATCCGCTTCTTGTTTTGACGATCTCGGCCGCTTTTATGGATCTGGATCCGATATCAAGGCCTGCCAGATGGGTTGATTTTTTCAGTATCATCGGGGGTCGTCCTCAAAAACCCTGTTCTTATCGGAAACACCAAGGCCTAACGCCAAAAGAATCTTGCGTTTTGTCTCCATCCGGCAGGGCATTCCTTCTTCGATTCTTGATATCGTAATGGGTGAGATGTTGGCTTTTCTGGCCAGTTCGGTCTTGCTGAGCAGAAGGGATTCCCTGATCTTTTTTAACGCATTTTTTTTCATCTTACTCCATATTCGTCAAGAAGCAACAGGAAAAAATGCCTAGCAATTTTGACTCTATTCAATCATATAATTTGAGTCATGTCAAGATAATTATACATAAATTCATATAATTTCATAAAAATACATGATATTGTGGAACATTCAAACCCCCGACATTATATATTGTGTAAAACAATCAAATCGTTTGATCCAGACGGTGCAAATCCGTATATGATCGGCTGTTCGCTTGACGCTTAAACCTTGACTTGACATGGGATATTTCCTATATGCATTGCCAGAGATGGGGTTCCTAGTGAATCGTTTTTTTTATCTTAATCAACACATGATGATCTTTTGAACAGGCGCCAATGATAAAATTATTTGAATTCACCGGACGACCCTTTATTTCGATTGCGGAAGAATTCGGCCGGATCATGCTTCTTTTTCTCAGCGCCTCCTCCTGGGCGTTCAGACCTCCGTTTCGATTTCGAATCGTTTTTAAACAAATGGAATCCGTAGGCGTGAATTCCGTCATCGTGGTGTTGATTACCGCAATCTCCTCCGGAATGGTTTTGGCTCTTCAATCCTATTATGGTTTCAGAATGTTTGGAGGAGAAAGCCTTGTGGGGGCAACGGTTGCGCTATCCCTCACACGCGAAATCGGTCCGGTATTTACAGCCCTAATGGTCACGGGGCGTGCCGGATCGGCCATGGCCGCGGAACTTGGCACCATGCGGGTCAAGGAGCAGATTGACGCACTGTATGCCATGTCCGTCAATCCGGTTCAATTTTTAATCATGCCGCGGATCATTGCGGGGATCCTGATGCTTCCAATCCTGACCATTCTTGCGGACTTTGTCGGAATCATCGGCGGCTATTTTGTCGGGGTGGAGCTGTTGAATATCAACTCCGGCATCTTTATGGCCAGAATCTTTGAAATGGTAAAACTCAATGATATTGTCAACGGACTCATTAAATCCGCATGCTTCGGATTGATCCTCAGCCTGGTGGGATGCTACAAAGGCTTTTATACAGTGGGAGGAGCTGAAGGCGTCGGTAAAGCCGCGACACAGGCCGTGGTCATATCCACCGTTTCCATATTTATCGGCGACTTCTTTCTGACTGCGGTGATGTTCTGATGATCCGGCTCATCAAAGTATGCAAATCCTTTGGAAAACAAAAGGTTCTGGTTGACCTGGATCTGGATATTCCGCCTGAAAAGACCACCGTGATTTTGGGCCAGAGCGGTTCAGGGAAAAGCGTTATTCTAAAACACATCATCGCATTGATGAACCCCGACTCGGGTCAAATCCTGGTGAACGGAACGGATATCACCCGGTTAAACGATAAGGAACTAAACGAGATTCGAAAAAATTTCGGGATGCTGTTTCAGGATGCGGCCCTCTTCGACTCCATGACCGTTGGAGAAAATGTGGCTTTCCCCCTGAAAGAGCATACCCGTTTGTCACAAAAGCAAATCAAAACGATCGTTGAAGAAAAATTGATGCAGGTCGGATTGAAAGACGTGACCCAAAAAATGCCCGCGGAACTGTCCGGAGGAATGCGGAAGCGGGTCGGCCTTGCACGGGCCATCGCTCTTGACCCAAAAATTATCTTGTTTGATGAACCGATCACGGGGCTTGATCCGATCATGTCCGACGCCATCGACAATCTGATCATACAAACACAGCAGCACACCAAGGCCACCTGCGTCGTGATCACCCATAACATCGAGTCCACTTTTAAGATTGCCCACAGGATCGCCATATTGTATGAAGGAAAAATCGTGGAATGCGGAACACCGCCTGAAATAGAGATATCCGCGCATCCATTTGTGCAAAGGTTCATCAATCGAAAAACGAAGGATTCGAATTGCGGTTGACTTAACCCATGCGAAACCGGATTCCACTTGAGCTTTTTGAAAATGATTAACAAATAAAATCGGACGTACGCCATGTCCAAATTTTCGGTAGAAGCAAAAGTCGGCATTTTCGTGATCATCGGCATCATAATGCTGGGCTATATGTCCATGAAGGTGGGAAAGCTCAGCCTTACCGGAGAGTCCGGGTATGATGTGAGCGTTTATTTCGATTCCGCGTCCGGATTGGCCGTAGATGTTCCCGTTGAGATCGCCGGGGTTGAGGTGGGAAGGGTCCGCAGTATTTCCCTCAAAGACGGAAAAGCGCTTGTGGTGTTACGGATCAAACCGGATGTCAAAATCTACGGCGATGCGAAAGCGGTGATCCGGACCAAAGGGATTCTGGGCGATAAATATGTCGTTCTCAATCCAGGATCCCCGACCGAACCTCCCCTCAAAACAGGAGATCTGATTGCGAAGGCCGAACCGGCCACCGATATGGACACGCTCATGAACTCCCTGCAGGGAGTCGCTTCCGATATCAAGGCCTTATCCGGGTCCCTGTCAAACGTGCTGGGAGGCGAAGAGGGAGAAGCCTCGGTTCGAAGCATTATTAAAAATCTAAAGGAGATGGTCGAATCGTTAAATGAAACAGTTCAGAAAAATCAGACAAATATCAACGAGATCATCGCCAATCTGACCGATTTTTCCGGAACCTTGAAATCCGTAGGAGACGTGGACCCGGATGACATCCATCGCATCATCACGAACCTTGCCAGTGCTTCGACGAAAATGGACGATCTGATGAATGGGGTCAACCGGATCGTTACACAGATTAATGAAGGAAAAGGAAGCCTCGGCAAGCTTATTAAAGAAGAAGACGCCATCCGGAATCTGAATGCAACTCTGGCCTCTCTCCGGGAAATATCCGATAAAATCAATCAGGGAAAAGGATCCATCGGAAAACTCGTCAATGAAGACGCCGTAGCAAAGGACCTGAACGCTACTTTGGCATCGGTTAGAGATATTTCCGAAAAAATCAATCGGGGAGAAGGAACCATCGGAAAACTGGTTCATGATGATGAGACGGTGGATAAAATCAATTCTGCGTTAGGCGGCATCAATGACTATCTGCAAAAGCAGGAAACCTTTCGCACATTTATCGACTATCGCGGTGAATATCTATTTGATTCCGATGATGTCAAATCGTATATCAGTCTTCGAATCCAGCCCAAAGAAGACAAATATTATCTTCTTCAGGTGGTCGATGACCCGGAAGGTCGAAAAACAACTACACGGATCACTCGAAATGTAAATGGGGAGCTCTTTGAAGAGGAAAAGGTCGAGATCGAAGATGAATTTAAATTCTCCGCACAGATCGCCAAGCGCTATTACGACCTGACATTACGCGGCGGGCTATTCGAATCCACCGGAGGTATCGGCGTGGATTATCATCTTTTCAACGATCGTCTCACCCTCTCCCTGGAAGCGTTTGATTTCGGATCGGATGATAATCCTCACCTGAAATTCATCGTCAATTATTCACCGTTGAAACACCTTTACATTACTTCCGGATTTGACCGCTTTATCAGCGATGAGGGGAAGGAATCGTTTTTCCTTGGCGCCGGAATCAGTTTTGCCGATGAAGACATCAAAACACTTATCTCCACCGTTCCATTTCCCAGAAACTAACATTGCCGCCTTCCGAATCATTTTAGTTCTAAGGAGTTGGTTTATCATGCCCCTTGACGGTCGAACCTGAATCATGGATCCACAGCAAAAAGAAAAAGTCAAACCGTTTCGGCTTGTCAAATACTTTGCCTATACAAGTCTTATCGTCATCTTTTTAGGAACGCTCCTTCTTTCTTTTTTCAATACCCGATGGGCGCGTAACATGCAGATTAAGAAAAGCGAAGACTATGCGCTTCTGCTGATCGACAGCCTAAACGACCAAATCTTTACCCAGTTTATCATCCCTGCCGCTTTAAAATTCGGAAAAATTCAGTTGAGGGATAAAGCGCAATTCGAGTGGATGGACAAAGTGGTCAGGAGTACCCTGTACAGCTTTAAAGTGGACATGGTGACCATCTATGACATGAACAACGTGATTTCATACAGCTTCGACCAGAACCTGGTTGGGAGAAAGAACGTGGGAGGAGTTGCCTATCAGGATGCCATTCAGGAGAAGGTCACTTCAAAGCTGACCCAGCGCGGTAATTTTATTGAGATTCTTATCGGATTTCCGAAAGAAAGCAAGCTGATCACATTCGCCCCGCTTCGCGCACAGATGCCGCTCTCCCGAATCTCAGGGCCGGTAGGAGGAGTCGTCGAAATCGTTCAGGACCTGTCCGAAGATTATCACCCCATATTTCGGTTTCAGATTTCCGTCATCACCACTTCCGCCGCCGTCATGGGGTTTCTGTTTTTGGTCCTGATCCTGATAGTGAAAAGAGGGGAAGGAATTATCGAGCAGCGCGCCCTTGAAAGAATCAAACTGAAAGAGCAGCTCAGCCGTTCCGAGCATCTCTCGTCTCTGGGTGAAATGGTGGCTGCTGTTTCGCATGAAATCCGAAACCCGCTCGGCATCATTAAGAATTCGGCGGAACTTCTTAAGAAAAAGGCGACGTTCAACTCATCAAACAAGCTGGTCGATATTATCGTTGAAGAGGCCGGCCGACTTAATACCATTATCACCGATTTTCTGAATTTTGCAAAACCAAAAATCCCCAATTTAACTCCTTGCCGTGTCGAAGAGGTGATCCGGAAAAACATCCAATTCCTTTCCCCCCAGATCAAGGAGGAACATTGTGAAATTATTACGGACTATGAGCATCATCTCCCGGAAATCATGGCGGACCCGTCCATGTTGTATCAAGCATTTCTGAATATTCTTATCAATGCCATGCAAGCCATGCCCCAGGGCGGAAAAATCTACATCAAAATCAAGGCCGTTAAAAGGCGAATCGTGATCACATTCGAAGACGAAGGGAAAGGAATCCCGCAGGAGTTTCTCACAAAAATCTGGTCTCCTTTTTTTACCACAAAAGAAAAAGGAACCGGCCTTGGACTGGGAATTGTGAAAAAAGTCATTGAATCCCATGAAGGAACAATACATATCGAGAATCGGCCGGCCCTTGGCGCCAAAGTAACCGTTGAGCTGCCGATCCGGCCGGAGGTCTTATGGAATCCATCCTGATCGTTGACGATGAAAAAAATTACCCGCCTGTCCTCAGCGCCGTGCTTGAAGAAGAAGGCTATGAAACCCTGACGGCAAACAGCGGGAAAGAGGCGCTTGAAATACTGAAGCAATCGGAAGTCGATCTGGTTTTGACCGATATGAAAATGCCCGGCATGGATGGAATCGAACTGCTTGAAAAGATCAAAGCCAAAGACCCTGACCTCCCGGTCATTATGATGACCGCTTATGGCACGGTAGAAAAAGCAGTGGAAGCAATGCAAAAGGGGGCCTACAGTTACATCCTCAAGCCGTTTGATAATGAACGGATGATTCTTTACGTTAAAAAGGCCAACGAGATCTACCGGATCATCAAGGAGAACAGGCGCCTTAGAAGCGATATCGAATCCAGATACTGTTTTGGAAATATCCTTGGCAGAAGTAAGGGCATACGGGATATTTTTGAAATCATCGAAAAAGTGGCTCCCACATCGGCTACTATTTTAATCGAGGGTGAAAGCGGGACCGGAAAAGAGCTGGTCGCCAAATCAATCCATTACAACAGCCCCCGAAAGAACGGGCCCTTTATTGCCGTAAACTGCAGTGCACTGGCCGAATCCCTTTTGGAAAGCGAACTTTTCGGCCATGAAAAAGGCGCCTTTACAGGGGCCGTAGCCATGAAGAAGGGTCGGTTTGAACTGGCCGGCGGAGGAACTTTTTTTCTTGATGAAATCGGTGAGTTGTCGCCTAATCTCCAAATCAAACTGCTCAGAGTGCTTCAGGAAAAAGTCATCGAAAGGGTCGGCGGAATCAAACCGCTTTCGGTCGATATCCGCCTGATCGTAGCCACCAATAAAACATTGAAGGAAGAGGTGAAGGTCGGCCGTTTCCGTGATGATTTGTTTTTCCGATTAAACGTCATTCATATCGTTTTGCCTCCCTTGCGGGAACGGCAGGAAGACATCGGCCTGTTAATGAATCATTTTATCGACAAGTATTCAAAAGAGCGTAAATCGGACACCCCCATTGACGGAGTCGATCAGGAAGTGATCCGTCTTTTTTATAATTACAGATGGCCTGGAAACGTTCGAGAGCTAGAAAACGTCATCGAGCGGGCGATGATTCTGTGCCCTGACAGTGTCATTCATGTGTCGGATCTCCCGAAAGATTTCATTGATAATTTTGCATCCGTCAATTCATTCATCGAAGGGATTCCGGAAGATGCCAAACTGGAAGAAACCATTGATCTAATCGAAAAAAAAATGATTGAAAGAGCGTTAAAACTGACCAACAATGTTCAATCCAGCGCTGCCGAACTTCTCGGCATCGGGAAAAGCGGATTGAATAAAAAAATTAAAAAATACGAGATTGCAGAGTGAGAAACAAATGGACAGCACGGTATATTTCATCGATTTGAGGGCAACGCATAAGGAAAATTTTTTAGACAAACTTCATCGCCAGCTTTTAACGGCCGGCCTTTCCGATTCAATCCGGAAAAAGGATATGGTGGCGATCAAGCTCCATTTCGGCGAGAAGGGAAATACGGCGTTTATTCGCCCGGTATTTATCCGGAAGATCGTCGAAGCGGTTCAAAAAGAAGGAGGCATTCCATTTCTCGCCGATGCCAATACCCTTTACGCCGGAACACGCAGCGATGCTCCAAGTCATCTTACAACCGCCATTCAAAACGGTTTTGCTTATTCAGTGGTAAACGCGCCGATCGTTATCGCCGATGGACTCCGGGGAAAGAGTGAAACCGCTGTTGAGATAAACCGTAAGCGTTTTAAAAAGGTCTATATTGCCGCAGAAATTGTTCAAGCGGATGCCCTCATCTCCGTTGCCCATTTCAAGGGGCATGAACTCTCGGGATTTGGGGGAACAATTAAAAACATTGGGATGGGTTGCGCGTCCCGAAAAGGAAAAATGGCTCAGCATTCGACCCTCTGTCCGAAAATTAAAAAGAAAAAATGTATCGGATGCGGCGATTGCATCGCTCATTGCTCGCAGAATGCCATCTCGCTGGTCGACGACAAAGCTCTAATCTCCGAAGGTGCATGCATCGGTTGCGGCGAGTGCATCCTTATCTGCCAAAGCGGCGCCATTGAGGTTCAATGGAACCAGTCGATCCCTGTCTTTTTAGAAAATATGGTGGAATATGCTCTGGGCGTTTTGAAAAATAAATCAGGGAAAACTCTGTTTATCAACTTCCTGACCAATATATCCCCGGCCTGCGATTGTTATTCGATGAATGATGCTCCGATTGTCAGAGACATCGGTGTGGTCGTTTCGAAAGATCCTGTGGCCGTCGATCAGGCATCTGTTGATCTGGTCAACCGGGAACAGGGGTTGCCGGTTTCGTGCCTGACACCTGCTCCGGGTCCCGGAGAAGATAAATTTAAAAAGATATATCCACAGGTGGACTGGGAAATCCAACTCGAATATGCACAGCAGATCGGACTTGGAATACGGTCGTACCGTCTTGAGGCGCTCTAATCTAAGAAGAGCCTCTCCGGAATCGAGCCATCGATTGCTGCATCAGATTCCCGATGATAGCGCACTCTAATCCGAAAGGAAGATAACCGGCATAACCCAATACCGGCATTTCAAAAATTTGAAATCGGTGAACATAGGGGATCCGGTATTCCCACCTGGTTAAGCTGTAATAATTCCACATCTCCCAGAACCAGCCGCATATAAGAGCGGCTATGGCGGCTGAAACGATCTCTCTCCAGTCTCCTCTTTGAATGCCGGAAAACAGGTGCCGTTCTTTCATAAGCGCCTGAACGGAAGTAATCATGAAAAGAGGAGATGCCCATAGAAGCGGAAATAGGAAATTGGGCCACACCCCTATCCCGGCCAAACCTGCGCTAAAAAGAATGAGGAAAAACCAAGCCTGCCGAGAGGAGGAAAAAGAACGGATACGAACCCAGTTACCAAAGCCGCTCTGGATCCACTGAGTGCCGCAGATCCAATCCCGTACCGTCAATACAGCCGGTAAAACCGTCGAAAAAGATAATGTGGCATATCCAAAATAGGTCCAAGGCCCTAAATCACTTCCCGCATAGAGCCAGTTTTGAACAAAACGGTTCAGATACTCAAAAAACCACCAGAATACAGCGCTGGCCGGAAAAAGCGCCAGAAAGAAAACCGTCTGATGGGTCAGCATAGAGCGCCCGTCCCTGGCATAGCATAACGCATTCGCGACGATGATAAACGGAAACCATAAGAAGCAAAACGTATGCGGTTGAGCGCTTTCAAACCAAGAAAAGCGAGACCATGCCAGCACCCATGAAATCATGTTTAAAATGGCAGCAAACCAACCCCACCATGGAAAAGAGTAAAGGAGGGCCCGTTTTTTGGATGATTTGTAAAATAGAGTCCCCTTGATAAGCATAGGGGCTAACATCCCCAAGAAAATCAGAGCATATGCAATAAAGTGAATTCGTGAAAACGGGGCGGTCTCGATATATATCGTTCGGGGGGGAAATTCAAAATACCTGGAAATCGGAAAACCGGCGATCCAGGCGCCAAGCAAAGGGAGGCAAAGGAGAGGGGCTGCCGTCATGATGAATGTGAATAAACGCTTTTTCATGAAATCGGTTTCAACCCGGAATCACAAGGCATATACGGCATTTCGACACACCGGCAGCAAATCGCTATGAAGGAGTGGAAGCAGCCGGCGGATTTATCTGTTTGGCTTTTATCGTGAACGTACTTCCTTCGTTGACCCCGCTTTTGACATTTAATAAAAAACCATACGATTCAAGGATCCGGTGAACAATGGAAAGGCCGAGCCCTGATCCTTTTGGTTTGGTTGTAAAAAAGGGATCGAATATCGACTTCATATGTTCTTCGGAAATACCGCAGCCGGAGTCGGAGACCCCAATTTCTACAAACTGCCCCTTAAGCGGCTGCATTTTGATGCGAATAAACCCCTTTTCTTCAATGGCCTCAGCAGCATTGAGCAGCAAATTCCAAACCACCTGACGCAGGTGATCCGGATCCATCTCGATCCATATGCCGTTGATCATTTCTTTCAAAATCGCAATTCTGCCGTTGCAAATTCCGTCTTTCTCGAAAAATTCGATAATTTCAGATAAATTCCGAGCTAGATCCAAAGGCTTTGGCCGCCCTTTCGGAGGTTTTGCAAAAATTAAAAAATGGTTGACAAGGGAACTCAACCGGTCCGCTTCCCTGAGGATGATCTGCATTAACCGGTCGTGCATCGGTCGGAAAGGCCTGTCATCCCTGATGAGCTGGATGGAACCGATCAGAGAGGCCAGAGGATTTTTAATTTCATGAGCCAAACCGGCAGCCATTTCGCCTACAATCGCCATCTTTTCAACCCGTTTAAGCTGAATCTCCATGGCAAGCATTTCCTGCTTTGTTCTTCTTTCCCGCTCCGATAGAACACCGCTTAAAAACGCTACTGCAAAGCAGGCCGACATGGTCACGACCACTTTATACAGAACATAGATTTCTGAATGGCTCGCAGCGCTGAAACCCATCTCCATACCGATGGGCGTTAACAGCCGATGAAATTCGAGGCCGGCCATCAGACCATACTGAATACTGCATAAGGCGGCGATGACCATACTCCCCCGTTTGAAGAGAAACATGGCCGCGTAGATGATCACTAGAAGATATAAAAATGAAAAAATGCTGGCAAAGCCGCCGGTTACGAAAATAATGGTGGATACGATGATTGTATCCAAACTGATCTGGATGGATGCAAAAATCCGTTTTTCCTGAACCCGATTCATAAACAGGGCATAAATGAACGAAAGGATAAACACCACGACAATGAGTCCATAGAGGATAAAAAGGGGAAGAGAAAAGAGGGACCCCATCCTTCTCATCTGAAAAAAAATGGTTGATCCCAGCAAAAGAGTGGTGAACAGAAGCCGAAAGAACATCAACCATTTCAACCTGCGCATAAATTCACCTTCAACGCTTTTCGAAATGGTTTTTTGCATCATCGGCCAATTTCGATAAATGCGGAATCAAACGGCATAAGGGGATGGTGTGCCGGCTGTTCCTGTTAAAAGAAGGTACAATCAGAAAACAAGCGGAAAAATGCCAAGAACGGATAGGGTTATACCATACCGGCCATCTTGAAGATGGGAAGGTACATGGATACGACTAAGCCGCCGATGGTTACCCCTAAAAATACCATCATAAAAGGTTCGATCATCGCAGTCAAATTATCCACCGCCTGATCCACTTCCTCATCGTAAAAATCGGCAACTTTTTCCAGCATAGAATCAAGTGCGCCTGTCGATTCCCCGACAGCGATCATCTGGCAAACCATGGATGGGAACACTCCGCTTTCCATCAACGGATCCGCCATTGTCCGGCCTTCCGCAATTCCTGAGCGGACCTTATAAAGGGCATTTTCAATGGTACGGTTCCCTGAGGTTTTAGCGACGATTTCGAGGGCTTCCAAAATCGCAACACCGGAGCCCAACATGGTTCCCATGGTTCGTGAAAATCTCGCAACAGCGACTTTTCGAATAAGAAGCCCAATTACCGGCAGCTTGAGAACCAGATTATCAAGAAAAGCCCGCCCTTTCTCAGTTTTATAGAATCTCCGCATCGCATACGCGAGGATAACCAGGGCGACGAAAATATACAAAACATTGCTTTTTGCAAAATTGCTGGCTTTGATGACCATTTGAGTCGGAAGGGGGAGCTCTCCCCCAAGTTCGGAAAACATTTCCGAAAATACCGGAATGACATAAATTAAGATAACGACTACAACCAGCACTGCGATGGCAAGAACGATGATCGGGTATGTCATAGCGCCTTTGACTTTGCGTTTCAGTTTTGCTGCTTTTTCCAAATAAGCGGCAAGGCGCCTTAAAATGGTGTCGAGAATCCCTCCGGCCTCACCGGCGGCAATCATGTTGGCGAAAAGATCGTTAAATTGTTTTGGGAACCGTTTTAACGCATCGGCAAGTGTTGACCCTCCTTCCACCGCTTCCATGACCTGCTTCAGCATTTTTTTAAATGTTTTGTTCTCTTGCTGGGCATGAAGGATGTCGAGGCATTGGACAATGGGAAGACCGGCATCGATCATCGTTGAAAACTGCCGGGCAAAAAGGATGATATCCGACTCCCTGACCCTGGGTTGTAAAAAAGAGACATTTTCAAAAAGATCCTTCGACTTCTTTTTAATTTTAATGGGGGTTAAACGGAGCTTTGTCAGATTTGCCTTAACTGCCTGGTCATTTGGAGCCTCCATTTCTCCCCGCTGCAGTTCATTTCGCCTGGTCCGCGCTTCCCATTGAAAAACCGGCATAACCGACTCCCTAGTGTTTTTATTTTAATCCCCGAAAAATCATTATTTCAACTAAAAGACAAAATGGCGTTATTCCAGGGGCTTTGAGGATTCGGGCGTTAGGCCCTGGCCCAATAAAAGACGCCTCTTTCCATTTCCTTTTTTTCGATTTTTCCCTCTTTTAAGGACTTATCGAGAAACGGTTGCAATTGTGTTTGATGCAGACCGAACATGTTAACCAGGTCCCGAGCGGTGCATGGTCTTCGTTTTATGGTGGATAAAATTCGCTGATACATGTCCTCAACCGGTTCGCCTCTTTCGAGCGCGCCGGGCTCAAGCCGGATCACTCCGACATCACCCAAATGCCCGGCGATTTGCCTGAGCGAATCCCTTGTTGCCGGCTGAACCCAGTGCTCTGTTCCGGGACGATCGAGGGTGTTCAGGTGAACCCCATCCGAACCGATTCTCTTGATTGACGTCTTTATGCTGTTCAATTCCTTCGTTGTATCGTTTAATCCGGGTACGATAAAGATTTCAATGAAAAATCGGTGTTTATACTCTTTTTGAAATGCCGCTAATCCATCAATGATGGTATCAATATTGAGGCCCGGATGAGGCCTGTTGATCCGTTTAAAACAACCTGCTGCCGCCGCATCCAGGGAAGCGATTACCACATCGGCAGCGGCGGCATGGGTCCTAACTTGAGGGTCGGAAAAGAGGGTGCCGTTTGTGAGCAACGCCGTCCGATATTCAGGAAAACGAGATTTAATAAAATCAATCACCTCTCCGATACCGGAATGAAGTGTAGGCTCTCCGGCTCCTGAAAAGGTGATAAAATCGAGTTTCGGGGCGCCGGATAAAAAGAGATCAAGTTCATTGATAATTTCTTCGGTCGGCACATATTCATCCCGCTCAAGCGTCAAGCGGGTGGTTTTTCCGCATTCACAGTAGACGCAATTAAGCGTGCAGGTTTTATGAGGGACCAGATCGATACCCAGCGAAATTCCCAACCGTCTGGAATGGACAGGCCCAAAAAGATATCGATAATGATTTATTTTGTTGCTTATCATATATCAACAGTTAAAAAACAACAATAGGAGCTTCGTATCACAATTCTCCTCAAACCACAATATATTTAATGTACCGGCCCCTGCAACGGTTGATTTAACGACTCGTTTCCTTTAAAAGGGAAGCGGAAACATCTTTTCGCTGTTAGCGCTTTTTCGGAGCGGGGGTTGTCTCAGCAACATCAAAGGCTTCTGCCGTGAAAAAAGACCTGACCATTATCATTACTCACACAAATACCGACTTTGATGCCCTGGCATCCATGCTGGCCGCTCAGAAACTTTACCCCAAATCACTTGTGGTATTCCCAGGATCCCAGGAAAAAAATCTAAAAAATTTTTTTATCAGCTCCATGGCCTATCTTTTCAATATGGTGGACATCAAGGTGGTCGACCTTAAAAAAGTGAAACGGCTGGTTTTGGTGGACACAAAGCAGGCAGGCCGGATCGGAAAATTGTCATCCCTTTTGAACATACCGGATCTCGAGATACATATTTATGATCATCACCCCTCTGCTCCCGGCGACCTTAAAGGGAAACTCGAAATACATCAGCCCACCGGCGCTAATGTCACTATCCTTGCTGAAATTCTCCGGAAGCGAAGAATTGCCATCACGAGCGATGAAGCCACGGTGATGTGTCTCGGCATCTATGAAGATACGGGATCATTCACCTTTCCTTCCACCACTGAAAGGGATTTTAAGGCTGCCGCTTTTCTCCTTTCTAAAGGAGCCAATCTCAACACCATTTCGAACCTGATCGCCAGAGAGCTAAGCCCGGATCAGTTCGGAATTCTAAACGATATGATTCAAGGCGCCACACGCTACTACATCGACGGGATCGAGGTGACGTTAACCAGCATCACGGCCGGTGATTACATTCCGGACTTTGCCTTCCTTGTCCAGAAAATGCTCCGCATGGAAGAATTGAACTCTCTTTTCGCCATCGCGCTGATGGGAAATAAAATATATGTCGTGGCCAGAAGCAAAATTCCCGAAGTGGATGTCGGAATCATACTCGGGTTGCTCGGCGGCGGCGGCCACCCTTTTGCCGCATCCGCCACCATCAAGGATAAAACGCAAACCCAGGTCGAACATGAACTGATTGCCATATTGCACGATCAGGTCAAATCGAGAAGAAAAGCGATCGATCTCATGTCCGCGCCGCCCATCACGGTTCGCGCCGATGTTTCCTGCAAAGACGCAAGCGATCTTTTAAACCGTTACAATATCAATGCACTCCTTGTCATCGAGCGGCCATCCGATACGAACGGAGAAAAGAATCAAGATAAGCTTGTGGGATTTATAACCCGCCAGATCATCGAAAAAGCCTTATATCATCAGCTCGGAAATATCCCGGTTCGGGAATATATGAATACCGAACTGGTGTCTGCAAAAGCCGATTCGGACTTACAGGAGATTCAGGAAAAAATCATTGAAACCAAACAACGGATCCTCCCAGTCATGGAAAAAGGCGACATCATCGGAGTGATCACCAGGACCGATCTGTTAAAGACCCTTGTTCAGCAATCCAAGCGATCAAATGCCACATCTCCGGATCCGCTATTAGGTCCGGTTTCAGCTAGAACGCGAAACATCGTCAAATTTATGAGAGAAAGGCTTTCCAAACACTTGATCCAAATGCTCAAAAACATCGGAGAAGTGGCGGCCGGCATAGGATATAGCGCATTTGTGGCCGGAGGGTTTGTCCGCGATCTCTTCATGTATCGCACCAATGAAGATATCGATATTGTTATTGAAGGGGACGGAATTGATTTTGCCAAAAAATACGCATCTACCGTCGGGGCCCGGATTCATTCCCATGAAAAATTCGGAACAGCCGTAATCATCTTTCAGGACGGATTTAAGATCGACGTCGCTTCCGCCAGATTAGAGTACTATAAATTTCCAGCTGCCTTGCCGGTGGTCGAGATGAGCTCCATCAAGCTCGATCTTTTCAGAAGAGACTTTACCATCAA
>MGQD01000042.1:0-3275 GCA_001797695.1 Deltaproteobacteria bacterium RBG_13_49_15 | reverse complement strand
GATCGGCTTGAACTGGCATCCCGTTATCGACTCTTTTTCATTGAAGAAAGATTTGCCGCCGAAAAATGCCTGCAGCATCTGGAGCGGAATCAGCCGGTTCAAAACAGCACACTCTATTCTCACATCAAAGGCTTTAAGACCGAACTCATCCTTTATATGATGGCGGCAACCGAGCATGAATCCATTAAAAAACTGATTTCCAATTACTTCACTCAACTTCGCTACGTCAAGACCTCAATCCGAGGCAAAGACCTGTTGGAGATGGATATCGCCCCAGGCCCGGCCTACCGTGAAATCCTCCAGGACATTCTGTTTGCCAAACTCAACGGAGAATTGAAAACCCGGGTTGAAGAAGTCGAATTTGCAAAATCCTGCATATCCGCAGCGCTACTAAATAAGTGATTATTCTCTTGCTTATTCCTGATCTGACAATTATTTTATTATTTTTCAGATCGGCCCCGATAATCCATGACCATGAATCAGGAGACGGGCCGACTTTATCATATGCAGGAGTTTGAAATGACCGAAAAGAGACGGATTGTCAGCGGCATGCGCCCTACCGGGCCGCTTCATCTTGGAAACCTGCTTGGCGCTCTTGCCAACTGGGTCAATATGCAGGATGACTATGATTGTTTTTATTTTATCGCCGACTGGCACGCCTTAACCAGCGATTACGAAGACACCCGGCTTATCGCCGCATATACGAGACAGATGATGATCGACTGGTTGAGTGTCGGCCTTTTGCCGGAAAAAAGCACGCTTTTTATTCAATCGCACATCAAAGAGCATGCAGAGCTGTTTTTGATTCTTTCCATGATCACGCCGGTTCCCTGGTTGGAACGAAATCCAACATACAAAGACCAGATGGTACAGATTAAAGACAAGGATCTCTCCACATTCGGGTTCCTGGGGTATCCGGTCCTTCAGGCAGCGGATATCATCATGTACAAGGCATTTGGCGTCCCGGTTGGAGTGGATCAGGTTCCCCATGTGGAAATCACCCGGGAAATTGCAAGGCGTTTCAACTCGTTTTACGGAGAGATCTTTCCGGAACCCCAAGCCATATTGACCCAGACCCCCAAAATACTCGGGACCGACCGCCGGAAAATGAGCAAAAGCTATAATAATGCCATCTTCCTGTCCGACAGTCCGAAAGCGATCCGGTCGACCGTTTCTCAAATGATCACCGACCCCCAGCGGGCCAGGAGATCGGACCCGGGCAATCCGGATATATGCAATGTCTTTGAATTCCATAAAATTTATACGGATCAACAAAAAGTTGATACGATTAACCGTGAATGCCGAACCGCTCAAATCGGTTGCGTGGAATGTAAAAAAATCATGGCGGACTATCTGGCAGCAGCCCTTGCACCGGTCCGGGAAAAAAGAACGTATTACGAAACACGCCCCGCCTTGGTGGATGAGGTCATTTCTAATGGATGCGATCGCGCCCGGAAAGTCGCCCAAAAGACCCTGGATGAGGTTCGAACTTCGATCCGGATCAGCTACCAAGGAACGATAGGGGCATAACCGGACCAATTCATGATATCATCAATTCAATTCTATTTCACCAGATGACTCAATCTTTGATTTGCTCGTCTTCCTATGTCTGAAGAAATATACCGGGTAAAAATCGGAGGGGTATTCGAAGGCCCGATGGACCTGCTGGTCTATCTGATCAAAAAAAACGAGGTCAATGTCTACGACATCCCGATCGCTCTGATCACGGATCAATATCTTGAATACCTAGAGATGTTGAAAATAATGAACATCGATCTTGCCGGCGAATTTATAGTCATGGCAGCCACGTTGATCCACATCAAATCAAAACTGCTGCTCCCGGTGCATAAGGAAGTGGAAGGGGATGATTTAGATCCGCGCCTGGAAATCACGCGGCCGCTGGTCGAATACCTCCGCATCAAATCCGCAGCAGAAAGCCTGATTTCCCGCAATATCCTGGGTGAAGACACATTCATCCGGAGCCCGCAAAAAGTGGATGGTCTGATCGATGCTCAAGATGAACTAATCCAGATCGGACTCTTTGAACTGATTGACGCTTTTCAAAAAATATTGAAACATATTGCCCTCGAACAACGGGTCGATTTGACGGCAGACCGGATATCGGTTAAGGATAGGATATCCGAAATCGTTGATATTTTGGAAGAGCGAGGATCCGTTGCCTTTGATGAACTGTTTGAAAAAACAGTGGAAAAAAGCGATATCATTGTGACGTTTCTAGCTATTCTGGAGATGGTTCGACTCGCCATTATCCGCATTTTTCAGCATGTGGAAAGCGGCATCATCCGATTGTTCTATCAATGACATCCGACATCAAATACATTATTGAAAGCCTGTTGTTCGTCTCCACCGACCCGTTATCCATAGACCGGATTAAAAAGGTGATTCCCGATGCCGATACCAAGGAAATCAGAGAAGCCCTCTATTCGCTCTCTGCAGAATATGAACAGCGGGGAGGGGCCTTTTTGTTAAGCGAGATCGCCGGCGGCTACCAGATCAGAACACGACCCCTATACAGCGATTGGATCAAGCGTCTTATCCAGCCTGGGCCGGCCCGCCTCAGCAGGGCTGCAATGGAAACGCTTGCCATCGTCGCCTACAAGCAGCCGGTGATCCGGAATGATATAGAAACCATCCGGGGAGTGGACAGCGGGGGCGTTCTTCGCGTGCTGATGGAGCGGAAATTGATCCGGGTGCTGGGACGTCAGAAGATTCCGGGCCGACCCCTCATCTATGGAACGACACGGCAGTTTCTGGAGGTATTCGACCTGAAAGACCTGACAGAGCTTCCCACTCCGAAGGAGATAGAGGAGCTGGGAGAGGCTCCTGCCGGAAAGACACCTGAAGCAATTCCGGAAAATGATCAGGATGGAAATGCCGAAAAAGGAAAAAATGCTTGACTTAAAAATCGCTAAGTTATTATATTAAAACCAAATGATGTCATGAAAATGAACCAATTGGGCCTTAACTTCGTCAGGGAGCTTGTATGAACCGATCCGATCTGATCAATCAGCTAAAAGACCACTCTTCATTAAGTAAAAAAGACGCCGAACAGATCATCAACATTTTTTTCAGCACCATATCCGATACTCTGGCTGAAAAAGATCGCGTTGAGGTAAGAGGCTTCGGCAGTTTCACCGTAAAACAATATAAACCTTACGTGGGTAGGAATCCAAAATCAGGGCAAAAAATCAGTGTTCCATCCAAAAAGCTTCCTTTTTTTAAAGTTGGAAAAGAGTTAAAGGACCTAGTGGATT
>MGQD01000041.1 GCA_001797695.1 Deltaproteobacteria bacterium RBG_13_49_15 | reverse complement strand
CACATTTCAGAGAAAGCAAATCCGGAAATAATATTTCATCCGACCAGTGGCTGCAAATCATGGATGAGCTAAATATCGGGGCGTTCACCGTCAATATGGACCGGCAGGTGTCCTCAATGAATTTAAGCGCTCAAGCACTGGTTGGGCTTAAGGATACGGATGCCATCGGTCGAAACTGCAGGGAAGTATTTTTGGGGGTTCCCTGTCTGGCAAAATGTCCTTTTAGAGGCGCCGGGGATCCGGAAAATAAAGAGCCCGTCATCCAACTACTGGATGAGGATGAAAATATCCATTGGGTGACTCGGATGGCAACCCCTGTTTTCAGCCCCAACGGCCGGGTTGTCGGATGCATGACCATTTTGCAGGATCATTCCCCGATTGCTGAACTGATTGATCGGATTCACTATGAAGAACGCAGCCTGAAGATCATTTTAGATAACCTGGATGTCGGTATATTTACGGTGGACCGGGGCTGCCATATCGCTTTTTTTAATACAGAAGCTGAAAAGATCGTCGGTTATAATCGTCGCGACATTCTTGGAGAACCCTGTACCGTAATATTTGACGGCGAAGACGCCCAGGAGATAGGCCTTTTGAAAGATACGATCGCAGACGGCATATCCCGAAGCAGCCGACAAGGGAGAATGATCACGCGGGACGGGGTAACCATTCCCGTACGGGCCAACTTTATTGCGCTCCGAAACGAGAAAGGCACCGTGGTCGGAGGGCTGGCGATGTTCCATGATCTTACCTTGGTTCAACAACTCAAGCAGGTGATGAGGGATCGGTATACATTTCATGACATGATCGGCAGAAGCCCGGCAATGGAAAAAATTTTTGAGATGGTCAATGTAGTGGCCGGAACCGATGCCACCATTTTAATCGAAGGTGCTACAGGAACCGGAAAAGATATTTTGTCCAGAGTGATCCACTCCATCAGCCCCAGGACCGGCAAACCGTTTGTTAAAGTGAATTGCGCGGCGATTCCAGATAATTTACTCGAGTCGGAAATGTTTGGATATGTTAAAGGGGCCTTTACCGGAGCTGAAAAAGACAAGATCGGACGTTTTCAGGAAGCAGATGGAGGAACCATTTTTTTAGATGAAATCGGCGACCTGCCTCTTTCATTGCAAGCCAAACTTCTTCGAGTTTTAGAAGATAAAGAATTTTATCGGTTGGGCAGCCCACATACGATTAAGGTTAATGTACGTATTATCTCAGCTTCAAATCGTAACCTCAAGAAGCTGGTTGAAAAGCGACTTTTCAGGGAAGATCTTTACTACCGGTTGAATGTATTTCGGATCGAACTTCCTGAACTTAAGGATCGACGTGTGGATTTACCGATTCTGATCGGTCATATCTTAAGGCGCCTCTGTGCCGTCAGGGGCGTCCGGCTCCCGGAGGTTTCGGAAGAGGCAATGGCTATTTTACTGAATTATATCTATCCCGGCAATGTGAGAGAACTCGAAAATATTTTAGAACATACACTCATCATTTGCCAGGATAAAACGATCCAGACAAGACATCTGCCAGAATATCTTCAAGCACAATATATTTCCAGCAAACCTTCACCGCCGGTAAGTCAAAAACATGCAGATGCCGACAACAATAGAGAGCGTGATAAAATCATCTCTGCGCTTCGAAAATACGGTTGGCGCCGCTTTAATGCTGCACGGGCCCTGGACATGGATCGAACCACCTTGTGGCGCAAGATTAAAAAATACGGCATCGTTCGTTAACCACTGCCGATCTTAATCGTTTCCATTGAAGCGGAAAAGAACCATTTCCAAAAAATTCGATTGATCATAGCTAAATCCCTCTTCTTGCATTGTGTAATTCGCCTTAGCCTCTAACCGACCTAAAAATTTGTAACAAGCGTCAAATGTTGCAAATATGTTGCAGTAAGGGTTGTGCAACATCATTCATCTCTTTTTTAACTATATTTTTCAAATAGTTTTACAATTAATGAACTCTTTTTATGTTGCAAAAGGCTGCAACAAAAGCATGCTGCTTTACGGAGTAAATTCATTCATATTTTTATTTAACATTCTGTAATCAATATAAAAATTTCACACTTTTATATGATGGCACATTCTGTGCTAGATATTGAGCAGAGACGATCCAACAAATGACGTCACTTCATAGTGCAATATCTCAAAAATCGGCAGATGGTATTTTGGTTTCATAAATGGAAAGAAAAAAAATACTCATCGTTGATGACGATTCGGATATGCGGATTTTCCTGTGTAACCTGCTGAGTAATTGTGGTTACGCCACTATCTATGCCGGTGATAAAACCGAAGGGATCCGGAAGATAAAGAGAGAAATGCCGGTTTTGGTTATTATTGCAGTAACCATTCCGAAGGAAGGCGGGATCCAGATGTATCGTGAGCTTAAGGAAGATGAAATACTTAAAAATATCCCGGTAATAATGGTGTCTACCATCGAGAAAAAGACGTTTTGTTTTTATCACAAATTTCAGGACGCGTTTCAGGACAAGGGTTTCCCGGAGCCGGATGGATATCTGGAAAAGCCTTTGGAAACGACGGAGGTTATTCGGCTCGTGCGGGCGTTAACCGCAGGTTGATGGGCATTTGCAAGTTTTGACAAATCAATTGCTTCAAACGAAAAAAAGGTGTGCCATGCCGAATCGAATTGGATTTTATATCTGTCATTGCGGAATCAATATCGCTTATAGGGTCCGCGTGGGAGAGGTGGCGGACTTCGCCCGGAAATTGCCGAATGTTGTTGTAGCCCGAGATTACAAGTTCATGTGTTCGGATCCGGGCCAGGAGATGATTGAAAAGGATATAGCGGAATTTGGCCTAAACCGGGTGGTGGTGGCTAGCTGTTCACCCCGGATGCATGAAAAAACCTTTCAAGGCGCCTGCCAGCGAGCAGGGCTCAATCCCTATCTATTCCAAATGGCGTCCGTGCGCGAACAGGTCTCCTGGGTCACGACAGATGAGGATGATGCCACCCGCAAGGCCAAAACTCTAGCCGCCGGTGCGATCAGCAGAGTCAATTATCATCATGAACTTGAGACACGCGAGGTTAACGTCCACCCGGATATTATGGTTGTAGGAGGCGGTATCGCAGGCATGCAGGCGGCGCTGGATATCGGCGCTTCGGGACACAAGTGTTACCTGATTGAAAAAGATCCCACTATCGGCGGCCATATGCTCCAGTTTGACAAAACATTTCCCACCCTTGATTGTGCGGCCTGCATCGGAACCCCTAAAATGGTTGAAGTCGCCCAAAATAAAAACATCGAGCTTCTATCATACAGCGAAGTTCAGGAAGTATCCGGGTTTATCGGAAACTATACCGTAAACATTCTCCGAAAACCGCGATATGTCAAAGAGGGCATTTGTACGGGATGCGGAGAATGTGCAAAAGTTTGTCCGGTGGAAAGACCAAGCGAATGGAATGTCAACCTAAATACGAGAGGAGCAATCTACCGTTCTTTTCCCCAGGCAGTGCCCATCACATATGTGATCGATAAAAGGGGCACAGCTCCATGCAAAGCCACATGCCCGGCCCATACAAGCATTCAGGGATATATCGCCCTCGTTAATCAGGGAAAGTATCGCGAAGCGATTGAATTATTCAAAGAGGAACATCCTTTCCCGGGAATCTGCGGCAGAATCTGTCATCATCCCTGCGAAAAAGAATGCACCCGGAATGACGTGGATCAGCCCTTGGCTGCCCAATCCCTTCACCGTTTCCTGGCGGATCAAGATTTTGCCAGTGAAACTCCCTATGTCCCGAAAATCCCGGATATTCGAGGCGAAAAGATCGCTATCATCGGATCCGGCCCCGGCGGACTCTCGGCGGCATATTTTCTCGCCCGCAAAGGGTATCAAATAACGGTTTTTGAAAAACTGCCGGTTGCCGGGGGAATGATGGCTGTCGGAATTCCCGAATATCGCCTTCCTCGGGATATCCTGGCTGCTGAAATCGACACAATCAAAAAAATGGGAGTCGTCATCAAGACAAATGTAGCCTTCGGCAAGGATATCACCCTAGAAAAACTCAAGGCCGATGGATTTAAAGCCGTCTTTCTGGCAACCGGTCTCCATGAAAGCCACAAGCTGAGGGTCGAAGGAGAAGACCTTCAGGGTATTGTACCATGCATATCGTTTTTACGCGACGTTGCATTGGGCAGCAAGGTTTCCGTCGGCAAGCGCGTTGTTGTCATCGGAGGTGGGAATGTCGCTATTGATGCGGCAATGACGGTTAAACGGGTCGGCGCCGAAAAGGTTGTCATGGTGTGCCTCGAATCCCGGGATGAAATGCCGGCCTGGGATTACGAGGTTGAAGAGGCAGTGGAAGAAAAAGTGGAGATTGTCACCGGGTTTGGCCCCAAACAATTTTTAGCGAAAGAAGGTCGGGTTTCCGGCATAGAATTTAAACAATGTACGCGAGTATTTGATGATCAAAGGCGATTCAACCCGCAATATGACGAAAATGTCCTTAAGACTCTGGATGCCGATACGGTCATCATCGCCATCGGTCAAAAGTCCGATCTCACCTTCGCTTCTGATCAAAAAATACCCGTCACAGCGAGAGGCGGAATCGAATCGGATCCGGTGACCTTTCAGACGCCCATCCCCTGGGTGTTTGCCGGAGGAGACGCCGTATATGGACCCAAATCGGTAGTGGAAGCGGTAGCCTGTGGAAAAGAAGCCGCTGAAAGCATTCATCGGTTTATAAATAATAAGGACCTTTATGAAGACCGAAGCAAGGAATGGCATTTTGAAAAACCGGATACAGCCGGCATTTCACAAAACCCAAGAACTGCCATGCGACATATCGGGCTTAAAGAGCGGGAAAAAAATTTCAAAGAGATTAATCTTGGGTTTGATGAACAAGAAGCCCGGACAGAGGCGGGTCGTTGTTTGGAATGCGGCATATGTTCCGAGTGCTATCAATGTGTAAAGGCCTGTGAGCCAAAAGCCATCGATCATTTCATGGTCCCTGAAATTCGCAAAGTTGAGGTCGGTTCCATAATCCTGGCAACCGGATACGATCTGATGGATCCAGCCCCCATGAGACAATACGGGTACGGCATCTTCCCGAATGTGTTTACCAGTTTGGAGTTTGAGAGACTGAGCAATGCCACCGGCCCCACCGGAGGACAAATTCTCATCAGAGATGCCGATGGAGAACTGACCAAAAAACCCAAGAGTGTTGCAATCCTGCACTGTGTCGGCAGCCGGGATGTCAATTACCACGAATACTGTTCAAGGGTTTGCTGCATGTATGCACTGAAATATTCCCACCTCATCCAAGAAAAAGTCGGGCATGACACCAAAGTTTACGATTTTTATATCGATCAGCGGTGTTACGGCAAAGGGTATGAGGAATTTTACCGTAGATGCCAGGAGGAAGGAACCACTTTTATCCGGGGCAAAGTGGCCGAGATTACGAATCGAGCAAATAGTCCCGAAGAAGAGGGGAAGCTCGTAGCCATTGCAGAAGACACGCTCCTGGGCAAGAAGTTACGAATTCCGGTGGACATGGTGGTCCTTTGTGCCGCTATTGAAGCACGCAAAGATGCAACAGCAGTTGGGCGCTTGTTTGGCGTGAATCTGGGAGCAGACGGCTTTTTCTTGGAGGAACACCCGAAATTGGGGCCACTCAACACGGCAACGGCCGGGATATTTTTAGCGGGAGCATGCCAGTCTCCCAAAGATATTCCGGATACCGTGGCCCAGGCATCGGGAGCGGCTGCCAAAGCTCTTTCCCTGGCAACCCGGGGTAAGGTGGAAGTCCCTTCGGCAATTTCCTGGATCGACCCGGATATCTGTGCAGGATGTCAGACATGCATCGGACTTTGCGTCTACTCGGCCATTGAATTTGATGAACGCAGAGGCGTATCCGTTGTCAATGAAGCCGTTTGCAAAGGATGCGGCAGTTGCTCGGGATTTTGTCCGAGCGGGGCGGCTCAGGTCAAGCATTTCACCCCGAAACAAGTATTTGCAGAGTTCGACGGCATAATGGAAGCATTGAATGTGGTTGGCATGTAAATAAAGGAGGAATCCATGGAAAACTTTGAGCCCACCATCATCGCCTTTGTTTGCAACTGGTGCACATATACGGCTGCCGATTTGGCAGGCACCTCCCGGTTATTCTATCCAAAAAATATTCGTTTAATTCGGGTGATGTGCACCGGTATGGTTGATCCCCAATATATCATTAAAGCCTTTTTAGAAGGGGCCGACAGCGTGCTGATCAGCGGCTGCCACCCCGGCGACTGCCATTATATCAACGGCAATTATAAGGCGCGCCGAAGGATCAAGTTGCTCAAAGAGATCCTCCCTCAATTCGGCTTTGATCCACAACGTTTGAGATTAACATGGATCGGTGCAAGCGATGGAATTCAGTTTGCAGAAATCATGCGAGACCTGACCTTACAAATGAAAGCGTTAGGACCCAGCCAGACAAAACTAAAAATGGTTATCTAAAAGCATATTGGATATCAGGAAAACGCAAGCTCCATATCCGGTTCCAATGCAAAATGCCATATAACATTACCGGAGGTAGTTATGACGATCACGGCTAAAATCGACCTGACAGGACATAATCCATTGGAAGCCCTGCAGCAGTTCTTTGCAGACATTCTAAAAACAGAAAATATCACATCCATTCTGGTCCCTCAGCGCCTTCCACCGAAAAATACGGTAATGCCCACTCTGGTAACCGACGCTTCCCTCCTGGAAGGCGTTGATCCGCTTGCCCCGGCCTTCCCGATGAATGCCTCCAGAATTGCAGCCCGGCTGACCCGCAAACCGATGGGCGGGAAAATGGCTGCCGTATTGCGCCCTTGCGAGATTCGCGCGTTTATTGAGCTGATAAAACTTAAACAGGCACGCAAGGAAGATGTTCTTTTGATCAGCGTCGATTGCCTTGGTGCATTTCAAAATAAAGAATATTTAAAGTTTGCAGGCCAAAACGGAAAAGAAGCAACCCTTCGATTTTACAAAAACGTTATGAACGGAAACGTCGCCGAAGCGGAAGGACTTGAATTCGCTCCAGCCTGTAAGGCATGCGAATATCCGGTATCTGAAAACGCGGATATCCAAATCGGCTTATACGGCCTGCAAACCGGTGAATCCATCCTGGTTAAGGCTCAAACTGAAGCCGGAGATCGTATTCTAAATCAGATGAAGCTCCCGGAGACGAATGAAACTCAGGAGCGCCGAACCGTCATTGATGGCATTATCTCAAAGCACACCGGTTATCGCGATAGCATGTTTACCGAAACCCGGGAAGCCACGAATAGTCTCGAAAAAATGTCTGCTTACTTTGCCTCCTGCGTCAACTGTTACAATTGTCGGGTGGCATGTCCGGTTTGTTATTGCAAGGAGTGTGTTTTTGTTACCGATGTATTCAATCACGATCCTTCCCAATATCTTCAATGGGCCAAACGAAAAGGGATTATTAAAATGCCTACAGATACTCTTTTTTATCATCTCACCCGTTTGGCTCACATGAGCACCGCATGTGTGGGGTGCGGTCAGTGTTCAAATGCCTGCCCGAATGAAATCCCTGTTATGGAATTGTTTCGTACCATCGCCCATGCCACCCAGCAGGCATTTGATTATCAAGCAGGAAAAAGCATTGAACAAGAACCGCCGCTGTCAACGTTTCGCGAAGATGAATTTCAAGAGGTGGTCGGTATAACCAATTAAACCATGAGCTGCTGAAGCGCAAAGGAGTAATCCATGTCCGACGACGTGATCAAACTGGGAGCAAAAAAAGGAAGCACGTTTATGGATAAAATCGCCGAGATTCTTCCGGAAGGAGGCAACCTGAATTTATGCCTGACCTGCGGCGCATGCTCTTCCGGTTGTCCGGCGACCGGCCTTGAAGGATTGGACCCCCGAAAGTTTTTACGGAAAGCCGCCCTTGGACTTGATGATGATATTCGAAAATCGAACTGGGCGTGGATGTGTACCCTGTGCCAGCGATGCATTTATGTGTGCCCGATGAAAATCGACATTCCACAGCTAATTTACCATGCTCGGGCCGACCGGCCCAGAGAAGAGCGTCCAAAGGGTATAAAAGGGTCCTGCGATATGGCTTTAAGAAATGAGAGTTGCAGCGCTATGGGCACCCCTCCGGAAGACTTCCAATTCGTGGTTGAGGATGTGCTCAAGGAGTATCAGGAAGCGCAACCGGATTTTGCCGAAATGCAGGCGCCCATCGACAAGCAAGGCGCATATTTCTTTTTGAATCAAAACTCCCGGGAACCGGTGACGGAACCCGATGAAATGGTCCCTCTTTGGAAAATTCTTCATATCGTGGGAGCTGACTGGACATACGGCAGCAAAGGTTGGGGTGGAGAAAATTACTGCATGTTTTTGGCTGATAATCAGGCATGGGAACACATTGCCCGCACAGCCGCCCAACAGGCGGATCATTTGGGGTGCAAGATATTTTTAAATACGGAGTGAGGGCACGTCACCTTTTCAGTCCTGGCAGGACTGAAAAAATTCAATATTCCGCATCAATTTGAAGTTAAAAACATCTATGAATACTACGCCAAATGGATTCGTGAAGGAAAACTGAACGTCAATTCCGATTGGAACAAGGATTTGAAAATAAAATTTACGGTTCAGGATCCCTGCCAGATCGTTCGCAAGAGCTATGGCGACCCGATTGCGGAAGACCTTCGTTTTGTCGTGAAAACCGTTGTCGGAGAAGAAAATTTTATCGATATGGTCCCGAATCGCTCCAACAATTACTGTTGTGGCGGCGGTGGCGGTTTTCTCCAGTCCGGATATAAAGAAGCCCGTTTGGAATATGGGCGCCTGAAAGACAACCAAATCAAGGCGACCGGCGCCCATTATTGCATTGCCGGATGCCACAACTGCCACGCGCAAATACATGAACTCAGCGAACACTACGGAGGCGGCTATCATGTGATTCATCTCTGGACAATCATTTGTCTTGCGCTGGGCATTCTCGGAGAAAACGAACGTGAATATCTGGGACCGGATTTAAAGGAGACGGCCGTCCTTGGAGCCTGATTCCGAAGTGGTTGTTCCGGCAGCCCGTTAAAAAACTAAAACCGGTCAACCGGGAAAGATAAGTCGATTCATCGAAACCGGAGGTATTTATGACTCAAAAAATTGGTAAGGTTTTGGTGGTGGGGGCGGGAATAAGCGGCATCCGCGCTGCTCTTGACCTGGCGGAATACGGTTATGGCGTGACGCTCATCGACCGGTCGCCGCATATCGGCGGCATCCTCAGCCAACTCGACTACCAGTTCCCGACGGATCGCTGCGGCATGTGCAAGATGCTCCCGCTGGTCAACAGGGATGCAAGCTCACAATATTGCCTGCGCAAAGGCTTGTTTCATGAGAACATTGAAATCCTTTTGTCAACGGACTTAATCTCCGTTGAAGGGGAACCGGGCCACATTCAGGCGACACTCAAACAACATCCGAACTGGATTGATTCAGAACGATGCATCGGGTGCGGTGATTGCGTGGACATCTGTCCGGTTGAAGTCCCGGATGCATTCAATGAAAGCCTCAGCAAACACAAGGCCGTCTATCTGCCGGTGCCCCATGCCATACCCAATCCATATGTGATTGATTTTGCGGCATGCACACGCTGCGGGGCCTGCGTAGCGGCCTGTCCGACCGGAGCAATTCTGTTGCCTGAAGAAGAGCGCAAATCGTTTCATATATTGGTGGTCGATGATGAGCTGATTTTGCGAGATTCTTTAAAGGAGTGGCTCGAAGAAGAAGGATTCTCTGTGGCCATGGCTGCCTCCGGCCCAGAAGCGCTCGATCGGCTGACGGAACACCCCTATCATTTAATGCTCCTGGATATTAAGATGCCGGGTATGGACGGAGTGGAAGTTCTTCAAAAGGCCAAGGAGACTGCTCCGGAACTCAAAGTCATCATGATGACCGCTTATGCGACGGTTGAAACCGCTGTTGAAGCTATGAAGATCGGCGCTCTGGACTATCTGGTGAAGCCCTTTAACCCTGAAACATTGATCCCGATGATATTGCGGATATTTCAAGATGTTGTCGTAGCCAAAGGCCGGCAAATCGAAGTCGGGGCGCTGGTGCTTTGCGGCGGCACCAGCTTTTTTGATCCGCGCAGCGGAAAAAACACTTTCAATTATAAAACCCATCCGAATGTCGTCACTAGCCTCGAATTTGAACGCATGCTGAGTGGTACCGGTCCCTGTCGAGGTCGGTTGTCGCGTCCGCTGGATGGAAAATCCGTAAATAAGGTGGCTTGGATCCAGTGCGTCGGATCGCGTGATTTGCAAACGAATGCGGACTTTTGTTCCAACATCTGTTGCATGTTTTCCATTAAGGAGGCACTGATAGCCAAAAGGGCAAGTCAACACGATTTGGAAACAACGATCTTTTATATGGACATGCGGACTTATGGCAAAACATTTCAGCGATACCGGGAACAGGCTGAAACGATACATGGCGTCAATTTTGTCAGAGGGCGAGTTCATTCGGTTGTCCCAGATATGGCCAGTGGAGATTTGCTGATCCGCAGTGTGGATTTGTCCGGCAACGTCGAAGAAACCAGATTTGATATGGTGGTTCTCGCCGTCGGGCAAAGACCAGCGGAAGGCGCCTCGGAATTGGCTGAAATGCTGGGACTTGAATTGAATCCTTGGGGATTTGGAAAAACCGAGCCTTTTTCATTGACGAGAACCAATCTAGAAGGCATTTTGCTCGGAGGTTCTTTTGCCGGACTAAAAGACATCAGCGACTCGGTTACCCAGGCATCAGCAGCCGCCATGAACGCGTCACGGGTGATTCATTCCAAGGGAGGAGGCCTTTCACTTGAACATGCAGAAGTTCATCCGGCGACCGATGTGATGCGGGAAATTCCGAGAATTCTGACGGTTGTCTGTACGTGTGGAAAAAAACTTTCCCAATGGGCGGATTTGCAGCACATCGCCAAACAGCTCAAATCCGATCCCCTGATAGATCGAATAGAATTTTTAGAGCAAGTCTGTACAGCTGAAGGGTGGGAACATCTTGTTGGGCTGGTGAAAACAATCCTCCCTAATCGTCTTCTGATCGCCTCCTGTCTTCCCTATGTTTATAAGCGCAAGCTTCAGGAACTTGGTAAACAGGTGGGAATGGATCCCTTTCTCATGGAGGTTGTCGACATCCATACGGATTTTTTGCGTTTGCTCCATCCGAATTCAGATGATGAAAGGCAACCAGTTCTAATTGCGGGAGATAGTAACAAACATCCGGTGTTGCAACAGCTAATATCCGCACTTGAAACCGGTATTGCAAAACTTAAATGGGTGAATCCGGCTGCTATTGCCACAATCCCTATTGTTCAAAGGGGACTGGTTGTCGGAGGCGGAATTGCCGGCATGACGGCTGCCCTGGCAATTGCCGACCATGGTTTTGAAGTGGATCTTGTCGAGCTGTCCGATCAATTGGGGGGGAATCTGAATTGGTTAAAACGAACATTGGAGGGACACTCTACGAATGAATTATTGGAAGAAACCCGAACATCCGTCGAAAAGCATCCCAAAATACATGTTCATACACAATCAAGGGTGATCCATTCGATGGGGGAAGTGGGAAATTTTCATACCACCCTGGAAGGCCCCAAAAATCAGGCTCAAACAATAGACCACGGCATAGCCATTTTAGCTTGCGGCGGAACAGAGTTCCGCACTTCTTCTTATGGGTATGGCACGAGTTCGGCCATCATCACCCAGAAGGAATTGGAATGTAAATTTTCGGATAATACCATTGTTCCTGAAAAGTTAAATTCGGTGGTCATGATTCAATGCGTTGATTCCCGAGAAGAGCCGCGTAATTACTGCAGTCGCGTTTGCTGTACGAATTCAATAAAACATGCGCTTTATCTTAAAGAGAAGAATCCCCATATCGCAATATATATTCTTTACCGGGACATCATGTCATATGGTTTTTCTGAAACGTATTACACCCAGGCCCGCAAAGCCGATGTTGTGTTTATTCAATATCGCATTGATGACAAACCATCGGTTCGGGTCGAAAAAGAAAAACTTGAAGTTGCGGTATTTGAGACCATCATCGGGAAACGGCTGCAAATTGAAGCCGATCTGGTGGTTTTGGCTACCGGGATTTTTCCAAATTTACCACAAGATGTGGTGCAAATGTTTGGTGCATCACTTGATCAGGACGGCTTCTTTCAAGAGGCCGAATCGAAATGGCGACCCGTCGATTCTCTGAAAGAGGGAGTGTTTGCATGCGGTTTGGCGCACTCTCCTCGCAGCCTTTCCGAGACGATTACAACTGCCGAAGCGGCGGCTCAAAGGGCTCTAAGGATTTTGTCCCGCGAACACCTCTCTACAGGCAAAGTCGTCGCTAAAGTTCGACACAGTATTTGCAGCTTGTGTGAACGATGTATCGACGCTTGCCCCTATGGAGCCCGTACCGTCGATTATGATCATGAACAAATTATGGTCAACCCGGCCATGTGCCAAGGATGCGGGTCCTGCACGGCCGCCTGTCCCAATTGCGCTTCCATATTGGAAGGGTTTGTCAAACAGCAAATGCTTGCGGTCATTGATGCAGCCATAGGTCAAGGCATTTCTTAATCGGAATCGATTGAAAGGGGATAAATAAATTATAACCGATAATATAGAAACAGGGATCGTTTAAAAAAACAAAAAGGGGTTTTCATGGGTAATACAGCGGGCTTACAAAAAGAGATAGGGGCCATTTCAACCTTTGCCGATTTAGCACCGATTAGAAAAATGATTCGATCCTGCATCCAGTGCGGTACGTGCACCGCTTCCTGTCCCAATGAGTTTGCCATGGATTTTACTCCGCGGCGACTGTGGCGCATGGTTCTTATGGACCAAACGGAAGATATTTTTGAGAGCAAAACCTTTGTGCTTTGCTCGTCTTGTTATTTTTGCACTCTGAGGTGCCCCCGCGGGCTTCCCCTGACGGAAGCCATGAGCGCTCTTAAACAGATCGCAACCAGAAAAAAACTCCCGAAATTTAAAGAAAGCGTGAATTTTTACAGTTGTTTCATCGAAAGTGTAAGACGTCACGGCCGGGTCAACGAGGCGGAATTTATGACACGATATTTCGCGCGCTTGAAAAATCCCTTGATTCCTTTGCGGTTTGCGCCCCTGGGAGTGAGGTTAATGATGAAGGGCAAAATTTCAATGCTCCCGCCGATAAAGCAGGCGCGTCCTTTAGAATCAATTTTTCGGAGTGTCGAAGCCCTGGAGGAAAGAAAATGAAATATCAGTATTATCCCGGATGTTCTCTTGAGGGAACAGCGCTGGAATATAACGTGTCCACTCGGGCATTGATGGAATCAATGGGCGTGGAATTATTGGAAATCAAAGATTGGACATGTTGTGGAGCTAGTGCGGCCGATTCCGCCAGCTATTTCCTGTCGCTGGCGCTTCCAGCCCGAAATTTAGCCATTGCGGAAAAAACGGAAGATGTCACGGATATCCTGGTCCCGTGCAGTGCCTGCTATTTAAACCTCAAGAAGGTGGAAGAGAAAACAAAAAACAATCCTGAACTTCTTGGAGAATTGAACTCTATTTTAGGACCGGACCAGCTTGAACTAAAGGGGCGGATGCATGTGAGGCATCTTCTGGACGTCATAACCACTGATTTAGGCCCTGATACCATTCACAAGTATTTAAAAAGAGAACTAACAGGGTTGAAGATCGCTCCTTATTATGGCTGCCAGTGTCTAAGACCCTATCCTGTGTTTGATGATCCCGAACTGCCCCGTTCCATGGAACCGCTGATCACAGCTGTCGGTGCACAAATACATCCCTGGAACATGGGAGGGAAGTGCTGCGGGGCTTCTCATGTCAATACAAAACCGGATGTCGGACTGGAACTCGTGGGCGGCATATTGCAGGATGCAAAAGGAGCTGATGCGATCATCACCATTTGCCCGATGTGCCAGATGAATCTGGAGGCGTACCAGAAAAAAATTTCTCGAAAGCAAAACATCAATTTGTCAATGACCATCCTTTATCTTCCTCAATTGATCGGTTTTGCACTCGGCTTATCCCAGCAACAGCTACGGCTGGATTTAAACTTATCCATAACGGACAGCTTTCGAAAAAAGCTTACTTGATGGTTGTCGCCTTCGGGTATCTTCCGCCACGCTCAAGTTCAACATTTGAATGACGTGTGAATATGCCTAACCTCATTAAAAGCCTCCGCCGTCACCTTGCATTCAAATTGATCCTCATGGTTGGATTGACACTGCTCCTTACCATTTCGACATGGTCGTATTTCAACATTAATTACCAGGAAAAAAAACTGATGAACAGCATCGCGGAGGGCGCGGACAGATTAACAAATACCATCAAGCTCGGCATGCACTATGCCATGATGGACAATTCTAGAGATGATATCAATCAGATCATCAACGACATCAGCAGACAGAGGGAAATCGAATCCATTCGGATTTATAATAAAAACGGGCAGATAAAATTTTCCAATCGTCCATTGGAGCTGGATACGAAAACCAATATTAAAAATGAAGCCTGCTACATCTGTCACCGCACGGAACCGCCATTGCATGAGCTTGCTGTGGAGGAAAGAACGCGGATATTCGACTCGCAAAAAGGGTATCGACTGCTGGGAATTATCAGCCCGATTTCAAACGATCCCGGATGCTCTTCCGGCGAATGCCACGTTCACCCTGAAGGGAAAGTCATCTTAGGCGCCCTTGACGTCGTCGTTTCCTTAAAAAGGACCGATGAGGAAATCATTAAGGCCGAACAAAACCTGATCGGTCTGGGGGTTATCATTTTTATCGTCACATCAACCATTATTCTTCTTTTTATTTTTAAATTTGTCAATCAACCCATTAAAAACCTGATCGACGGAGCCCGGCGGGTGGCGAAGGGTGATTACAACAGGACCATACCTATCGAACAGGTCGACGAAATGGGTGAGCTGGCCGATGCCATCAACTACATGTGCAAAGAAATAGCCAAGCATGAGATCGAATTGAATCGGCAGAAAGATGAGTACCAGAACCTATTCGAAAGCGTTCCGTGCCTCATTACCATTCAGGATATCAATTACAAACTGCTAAATTATAACAGGCAGTTCGTTGAAATGTTCAATCCAAAGCCTGGTGATTTTTGCTATCGTGCTTACAAAGGGCTTAAGAAAAAATGTGAAGTCTGCCCGGTTGAAGACACGTTTAAAGACGGTCAACCTCATCATGCCGAGGAAATGGGAGTCGGAAAAGATGGGACCTCTAAGCATTGGATGGTCCGGGCAACACCCATCACCGATGAAAAAGGGCGTGTTGTCGCCGCAATGGAGATCTCCCTGGACATCACCGAAAGAAAAAAACTGGAAGTCGAACTCGTCAAGTCCGAAGAAAAATATCACGCCATATTCAGCAACATCCCCAATCCGGTATTTATGTTGAATAGGGAAAATTACGAGATTTTAGACAGCAATAAAAGCGTTGAAGCAGTCTACGGATACTCCATGTTGGAACTCATCAACCGAAGTTTTCTGGATCTTTTTCCTGAAAAAGAACACGCCTTATATGCCGGAAAAATCATGGTCTCCGATATGATAGACCGCGTGAAACACATTCATAAGTCCGGGAAAATAATATATGTCAATATTCGAATCTCACCGGCGGAGATATCGGGGCGAAAAGTCCTGCTGGTTACAACAAGCGATATTACCAAACGGCTTGAAACCGAGCAGCAACTAATTCAAGCCGGCAAAATGGCAACCTTGGGCGAGATGGCCACCGGGATTGCGCATGAACTCAATCAACCCCTCTCGGTCATCAAAACCGGCACCAGTTTTTTCATCAAAAAGATAAATACAAACGAGCCGATTCCTAAGGATATTCTTTTTAACGTTTTGCATAAGATCGACATGAATGTTGATAGAGCTGCCAAGATCATCAATCACATGCGTCAATTCGCCCGAACATCTTATTCGGAATTTGAGAAAGTTCAAATTAATGATGTGTTGCAGAATGCATTTGAAATTTTTAGTCAGCAATTGAAATTAAAAGGGATCGTCGTATATTGGATAATCGAAAAAGACCTTCCCAAAATTAAGGCCGACCCGGGAAGGCTGGAACAGGTCTTCATCAATATCTTGCTAAATGCTAGAGATGCCATCGAAGAACGATGGGGTCAGCACGGAACCGAAAAAGCAAATAAAGCAATAACCCTCAAAACCAGATGGGAGCATAACGATATTATTTGTGAAATCTGCGATACGGGAAAAGGCGTCCCACAAGCCATTGCAGATAAAATTTTTGAGCCATTTTTCACCACCAAAGAAGTCGGGAAGGGTACCGGGTTGGGTCTTTCCATCAGCTATGGAATTATTAAAGATTTTAACGGAAGCATCCAGGTCGCTCCGAACAAACCCGAGGGCGTCTGTTTTATATTGAAATTCCCTTTGCCGGAAAAGGCCGATGAAAAAAGAGATATTGCTGGCAGATGATGAGATCGATATTCGCGAAATTCTCAGGTTGCCGTTATCCGATTTAGGATATCAGGTGTATGAGGCTGAGAATGGAGATCAGGCTCTTCGAATTTTCGAGGAAAGGCAGCCTCCCATCGTGTTGTCCGACATCAAGATGCCGATTATGGACGGTATCGAGCTGCTTCAAAAAATCAAGCGGATAAATCCTGAAACCGAAGTGATTATGATCACCGGCCATGGGGATATGGATCTGGCCATTAGGAGTTTGAAAAATGAAGCAACCGATTTTATTACCAAACCGATCAATGTTGACGCCCTTGAGATAGCGCTTAAAAGGGCAACCGAAAAAATTCTATCTCGGCAAAGATTAAAAGAATATACTGAAAATCTTGAAAAGCTGATAAAAGAAAAAATAGAGTTAAAAAGCCATCTGTCTTCATTGGGCCTGATGATTGGATCCATCTCCCACGGAATTAAAGGGTTGATGACCGGTCTAGATGGTGGGATGTATTTGTTAAATTCCGGGATTTCCAAAAACGATCAGGAGATAACAAAGGAAGGCTTCGAAGTTATCAAAGCCATCGTGGGCCGGATTCGCAGTCTTGTTCAGGATATCCTCTTTTATTCAAAAGAAAGAGATCTCAAATGTGAGAGAATCGACACCTTGAGCTTTGCTGATGAGGTTGCGGTGGTAATTGAACAAAAACTGATGAATCAGAATATCGAATTTGTGAAAGATTTCGATTTAAGAGTCGGCAAATGTGAGGTCGATGCAAGCCATCTCCATTCCGCCTTGATTAATATCCTGGAAAACGCCGTGGATGCATGTGTTAGAGATAAAAAAGACGAACCGCATAAAATCATTTTTTCCGTTAGAAAGGATAAAAAGGATATCATTTTTGAAGTATGGGATAACGGGGTTGGGATGGATCGAGAAACGAGAGATAGAATATTTACGCCTTTTTTTTCTTCAAAGGGTGAGAAAGGAACAGGGCTTGGTCTGTTTATTTCAAAAAAAAATATTGAGCAACATGGTGGCAATATCACTGTTAAGTCGACTGAAGGTAAAGGAGCATTGTTCAGGATTCGGATTCCAAAGATGCTGCGTAAATCCGCCAACGTGATAAATGAGAAAATCAAGGAAGAAGTCTCCTTGAAAAGGACAATAATAGAGGAAAAAAAGAGGTACTCTTAAGTTAATCCAAAAACGCGCACACCTCTATTTATCGAACTTCCATTCGATTCGATTTTTCAGTAAAATGGCGTCGGCTATCCGATGGTTCTTTTAACGATTCCGAGTAACTTGTCGGGATCGAAGGGTTTACTGAGAAAGGCGACCGCATCCTTTACGGCATGATCGCCGTCGATGCCGGTGATCACAATAACGGGGATCTTCCTGAGATTCTTATCCTTTCTGAGCTTTCGGTAAAACCTGGGACCCCATTCCTGTGGCATCTGAAGGTCAAGGGTGATCAGATCCGGTTTTTCTAATATCACTACATCCATCCCCTCCATACTGCTGGATGCACTGCACGTTTGGTAACCGTTGTCTTCAAAAAGATTGACCAGGTATTTTACGATTATCGGATCATCGTCGATGACCAAGATCTTTTTCGGCATGGCAGACCTCTCTTGGTTAGAAGTTTTGAAATTAAAGTCTTTCAGACTGAACCATCATCTGACGTGGCACTCACCGCACATGACCGGACCTTTTTTATTTTTCTGATGGCACCCTTTGCAATTTGTATGGTACGCTTTTACCAACGACGGTTCACGGCCTGAGGATTCCAGTTTGTGACAATCCGAACACCGCCTGTCTTCAGAAGATTCTCCATCGACCAGCTTCCCGTCTTCATATACATGATGGCATTCGTTGCATTCCTCGATTTTGGCTTTCTCATTGTGCTCCTCGTGTTTAAACACCGAGGAGAATTTTTGAGGATTCTTAAAGACACTCCGATCCACTACCTTCATGTCTTCCTGTGAATGAGCGGTTATCAGCAAAAATGCGGACACGAATAAAACCGCAACGATCGCAATTATCCCCTTTTTCATGTTCGCTCTCCTCTAAATCATTCCGGTTTTTCCATGATCTTATAAATAATGTCTCCGAAAAATTTGATATCCATGTGGATGTCGTAGTAATTTTTGATATCCTTTAAACCGCTATGGCAGTTGTGGCATGGGGATATAATGACTTTGGCCCCTCTTGCCCTGGCGTCCATCAATTGTTCCGCCTTCACCCGGTTTCCCTTGACCCGTTTCAGTTTGTATGGAGGCCCACAGTTGATAACCCCCCCCCCTGCAGCACAGCAGTAATTGTATTCCCGATTCGGGTGCATTTCAACAACGGTTTCGCATAGGGCATTGGCCACAAACCGGGATTTTTCCATCAGACCGCCGCCGCGGATGACATTGCATGGATCATGGAGGGTGACGGGGTCTTTAAACTTTTCTTTAATAGGGATCTTGTTGTCCCGCAAAAGCTCATAATAGAAATCGATGGCGTGGACGATGGGAATCGCCGGGCGGCTCCACCCCAACCAGCGGTTTCCTGTGTCATAGACCGACCGGAACGCGTGCCCGCATTCCCCCATGACGATCCGTTTGACTCTAAGGCGTGCGGCGGTTTCGAAATGTGCCCGCTTGACGCGCCCCATGATTTCATTGTCGCCGGTAAACATCGCCATGTCGCTGTTATCCCACCCCATGTCGGCGGGCATGGTCCAGTCAACTCCGGCAACATTCATGATCGCTGCGGCCTGATAGATCAATTGAGCCTGAAACTTGGGCTCCGGCGCGATCACCGAATACATGACATCGGCGCCTTCTTTTTCCAAAGGGATCCGGAGACCGGGGAATTCCCCCCTGGCTTCTTCCTCCTGCCATTGCAGGGTGTCCGGCCATTCGTCGCCTTTAACCCACATCTGATTCATGGTGACACTGTGGCTATGGGCCGTATCCTGGATATATCGGGGTGTCACTCCGAGTTTATGACAAATCCGCCTTACGGTGGCAATAAGATAGGCGATGTCGATTCCAAATGGGCAGAATTGCAGGCATCGCCGGCACAGATTGCATTCCGTCGATGCAATTTCGGATGCTCTTTTGATGAACTCCGGAGTAACTTTTCCTTTCTTATTGATCATTTCCCAGATGGTTTGCTTAACCTTACCCACCGGTGACCACTTGGGGTCCTTGTCGTTGGACATATAAAAATGGCACGCCTCGCTGCATAGACCGCAATGGACACAGGTGTCCACGTATGTTTTCAGACGCGCTCCGGTCTCTGCTTTCAAAACCTGATTGATGACTTTTTCAATTTTATCCTCAGTCAGCCTCGACGCGCCGACTTCAAGACCTTCATCGGTCATCTTGACTTCCTGTTCCTGTTTTTTGGCTGGCTCCGCCATATTATTCCTCCTTATTCCGGGTCATCAGACTCAGGCCGCTTCTGTTATCCTCATCGACCCTCCTCTGATTATTCACGGATTAATAATCCTTTGATTTTCTGATGACGCCGAATTCCGATCCCATATAAGCTCTTGTAAAGAGTGAAAATATCATGTGACTCAAGCGCGTGAACGGAATCGCAACAAGCATGATCTCTCCGGCCAGGATGTGCAGAATCACGAATATCGGATACCCGAAAAACTGATGGTACGCTAAAAAGCCCGTGACAAAAGGGGCTGCTACAATGGCGAGGATCACGTAATCGGATGTGGATGTAACAAATTTAACCTCGCGCTGGGTGAGCCGTCGGATCAGGAAAAACAGAGATCCGGCGATCACGATCAGGGCCATGATATCCGCCACGCCATCCGGCAGAGTCCACCAACTGATGTTCCATGCTTCATCCCAGAGCGTTACATGGGAAAGCAGAAAAATCGGCGACAAGATAAGGCTGATATGAAATGCAAACGTGACAATGGTCAGAATCGGGTTTCTTCGCCAGTTAAGGGTACCGAAGGGGGTGATCCAGTGGATGATGGATCGTAGGCTGTATTTCAAGCTCATATAAGTGAAAATAAACGGTTCCTTTTTGATTACCTGAACGATCATATCTATCAACCGGTACATGATTCCTGCAAAAAATGCGATAAATGCCACCCAGGCCAGCGGGCCGCTCACAAAACTATAGATGTCGTGCATGGGTCACCCCCTTAACCTGTTATTTCCGTTACCGGCAAAACACGCCGAACATATTGACCGTTTTCCACCGTTCGAAGGAGGATTTTGTCTCCATTCGAATTAAATATCGGGTCCCAGGCTGCTTCGCATTCTTTTGACCAAATCCGATCGTTGACGGCAATGGTGTATTTTCCCTTTTTCTCAACCTTTGCCGCTACATATTTATTGTTTGAGCTGATGGCCGGCTTCCAGGCCATATCAAATACATTGCTCCATACAGACCCGTCGGCAACCACCTTCCACTGCTCCCCTTCCTTGGCCAATGCGGCAATTCTCGAACTATCCTGAGAAAAAACCATGTCCGTGACCATATCGCTGAAGGTTGCGGTCCAAGGCTGTCCGTTGACAGCCACGGTCCATCGTCCATATTTCGGCGCCACGATAGCCGCCAGTTTTTCTCCGTTCGGGCTGAACATCTGATGCCAGACCTGGAAGAATCGTCCATCCCATAAAAATTTGCCGTTTTCGGCCAATGTCCACTTTCCGGAAACCCGAACCGGAGCGATTACGGATCCGCTTTTCGGGTTAAAGATGGGTTGCCAGACACAACCAAATGTTTTTTCCCAGGGGACGCCGTTCACTGCGATGGTATAATCATACAGGTTCACACGCACTTCAGCCGCCAATTTCGTATTATCCGGACTTATCGCCATATTCCAAACATTAACGAATCTGTTATCCCAAGCCTGTCCATCCATGGCTGCTGTAAAACATCCCTGCTGGAACTTATGGATCTCTCCTTCGCCGAATCCCTCCACCTGAACCGCGGCGGCTGTTTTGGTTCCGTCCTGGCTCATGGCAAAATAAGTCATGTTCTGGAATTTTTCCTCCCAGGGTTCTCCGTTTAAAACCATGCAGTACTCTCCATCCTGTTGGGCGGCGACAGCGATGTTTTTCCCATTCGGGCCAAACATGGTATTCCAGACATATCCGAATTTGTTTTCCCAGGGAACCCCGTCCACGGCAACCGTCCATTCTCCGGTATCCGACACCAGAGCGGTCAGCCGTCCGTCAGGCGAAAACCTGACATACCATATTTTTTCGAATGGATTTTCCCAGGTCTCGCCATTGATGCAAACATTGAACTCGCCCTCTCCAATATTCACTACAGCCGCCACCTTTTCTCCGTCAGGACTGGCGTATGGCTCTTCGACCCACTCGAAATGTTCCTTCCATTCGCCGATGGGCACCTTTTTTTCTTTGATTTCCCAGTCCCATTTGTTTTGATCAGCCATAATTCCTCCTTGATGCTGAGGGATCAATTCCATTGACTCATGATGACCTCATGTTATCGTTTCGGCCGGGAGCAGCCATGTTCCTGCCGGCTCCTTGAGTGAAGCTCCCCGCTCTGAAGAGCGGGGCTTCCCGGCAAGGAAAATGTCTATTTTAGATAGCTTCCCTTGACCCGTCTTAATAAGCCAAAGGCTTATTAATAAGCCTTTGGCTTATTAAAAGGCGGGACTTCCGGGAAGCAGACCGGTCAAAATTATTTTTTAATAAGTTTTTTTGTCGGAATTAGCTAAAGAGAAAGAGTAAGTCAAGAATTTAATAATATAAAACTCGATAACGGGATTGCGAGAGGAATCCTCAGGGGGGCTATCCTTTCGGATAAACTTCTATTTTTTCGACAATTTCTCTACTTATTATGTGTGATGGGACATCGAATGACGAATTTAGCCCCCTTTCCTTCTTCAGAAACCGCGGAGATTTCCCCACCGCATTCCTTGATGATGCTGTAGCTGATGGAAAGCCCCAAGCCGGTCCCCTTCCCAACCCCCTTCGTCGTAAAAAACGGTTCAAAAATCTTGTTCAAAATAAGGGCCGATATTCCGGGTCCGGTATCTTCAACCTCTATGAACACCTCTCCTCGATTCGAGCGTGTTCTTAGCGTGATCCGTTTATCGCCCGGCTTTGATCCTTTCCTGTTCCATTTCTCTTCAATGGCATCCCTTGCATTAATGAATAAATTGACAAATACCTGCTCCAACCGGTTGGGATCGCCCATGATCTTCGGAAGATCCTCCTGCGTTTCCCATACGACCTCAATCCCTCTTAACTTCAACTGCTGGCTGAAAATTTCAAATGCCCTTTTCAGAGTGATATTCACATCGATTTCAACCAGCTCATCCTGTGCTTTTCTTCCGAATTCCCTCATGTGGTTAATGATCTTAACAGCCCGATCGATATGTTTGTCGATTTCCTCAGACATGGTGAAGAGCACATCCTCCTGGATCGGCTCTTTGCTCTTAACTTTTTTCATAAAATAGCTGCTGGCGGTTTTAATGACTGAAAGGGGTTGGTTGAGTTCATGTGCCACGCCCGTCGCCATCTCTCCTAATGTGGCCATTTTGCTGGCCTGAATGAGTTGCTGTTCAGTCTCCATACGCTTGGTAATATCGCTCGTGGTGACCAGCAATACTCTTCGTTCCAATATCTCAGCCGGTGAAATTCGAATATTGACATATATTATTTTACCGGATTTATGGATGTGCCTGACACGGTCTATCATATCGGATACCATGATTTTTCCGGCATAATAAGCCCGTTCCTTTTCTGGAAAAATATCCATGAAGGATCGACCGACTAGCTCTGAAACGTTATAACCATAGACCGCTTCAACACTTTTATTGCTGTCTAAAATCTCGTAGTTTTCCGCATTCAGCATGAAGACCGGATTGGGGATTTCACTGAAGATGGCATGATATTTTTTCTCAGATGCAGCTAATTTTTCCTCAAGCTGTTTCCGCTCCGTGATATCCAGATTCATTTCCATTGCCGCAACGATCTCTCCTTTGGAGTTTTTGATCGGAGATGTTTTGACGATCCAGTAAGTTCTTGTCCCATCTTTGTTGACCCCCATCTCTTCACTGGAATGGGATTGACCGTCTTCAAATGTTTTTTCAACCGGACAATCAATGCACTTGCTTCTGCGCCCTTTATAGGCCTGGAAACAATAATCACCGGGTTGGGGTGCAAAACGGGTTGAAAACTCCCGGTTATATCCGATCAGTTTGAAGTTTCGGTCCTGAACGGTTATAATGCAGGGAACTTGCTCGAACAGATTTTGATATTGCTCTTTTTTTTCATTAAGCTCGATCTGTTTCTTTTCGATCTCCTCCATCATCAGATTAATAGCCTGTCCCAATTGACCCATTTCATCATTCTGTTCGATTTGGGATTTAAGGGAGTAATCCCCCTTTGAAATCCGACGGGTGACACCGATCAGCCGGTTTATCGGGCTGTTCACGAATTTCATAACAAAAAGAAAGATAAATGCCGAGGTGAACAGGAAAAGAACGGTAGCCAGTCCGATGATCCCCTTTTCAGCTAAAAAAACCTCAGAATCCGGCTTTTCCAAAGAAATGACGATATCCAATGCGCCAAGAATTTTTTTCCCTTCAGGGTGGACATGACATGAATCGGATGAGCAGCTTGGCTCGTTATAAATAGGGCTGATGATTCCCATAAGTCGAGTTTCATCCGAAGCTTTATGGATTCGGGTTCTTTGGGCAATCGTCAGTTGAGATGCCGGAGGTTCGGTTTGATGGCAAATCACACAGGCAACCGATTTAATACTAGCGCCCTGATCCATCTCCTTGGGGTTGTTCGAAAAGCGTATCCTTCCGTTTTTATTGTAAATCCGGATAGATTTAATCTCCTCTAGTTTTCCGATATTGCTGATGATCTGATTAATATCGTCGCGGGAATTAAGCATCATGGCATAATGGGTTCCCAGGAGGATGCTGTCGCTCAATCTTTGGGTTCCCTCCATGACGTCTTTCATAATTTTTCGCTTTTGGTAATTCAGAGTAAACATAGCCCATATCGCAATATTAATGAGCAAAATGATTCCAACGGAAACCACCAGCTTTGAAACCAACCGATTTCGTATATTGAATTTTGAATTTTTCATGGTTTCGGAAGTCCTATCCGTTTTTATATCGTTTATATCCGCCCTGGGCGTATCGTCACAAATAAGAAAGGAAATTAGAATTGTATCGGATAAGGTATCTTATATCGGCAAAACGGTCAATGGAAAGCAATCCTCCGATTTCGCTTAATACAAGATTCTTTTTAAAATTCTTGTAAACACAGAACAACTCATGGTATGAAAAAAGATAAAACATCTTTCCCCGAAAGAAGGAGGAAAAACCGATGACCGATAATACCAAAACCACCACTTTCGCTCTGACGCTTCTTCTGGCTATAGTATTGCAGGTCTTGTTTGTATTTGCGGACCAGGTTGAAACTCCAGGTCGAACAGCGATCAAATTCGCAAAGGCCTATTATCTACAAGACCCATCCATGAGAGATCTTCTTTGCGCTGATGTGAAAGAAAACGAAGAGAATGATCTTGTCGACGATTATCTGCACCGGGCTTCAGAGGAGGCTGAAAGACGGGGTTTGGATGCTAGTTATATGAGAAGCCTGCTGCTCCATATTGAAACACATACCGTTTTTAAAGATGAACAAACAGCGGACGTTCGGATCACCGGCGCCCGGAAACGACAGATCAATCCTGTCTTTGCTTGGGTCGCCCGCATCTTTCTTATCGGAAATACCTATGAGGTGGACGACACCGTTCATCTAACCAAGGAAAGCGGACAATGGAAGGTTTGTGAAAAGGAACTTTCGTTACCCAGGATCTGAAGCCATTATAAATAGATGACCATTTCAATAAGCCTTAGGCTTATTCAGAAGAGGCCGGCTTGTTCCATCTTAGGTTTGGCCTCTTTTTTTACTTATATCTATGGACCCTGTTTTTGACGACATTCGCCGGCGCGCCCATGAAATCATATACCGCCATCCACGCCCTGATTTTTATCGGGAATGCAAAGAGGCGAACCAACTGTCAAAAAAGTTATTTGAATCCAATGACATCATTTCCCACCTGCTGGCGTTTGTTACAGAACATATTGAAAATGATTTTGGTCATGGACTGGACCATGCTGCCAGGGTGTCCCTGGATGCCGGAGCCTTGATAATCATTGAAGGGAAGGAATCCGGCTATTCAGACCGGATCATCGAAAAAAAAGTCCTTATCGTGCAATGCGCCGGACTTCTTCATGACATCAAGAGGAAACAAAAGAATCATGCGGTCAAAGGGGCAACCTATGCCCGAAAAGCCCTTCGGAACTATCCATTTACCTTGAAGGAAATCGATGAAATCTGCCGGGCGATCCGAAACCACGAAGCATTTACAAAAAGGAGACTGATCAAACCATCGGGAAGCCTCCTTGTTTCCGATTGTCTTTACGACGGAGATAAGTTTCGGTGGGGGCCTGACAATTTTTCAAACACCATCTGGGACATGGTTGCTTTTTACAACACCTCTCTTTCCCGGTTTATCGATTATTACCCTCAGGGGATGAAAAGGCTGCAGCTTATTAAAAGCACTTTCAGAACGCTCACAGGAAAAAAATACGGTCCTCAATTCATCGATATCGGCATCTCCGTCGGGGAGGAGCTTTTGCTATTTATTCTTGATAAATTCAGAAAAATGGGTACGTAATTCCGCTTAAAAAAAGCCAAAACCTTTGCAAGTTAAGGCCGTGCGAAAAGATATTCCCTGACGCCGTTTCTGCAGATAAATGACTTAACTAAGGCAAAAGGATTCATTATATCTAAAATCTCGCGGGTCTGACGATATTTGGCCGGAAGATCCAGGGCAGACAACGGTTGGGGATAAAGGCGGCATTCATCCCGGATGGAAAAAGCGATGGGAACGCCTGAAGGTTTGTGTAAATCCTGCGCCAGCAGTACCACCATGCCTCTCGGCTTTGTTATTTTATAAACCAGCCGAACCAGCTCAGAAGCATTTCCCGTATCGAGATAATCAATCAGATTCCAGAGGAGTATTCCATCGAAATGCCCCGGCGGAAAGACAAGGTATTGAAAAGCCTTCTTTGCAGGAAGCCGGGAACGGCTCATTTCGTCCAAGTGGACAAACATGTCGCAAATGAATAGCTTTTTAGCCTTTGTTGCGAAAAAATGGATATTGTTTCCGAAAGTCGGCCCCATATCAAGGACAAGGGGGGCCTGGCATTGATTCAATCGCTCTGAAAACAAGCGCAGAACCCGGCTTTCGTGGAACGATTCCTCAAAAGCCTGCCCGGGATCAATTAACGCGTGACTGGCATTGGACAAGGTTAATTCTTTTTTCCGGCTGCCATCGGCTGGTTCATATGAATTTTCTCGGGTTCAGATGTCGCTTTTCCGATGGTTGGGATCACTTTTTTTGTTTCTCGTTCCAGTTCGATGATGGCTTTCAGATAGGCGCCGTCTTCAACCGAAATGCTTTTGGCTTTGATCTCACCGCTGAAGTTGGCCTCTTTGGTGATTCTGACTTTCCCTGAAGCATAAATGTTTCCAACAAGATGACCGCTGATGGTTACGTTTTCAGCAAGGATCTGAGCTTCCACACGCCCTTTTGGACCCACCTTGACCTGATGTTTTTCAAGTTCGATCTTTCCTTTCATCGAGCCCTCAATCACCAGGTTTTCCTGTCCTCGGATATCTCCTTCAATGGTGATCTTTTCTCCGATAATCGTCTTCCCTTCTGCCGGCTCTGCAGCCGGGGTTACGATTGGATGAGAAGGATCGGTTTTCTGTTCCGGCGAATCTTCTTGTTTCATCATTTTTCGCATGTTTAACATGAAAAGCCCCCTTTTTTTTCGGTCGACAATGATTGATAGGATGCCGATCATGACCTTTTTCAATCAGAGAGAAAACCGTTTAAGGATTGAAAAACCGCCCGATCATACGGCGATATCCGGAAGATATGGATTATGGATAAGGTTTCTTTTACTCCATCAGACCACCGGATGTCAATCCATTAATCGTTCGAATCTCATGTTTGATCCATTGTGTGTTAAAAACGCTGAAACATCCCGCCGGTCATTCGTGCCGTAATGCTTCAATGGGATCTAAGAGGGATGCCTTGTGGGCCGGATAGAAACCGAAAAAAATACCGACGGCCGCTGAAAAGCCAAACGCCAGGAGCACCGATTTCAGGTCGATAATGGCCGGCCATTTGCTATAGGCCGACATCGCCAGCGATCCGCCGATTCCCAGAATCGCACCCAGAAATCCGCCTATTAACGAAAGGATCACCGACTCGATGAGAAACTGCGTCAGGATATCTGTTCCCGTTGCTCCAATAGCCATTCGAAGACCGATCTCACGTGTTCTTTCCGTAACCGATACCAGCATGATATTCATAATCCCGATCCCTCCCACGATCAGGGAGATGGAAGCCACCGCCATCAACAGAAGGCTAAGGGCTTTGGAAGAGTCAGCCTGAGTGTTCAGCATTTCCGCCAGGTTGCGCACCCTGAAATCATCTTCCTGGCCTGGACGGATGGAGTGTCGTTGCCTCATCAGCAGCTTCACATCTTCCTCTGCCTGAGGGACCTCTTTGGAACTTCGGACTTTCAGGACAATATTATTGACCAGGTTTCCGCCGATCTGACGCCCCCCCAGCACCCGCTTTTTTGCGGTGGTCATGGGG
>MGQD01000040.1 GCA_001797695.1 Deltaproteobacteria bacterium RBG_13_49_15 | reverse complement strand
CAGTGGCAAAAATCTTTTTGCGGTGGCATGACGGAGGGAGAAGACGACGAAATCGCGGTTTTTCGAGTATTTGAGAATTTTGTCAACCGAGTAAACCTTCCCTTCCTTATCCCTGAGAAAAATCTCCTTAAATTGACTTCCGCTTCCCAGGTTCATGACATGCGCTGCCGATACAAACTCAGAAGGGCTGATGGCGAACGCAGTACCGATGGAATAGTATTTGTCCGTTCGTATGGAATAGGGGAGAAGATCCATGGGTAAGGGTTTTTCATACTGCAGGGAGTCCTTCACCGGCTTTGGCACCACGACCTCATACACGGCGTCACTGATGGTATCCATCACACGGGAATCCAGTGTCGTGCCTTTCTGAGGCGTTCCGGGTAAACCCGCACATCCGATCAGATACGGAAAAAGAAAGGCCCACACAACGATCAGCATATTCCTAAACGTCTTCATACCCTTTGTCTCCTTCGCGATCGAAAGATTTCTGGAAAAGTCCAGAAATCTCTGATTCCACGGATTATGAAAGGATTACACCGATTAGAATTGAATAAAATATATCTTAACATGATTCTTTCTTCAATGACAATTCCTTGAGGCGGACGGGACGGAGTAAAGGGGGCACAAATTAAAATGATAACACATCAACGGGAAACCCCACTGGGGAATTTCATTTGAGATGCTTGGCTTACGGGGAATCATGTTATATTTCCCCGTAAGCATACTTAGCAGATGGGCTAATGTTTATTGTTTAATGGGGATGTTGGTGTTTATCGCAGTGGCCAACCGGGTAGAAACCTGGCTCATGATATTATTGAGCATAGCCACTGAATCGCCGCCCCAGCTTCCAGATGCGCCGGTATCCCTTGCATAGATGCGTATACATGGGTTGGGTTTGCCCGGTTCATAGACTTCGCAGACCACTCCACCCCCGGCTCTGCCTGCTCCCATTCCCACCCATGCACGGGCCGCTCGGCTCCCGGGATTGCATTCAACCACTGCCCCCTCAATCAGCAAGGCATCAGGAGAATCTTGCTGAGGCAGTTTAAGAGAGCTCTTTAAAACCGAGTTGACGAGCGCAATATAAGGATCGTAGGAAAAAACATTCTGTTGCGGCAGCAGCCGTCCGCCGAATTCCGTCACCTTCACCGAACTATATTGAGTAAGGCTAACTGACGAATCCTTCCAGATAAGAAGGTTGCGGCCACCCTTCTGCATGCCACTGATGTACTCTCTAACGTTGAAAGCATGATCAGGATAGTCCTTGAGGCTTTTGAAGGGTTTGTCCTGGGCAATCACACTCGTGCTCATCAATACAATCGCAACACCTACTAAAATCAGACAATACGGATATCGTTTCATTTTCATCATATCGCCTCCTCTTAATTGTATTATTTTAGATAACCCAACGCTTATCTTGAGGAAATAATCATTCTTAAGTTCAATATACAAAAAGCTTAGTTTCATGTCAAGGGGAATGCCATTTGACGAAGAGCGAAAAAATAGGTAGGATGAGACCGGGTAGCAAACGGATGCCGTTAAAACGGAGGGCTGTGTATGAAAATGCAGTGGTATGTTTATACTGGAACCGGCAATTCATTATGGATTGCACGTCAATTGGCATTGGAATTTAAAGAGGTCAGTCTCCGGTTTATGCCGTACTTAACAAGAGATTTGAAGGTGGAGGTCGATGGGGTGGGTGTCATTTTCCCGGTCCACATCTGGGGATTGCCCGTCCGCGTCATCCAGTTTATCAATCATTTACAAGTCAACCCCGGGACGCACTTTTTTGCCTTGGCTGTCAATGCAGGGCAACCCGCTGCGACACTGCTACAGTTGCAAAAGTTAATGGCCACTTGCCAACGATCGCTTGCCCTGGGCTATTCCATCGTCATGCCTTCCAATTATACGCCCTGGGGTGGTCCCGGATCGATGGATGCTCAGCAGCGGCTGTCCAGGCAAGCCCAGGAAAAGGTGAAGGCCATTGCCGGACCTATCCTTCGGGGTGAGCGAAAAAAGGTTGACAGAGGACTTCTCTGGCAGAACATCCTGTTTTCTTGGATATATAAGCTGTCCTACCGGCATGTCTGCAAAATGGATAAGAATTTCTGGGTTGACGAAAAATGCAACCACTGCGGAATCTGTTCGAGGGTCTGTCCGGCCAACAATATCGAGATGATTAATGAAAAACCGGCGTGGCTTCACCGATGCGAACAATGCTTCGCCTGTCTGCAGTGGTGCCCACGGGAAGCGATTCAGTATGGGAAAAAAACCGTCAAATACCCGCGGTATCATCATCCTGAAGTCTCTTTAGAAGACATGCTCGACCAAGCGAAAGCAAATCAAGGATGAAACCCGGGTATCATCAACTTCAGGATTCTCTCATCATTCCAGATGGCGCTGCCGAGACAAAGAATGAGACGCATAAAAAACCTGACCTCACTCGCTCATCTTTTGTCTCTTATGTGCTTCGTACCTTTTCCTCCCCTCTTCAAAGAGCCTTTCTTCCTCTTCCGTCGTAATCAGGAGGGGGGGCACTTCTACGGGTTTGCCCGTCTTGTCCAGAGATACGTAAATAAAATTGGCGGTCAGTGCCTTTTGCCTCTTCTCTTGAGCGATGTTTTCGGTTTCCACTTTGACGCGAATATCCATGGAGGAATGACCGACGAAGGTCAGCGAAGCATGAACCAGTAATACATCCCCTACCCTCACGGGTTTCAAAAAAAATATATTATCCACCCTCGCGGTGACAACGTTTGTATGGGCATGGCGGGCCGCCACAACGCCAGCGGCATTGTCCATGATCTTCATAATTTCTCCACCGTGAACGTAGCCCGCCAGGTTGGCTTGGTGGGGCAACATCAGTTGGGCCATAACAACGGAAGAATGCCCGACGGTCCTTTCTTTTGGAGTGACCTGTGCATCAAACTGTTTCAACAGATTGAGACAAATTTCTTCATGCCTCGCCTCCACCTTGCTCATGCGCTCGAAACACTCCGCGATCTCCCCGAAACCCTCTTCTCTTGCCGTCTTGGCGAATCCAGGATACATGACGGCGCCATCGTATCTTTCTCCCTGAATGACAGCCTCCAGGCTCTTCCTGGTATCCTTAATGTGGCCGAGCAACTCAAAATGTCTCCTCGCATGTTCTCCTTCATTTTGAGCGATCTCCCAAAAGACACCGGCGATAGAATCGTGGCCTGCTTCTGTGGCCGCATCGGCATAATACCTATAGCTATTCTGAGCCCGCGACTCATCGGCAAACGCCTCCTCTAAATTCTTCTCCGTCTTGCTTCCTTTCAAGTCCATTGTCTTCTCCTTCTTGAAGGCCCCTTTCTGGAAGAGATGAAGTGCCTATCTCCTATCAATAATAGAACACGGTCGTTCCCTATTCAACTGCTTTTCCCAAGAAATAAGCATCCTTTCTTTTCACCAAAACCGCGAAACGCCCCCCTCTCCATCCTTCCCTTGGAGAGTGTGTCGCAATAGGGCTACGCAAAAAGATGAATCCCCCCATGTTAAAAAATGTAAAATGCTTAGGGAGCTGGTGGCTGGCTGAGGAAGCTTTAGAGTGGAACCTATTATCATGCAAATTCAAACGGACATAATGAGTGGTATCCGGCAGGACAAATAAGCAAGGCATGCCTCATTTAATCGGGATTTCGAAAGGCCTCCCGTTGTGCGAAAAGCGTACCCGGTCGGGAAAGATCTCCTCTACCTTCACCCCTTCGACGATGGACCCCTCGTTGGCGATTACACCGTTGACCATAACGAAGCGCTTCGAGCGTTCTTCATACCAGACGATCGCCGATAATTTCAAGGACGGTAAGGTCGTGACAGACCCGTTTGATGGGGGTGCAATGATCTTAGAAGTTTTGCTCCCAGCAGGAGGCTCGATCTTTGGGGGCACCCGACCTGTTTCGTCTCGAGCGTCACGGGCTGATTCACGGGAAGGCGGAGCAGGGGCAATCGGTTGACCCGACGCAAAAGGAACGGTCGGCGCAGGTGCCGATGATCTGCCGGGATCCAATGGCGCAGGTGCAACCGGTTGACTCGGCGCAGGAAGATCCGCGGGTCCAGGTAGCAATGATCTCGACAGGAAGCCGGAATCCGGCGGAGCAGGTGCAACCGGCTGAGTCGACACAGGGGGACTCTTCTGCTCAGGTGGCGATGATTTGGGCAGAAACCCAAATTTCAACATTACGGCATAGGTAACGAAGACAGCGGCGATTGCTGTAAGAGAGACAGCGGCAATATACATCGGAAATTTTTTCATTGGACGAGGCAGATCAGGCCTGAGAATCTCGACGGCGATATTGGCCGAGGCGCTCCGGCGAGACAACTTTTCGCGATCGAGTTTTCTTAAGGCATCCAATATCACGCTCATTTTCGCCCCACCGCAAGTCTTGGAAGTCTAAACCGTTTGATGGACCCATATAAAACCATCAGTGTCTGAACCCCTACGATACCATCTTCCTCGATGTCTTTGGACGACTGGAACTTCTTGACAGCCAGAACCGTTTCGCTGTCATAGACCCCCGTTGAAGGCCTGCTGTAGGTCCCTGCCTCTCTGAGAAGGTCCTGAAGCCTTTTGATGTGGTCCCCTTCTGACCCCTGCGATATATCGGTCAGGAGATTCAAGGGATCTTTCCAGAAAAGGAACCCCTTTCCGGCCCAGTGTTTTTCGATCTCGCTCGACGAAAGAGATTTTCTTCCTTCAATCGGAGGGGCGACAAGGAACTGATCATTATCCATACCCACCAGCGAAATGAAGCGTTTCCCCGATATATCCGGCAGAGTAAGCTCGAGAGCTGCCGGATAATTGATGCGAAGCAAGGCACCGAGGTTCCCGGAAAATTTGTGGAGGCGGAGCTCCCGGTCCAGAGCGGCACGTTCCATTTCATTAAACGGGTTCAAGTTGATGCTTCCGGGGACGGGTGGAACTTTCCACAAGCTGGCCAAAGTGTTGAAAGCCCTTCGGGCGCTCTCCGGTTCTGAGACTCCCCCGAGTTCAGCGGCCATGGCGCGGGGGAATCCTGCACCGGTAACAAGGGGGGGCTCTTTTGTCTGCTCCACCGTTGCCTTGATGGGCGAACGAATCCACTGGTTGATAAAAACAGGCTGTGTTAGGTAGACGCTCGCCACAATGAGGGCTGCCAGGATGGTTATTATCGGGATCAGGATAAGACGTCGTCTCCGGGCATCGATCGCCGTATTCTTTTTTATGTCTTTGATCCCTGCTGCAGCAATCTGGGAGCTAATCCTCGTCGTATCTTTTGTATAGCCGGTCAGAAGCGCCCTATCGCAGGCCGCATTGATCAGTCTCGGGAGTCCACGCGAATACCTGTATATCCGCTTCAAGGCCTTCACGGAAAAGATGCCATCGCCCCTTCCTCCTGCCGCCACAAGCCGGTGGTTGACGTAATGGACGGTGTCCTCGTAATCCATAGGCCGCAGATGATATCGCACGGTGATCCGCTGGCTGAGCTGCCTCATCTCGCTCCTCTCCAGAATCTGTAAGAGCTCGGGCTGCCCGGAGAGAACAATCTGTATCAGCTTTTCCCTGTCTGTCTCTAAGTTCGAGATCAGCCGAATCTGTTCGAGTACCGGGGCTTCCAGATCTTGGGCCTCATCGATGA
>MGQD01000039.1:17379-18481 GCA_001797695.1 Deltaproteobacteria bacterium RBG_13_49_15 | reverse complement strand
GTTTTAGAAGTCACCAAAAGTTTATTTACGAACTTTGCCTAAACGTATTCAAATGCCCTGTTATCATTCTTTTTTTCTATACCTTATCATGTTTTTTATGCAACTGCAGGGTCTATTGGGTCAACACCTGATTTGATGTTGAAGAAAAGACGGCCTCCGGGTATTTTGTGCTAAATGAATCAATAGAAAAGGAGTTTTAAAACATGGATGATTCCATAAAGATAGGAATCAGCACCTGCTTGTTAGGAAAACCTGTTCGATATGACGGGGGTCATAAACTGGATCGGTTTTTAACCGATACCCTCGGTCAGTTTGTCAATTATGTTCAGGTATGTCCTGAAGTGGAATGCGGCCTTGGGGTTCCGAGAGAAGCGATGCGCCTTACCGGGAACCCGAAAGCTCCCCGGCTGGTCACCATTCGAAGCCGTATCGACTACACCGATCAAGTGGCCGGCTGGGCCCGAAAAAGGGTCGCCGAGCTCGAAAAAGAAGAATTATGCGGATTTATCTTCAAGAGCAACTCTCCGAGCAGCGGGATGGAGCGGGTTAAAATCTATAATGATAAGGGGGTGACGTTAAAAAACGGTGTCGGCATCTTTGCCCGGATCTTTATGGAGCGATTCCCGCTCATACCGGTGGAAGACGAGGGACGGCTTCATGATCCGGTGCTGAGGGAGAATTTTATCGAGCGGATATTTGCCATGAAACGGTGGAGGGAGATCCTTGCATTCGGAAAAAACAGGGGAGCCCTGGTCTCTTTTCACGCCCGGCATAAACTGCTTATCCTTTCCCACAGTGAAAAATACTATAGATCAATGGGCAAGCTGGTGGCGGAGGGGAAAACGATTTCCGTTCAGAAGCTTTTTGAAGAGTATGAAAAACAATTGATGGAAGCGCTTTCGCTGAAAGCGACTGAAAGGAAAAACGGCAATGTGCTGCAGCACATGATGGGATACTTCAAGGAGCGGCTCACCTCCGATGAAAAGCAAGAGCTCCTGGAAGTGATCGCCGAGTATCGGTCCGGATTCGTTCCTCTGGTCGTGCCGGTGACCCTGATCAAACATTATACTCGAAAATACGACCAGCCCTATCTTCGAGAACA
>MGQD01000039.1:15389-17235 GCA_001797695.1 Deltaproteobacteria bacterium RBG_13_49_15 | reverse complement strand
ACAATGCGGTTTTTTGAAAATGCTTTGAACGGATCATTTCGGAAGGTGATTTGAACCGAAAAAGCGAGCGCATTCCCCGCTGCTTGCGGCGGGGAGCTTCAATTCTTAGCGGCCGAGGGTTTATCTTCGTCGACGAACCGGGCGGCGATTTTCTTAAATTCATCCGAGATCTGCAGAAAGGCATCCACCAGTTTCGGATCAAAATGATTGCCGCTCCCTTTATTGATGATATCCACGGCCGTTTCATGAGAGAGAGGCTCTTTATAGGGTCTTCGATTGATGAGAGCATCGTAAACATCCGCTATAGCCATAAGCCTGCCGGCAAGTGGAATCTCCTCTCCTTTCAACCCCTGCGGGTAGCCGGATCCATCCCACTTCTCCTGATGCGTATAGGCCATCTCTCTTGCTGCGCGTAAAAACGAGCTCTTCCCAAGACGCTGCTCGGCTGCTGAAATGATCGTGTTGGCATAAGTGGTGTGACGCTTCATAACGGTGAATTCTTCATCGGTCAACCGGCCGGGTTTCAGGAGGACATAATCCGGCACCCCCACTTTTCCCAAATCGTGTAGAGGCGCGGATTGGTAGAGCAGGTCAATTTCATCGTTGCCAAGAGTTTTTCTGTATTCGGCCTTTTTTTTCAGATGTTCGGCCAGCGCTTTAACATAGTGCTGGGTTCTTTTAATGTGACCGCCGGTTTCCGGATCTCTGGTCTCGGCCACATTTGCGACCGTTTCGATGGTAACCTGCCGGACCAGGTTCAGCTCTTTAGCCTTTGCCCAGACCTTTTTCTCTTCGATCCGGAATTTCAGCAGGGAAAGGACTGAAAAATCAGCCGCCAAAGCGAGGAAGGGATAAAGGGGTGACAGAAAGATCCCTTTCGACTCGAGGGACCATACGGCGCCGATCCACAAAGCGGCAGCACTTGCAAGAAGAAACCCCAGACTGACCAGGGCCGTCGCCCATGTCAGTATTACAGATGCGATCAGTCCGAGTACGATAAGCAGCATCACTTCGGTTCCGCTCGCCCACCGCGGGCGGACAATAAAATCACCGGCGAGAATATTGTCGACAATATTTGCATGCACTTCAACTCCTGGAGATGCGGGATCAAACGGTGTGGCATGGATATCTTTAAGGCCGGCGGCGGATGTTCCTAAAAAAACGATATGGTTTTTAACCTTTTCCGGCAAAATTTTTCCGGTCATGACGTCGGCAGCGGAAATATGATCAAATGATCCGGAAGGACTCCGAAAACGGATCAGGAAGTTCCCCTGCTCGTCGAGAGGGATCCTTTTGCCGTCAATGGTCAGAGATTCCACTCCATGAGGGGTTATTTTCAATATCATATGACCGGGCGATTGGGCGGATATTATTGCGGCTAAAGCCAGGCTCGGATAGATTCCTCCGGAATATTCCATCAGAAGGGGGGCGCGACGAAGGATGCCGTCGGGATCCGGCTGGATATTGAAGAACCCTTCTCCTGCTGCTGCTTGGGAAAGGAGCGGAATGTTGCATATGAGGCTGTTCCCCTTAAATAAGAATGTTTCATCATCCAGAGATCCCGCTTCGTAAAACAGGATGACCTTTTGGGGTTTTGGAGCGCAGTTTTTCGTCGAGATTTCTTTTTCAAAGGAAAATCCGAAACCCAAAACAAAAGGGCCTTTTTGCAAAACCGAAGAAAGCGTCCGGTCATTGTCAAGATATTCGGTCGGGATGACCGGCGGTTGGATAAAAAGGTTCAGATCGCGAGCCATTTCTTCAATGACATGGGATAGGGACGTCCTGTCCGGTTCGGAAAAGAGGATATCGATCCCGATGGCTGAGGCGCCCAGCTCCCGGAGTTGAT
>MGQD01000039.1:8842-15319 GCA_001797695.1 Deltaproteobacteria bacterium RBG_13_49_15 | reverse complement strand
ATCCACGATGATCGGAATTCCCGTGGCTCTGGCCGGGGATGTGTTTCTGAGCAGGGCGTCGAAAACCTTTTGATCGAGGGCGGTCAACAGATGGGGGTTCAGTGCATAACAGCAGACAAAAATCGCGACGATGACGATACCGGTGAAAAAGACCGTTCTCCGGCCTTTTCCAGAAATAAACGGGTCTTTTTTGTTATTTTGCATGGGTCAGCGGCGAATAAAAGTCATGATTGATGACGGATGCGTTAACGGATAAAAACCTCCACGCGTCTATTTTTCGGCTCATCCACTTCGTCGGGGGTGGGGACGAGCGGGTCGTTTTCTCCGTGAGAAGCGACCCTGATCAGCGCCGCGTCGACTCCGATCTTGACCAGTTCGTTTTTAACGATTTCAGCTCTTTCGAGAGAGAGCTTGGCATTTAATTCCTTTTTACCGACCGTGTCGGTATGTCCGGCAATGTAGACGTCGCATGGCAACCGTTTTTTCACTTCATCCAGGACTTCATTTAAACGGGTTTTGGAATCGTCGGTAAGCCTTATGGTTCCGGCTGAAAAATAGAGAATGAACTTGGCCGGATCGAGGGGATTTGCCTCAAAGACCGCCTTGAAAAGGGATTCAACTGCCTGTCTGGTCATGATCTTGGGCGCACTCGGCGCCTGATCTTTTTGAGCTTCGGTGGCGGAGTATGCGTCTTTGAGAGTAAGTTCACCGGCCTGGTTTTTAACGACGATCTGCCCCACCTTCCCTTCAGGATCAGGAACGAGGACAATGAGGGTTTTTTGGGTCGAGCAACCCACGGAAAAGAGACAAACCCCTAAAAACAAAATAATGATTTTTTGTTTCACAAAACGGATCTTTTTTGAATATTATGGATTGTCGATTTTCAAAAGAAAGCGCGTACCCCGGATCCCGACAGTGGCAGTGGGCGTCTCGACGGCCACCGATTCAGGGGATAGCTTTCCCAGAGACCCTGAGATATAGGAGAGCGACCCTTTGACGATTTTAGCCAGAAAGGAAAACCGGTTTTGATCGGGTTCAAAAACATACCGGCTCATGACGATCCGGCTGTCGGGTCCCATGGAAATGCGCGTATTGTCTTTGAAGATGACCCCGATAGATCCATTCGGACCGGTTTTAAGAATATCGTTTTGAAGGATTTTAAAACCGTTTTGAGCGGGAATGTCGACTCCATTGCGTTCGATAGAACAGGTTCCTTTGGCGTTTCTCAATCCCCCGATAAATTCTTCGCCAAAGAGAACATTGGCTTGAATCGTCAGAGGAGCCAGGATGAATATCGCGATTTTTTTCAACATGACCGACCTCCTTGATTGTCGCGGTTGAGAAAGGCAATATGTCGGGTGTTGCTGAATCCTAACACTAACTCCGCAATCGCTCTTTTTAATGAAATGATATAAGTTATTTTATCAAATTTCAATAAAAATAAGGGAGTGCCCGTCAGCAGGCGCCTTTCAATAGGGAAAAAATTTTCAGTCAGAAATTGAAATATGATCTGTTTTATTGTAACGTCCTCCTGAAGGAATTTTGAGGATCCGATAAGGTTTGCCATAATGAACATTTTTGACAGTCATTGCCATCTTGATGATCCGGCGTTTAATAAGGACGTTGGAGAGGTGATCGATCGCGCCAGAAAGGCGGGGGTCACGGGGATGTTGATAGCCGGTATCGATCGAATAAGCTCTGAGAAGGCCCTTTCCATCGCCCGATCGTTTGATGGGGTTTATACCTCAGTGGGATTTCATCCGCACGATTCCAAAACGTGTTCAGAGGAGGATTTGGATCATTTAAAAATGCTTGTCCGCGATTCAAAAGTCTGCGCCTGGGGAGAGATAGGGCTTGATTTTAACCGGATGTTTTCCCCAAGAGAGATTCAGGAGAAATGGTTTGTAAAGCAGATTGAAATCGCAACCGAATTGGATCTTCCCATTATTCTTCATGAACGGGATACCCGGGGACGCCTCATTGAGATCCTAAAGACCCATGGCCAGAAGGGGCGACCGGCGGTTGTGCATTGCTTCAGCGGAAACCGGAATGAACTCAGGGCATACCTGGATTTCGGCTATTCTATCGGCATCACCGGCATCGTAACGCAAAATGAAAGAGGATCTGACCTGCAGAAGCTATGCGGAACCATACCGATGGAAAGGCTTTTAATTGAAACCGACGCCCCTTATCTGACGCCGCTTCCAGAAAAGAAAAATACCCGCCGCAATGAACCGGCCTTTGTCAGGTCGGTGCTCTCCAAGCTGGCCAGGATCCGAAAGGAGGATCCCGAACGCCTTGCAGATGCCACCTGGAAAAACACCTGCCGGCTCTTTCGGATCAAGCCGTTGCCGTCGTAAAAAAGCGATCTGCAGCTTTGCGCCGGACAAAACGGTCATTCTTTGGCCATAAGGCGGTGAACCGCTTTTTCAAGCCCATCCAACGACAGCTCGAACATGGGGAATATTTGAGAGATGGCCACGATGGTTCGGGTGTACCCCCAGATGCGGGACGGGACGGGGTTCAGCCAAACGCTGTGAGGAAATGTGCCGGCGACAAATTTCAGGCGTTCAATTCCAGGCCGGGTGCTTCTTTCTTCGATGTGAATGGACCCGTCTGTTGCCATCAATTCATATGGGGCCATGCTGGCATCCCCCACCAGAATAAACCGTGTCTGAGGATCAAACCGGATTAGCTCATCTACCTTTAAAGGTTTCCGGTATCTGGATGGGTCCTCCCAAATATTGTCATAGATGGCGTTGTGGAAGAAAAAGGTTTTCAAGTCTTTAAACTGGGCTCTCGCATAATCAAAAAGGGTTTGGACCACCGGAATGTAAGGATCCATGGACCATCCGCCGTTGTCGATGGCCAGAATCACCTTAAGACGGTCTTTGAGCCGCCTGTCAAAGACGATTTCAATTTCTCCCGCATTTTTCATGGTCTGATAAATGGTGGCGTCGATATTGACGTTATCTTTTGGGCCCACCGGAATCATGCACCGGAGCCGTTTGAGCGCTTCCCCGATCTGGCTTTGGGTCAAAGGGCCGGACAGGGAGTAATCCCTGTAACGTCGCTCCATGGCGACCTTCACCGCTGATTTATTCCGGGAAACTCCGCCCACGCGCATTCCTCCCGGATGGTATCCGGAATGCCCCACCGGTGACGTTCCGCCGGTTCCGATCCATTTGCTTCCGCCGTGGTGCTCTCCGGTCTGTTCCTTAAGCCGCTCCTTGAAATAGTCGATGAGTTGTTCGGGAGTCAACTTGGTCAGGGCCGATTCATCGACTCCCAGAAGCCTTGATACGGTTTCCGGGTCTTTTAGCCACTGCTCCAGCAGGACTTTTGCCATATCGGAGAGTTCAACGGTTTCAAAATCCGGAAGTTCGGCGCCTTCGAAATGATGGGCAAAAACCTGGTCGAACCGGTCGAAATACCGCTCGCTCTTGATCAGAATCGATCTTGATGCGGTGTAGAAGTCGTCAATGGAGCTGATCAGTCCGCGGCTTAAGGCTTTCTGAAGGGTAAGAAAAGCGGTGGGGTTCACCGGAATTCCGGCGTCCTTGAGCTTATAAAAAAAATCGATAAACATATGGCGTATATCAGAAAAGCCGTTTCCGGCTGATGACCTGGCCGGCTCTCTCGTAATCCTGGCTTTTTTTAAACAGCACGCCTAAAAACGGGACCTCTCCTTTAACCAGGCGCTTCGGTTTGAAATCAGGGTCGGCATGCAGCGCCCGGATCCAATTGATCAGTTCCCGGGTGGCAGGTCTTTTCTCAACGGAATCAATCTCCCGAAGCTTGTAAAAGGTGTCAACGGCATTTTCCATGAGGTCGGAATCGATCTCCGGAAAATGGACGTTGATGATCTTTCGCATCATTTTCGGGTCGGGAAAGGCGATGTGATGGAAATTGCATCTTCCCAGAAACGGATCGCTCAAGTCCTTTTTTGCATTCGATGTGATGATGATTACCGGACGATGCGTGGCACGGATGGTCTTATCGATTTCGATGATGTCGAATTCCATCTGATCCAGGACATCGAGCATGTCGTCCTGGAAATCGGTATCGGCCTTGTCGATCTCATCGATGAGAAGAACGGTGCGCTCCTCCGAGGTGAAGGACTGGCCGATTTTCCCCATCTTGATATATTCCTCGATGTTGCTTACATCCCGGTTCGAATCTCCGAACCGGCTGTCGTTTAAACGGGTCAAGGTATCGTATTGATACAACGCATCAATAAGCTTCATGCTCGATTTGACGTTTAATACGATAAACGGCATCTGCAGGCTTTCTGCGATGGCGTGGGCCAGCATGGTTTTTCCGGTGCCGGGCTCTCCTTTCAAAAGAAGCGGCATTTGAAGCGCTATGGAAATATTGACGATCCCAGCCAGTTCATCGTCCAAAACATAGCGCGTTGCTCCTGTGAAACGGTGTTTGTTCTCCTGATTCATTCCTTTTCCTTACATTTGTAATTCGGGCTTCACCGTAAATGTGAGCCCGTTTTTGTTGCCGGTTAAGAGTATTGCCTCTCTCATCCGTTTCTCGACCGATCGGATATACTGCGCGTCAATTTAAGCACCTTTGTCATCAAATCAAGGTTTAATGAGCCGGCCCCGCAGCTTGGGGTGATCAGAGATTGCCGGATCACTTGATTGCGATCAATCCCCAGATCTGCCATTAGCCTTACCCTGGCTTCCCATAAGGCCGAAAGGGAATCGGGAGTTTCCTTTTGAAGATCTTCTATGTTTAACGTGGGAACCAAACCATAGGCGATTATGCCGCCGTTTCGGATAAACCGTCTGATGGGCTCGGCATAGAGGATAAAGCGGTCAAAATAAGAGTACGCATCAAAATTGATGATATCGAAGGGGCTTTCCAGTATCAAAGACCAGTCGGTGTTGGCACAGACATGGATGCCGGCCAGCCCTCCTTCGGATTTAATCCCTTCAATAACCGGTTCAAAGGATTGATTCACCTGTTCCCGCGAGATGCTGATGAGTTCGGATGAACCGAATCCGGCCATACCCGGTTCGTCAATGAAAATGATAACAGGAGATCCGATCCTGGAAAGGGATCTGGCCTGCCACCTGGCTTTTAGAGTCAGGATCTTTACCAAGACATCCCGCATCTGCTCATCATAAAACACGGCTTGGCCGTTTTTTTTCTTTAACGCGGTGCCGGCTGTCACCGGGCCGGTGATCTGCCCCTTAACGGCCAATGGAGGGGGTGAGAGGGTCTCGATGACTTCGATCAGCTTGAAAAACCCTTTGGCCGTCTTTTCATTTAAGGAAAACCGGCTTTTCAGAAGGTCCGAACTGCCCTCGGTTACTGCAAGATACTCTTCGTAAAACCGGAGAAGCTCGACATCGAACTCCTCATCTTCCGTGTCGACGAAGCTCGACGAGCCTTGTTCTTTTACTCCCGGCAGTCCTTCAAGAAACTGTGCGACCATCATCTCTTCCCGGTAGGTGGGAAGCTGGGGCCATGAAGGAATTTCAGGAGTGTATTTTAATATCAGCGCCATCGCTTTCGCATGATCGGAAAGCGGAAGGCTGCCGATCAGAAGCGGAAGACATCCGGGTTTAAAGGGAAACGGCATGAATGATCGCCTCTTAGGATCGAAGTTGGTGAATCGACTCTTGAGTTTTTATTCAACGCTATCAGATCCCTGGCATCTTGACAAGCTGGAGCTGATTCATCAAAAGAGGCCGGTCTTACCCCAAATTCCATCCATATGCATTTATGCCGGCCAAAAGAAAGCCGGGTTGTGATTGACACCCGATCAACAGGGTGTTATACATAAGGCAAATAAAAAATAGGGGTTCATTCTCTTTTTACCGACAGGAAGTCATTTAACAAAATCATGGCGGAAATCATCTCCATTGAAAATCGCATCAAGCTTTCGGGCGAGCAGAAGACGGCTTTGATCCGAAAACAGAAGATCCTGACGGTTCGGAAGGTGTTTCAATGCACCCATTGCTCATTGAAATGTGAAAAATGCGGAACGCAAATTGACACCTCTTTGTCCGAGCAAAATAGAATCGATCCGCACCGGGTTCCTTACCGGTTTTGTGAAAGCTGTGCCGAGGAGTACGTCGATTACATCAATCGCCTGAAAGGGGAAGGGGATCCTGATTGCTACTGGCATAACGAACCGTGGCTCGATATTTGGAAAACATGGATCGATTATCAGGGGGCCGTTGATAGATATTTAAAATCAAAAGAATTCACCCATCTTCTAAACGAACTAAGACAAACCCATCCCGAAGATTAGGAGGTATATATGTTTGGACTGGGACATTGGGAGCTGTTGATCATCCTGATCATCGTATTGATCATTTTCGGCGCCGGAAAGCTCCCTGAAATCGGAGCGGGAATCGGAAAGGGGATCAGGAATTTCAAAAAGGCGACATCCGATGCGGATAAAGAAGAGTCAGGCAAAATCGAAGAAGAGAAAAAATCATAGCCTGTCGTATC
>MGQD01000039.1:0-8793 GCA_001797695.1 Deltaproteobacteria bacterium RBG_13_49_15 | reverse complement strand
TCTGGCTCCCAGCATCTGCATCTGTGTGGCGACGATTTCCGTCGTATACCGCTTGTTCTTATCACGGTCCTCCCACTCGCGGGTCTGAATCCGGCCTTCGATGTAAACCTGCTTTCCCTTGGAGAGATATTCGCTGCATATTTCAGCCAGCTTTCGATACGCCACGATGCGATGCCATTCGGTGCGCTCTTTTTTCCCTCCGGTGGCCTTATCCTTCCATTCTTCTGAAGTGGCGATACTGAAATTGGCTACAGCCGTTCCGTCCGGCGTATACCGGATTTCCGGATCCCTGCCAAGCCGTCCGATCAAAATGACCTTGTTGACTCCCCCCATAGTTTTCCTCCCGTTGTTGAAATGTCATTTTGGATTTGTTCTTTTCCGAATTGAAATATGATGCCTCTGGTAAAAATCTCAATCCATTTTGTCATCTGAAGCGATCTTTATTTTTTTGAACACGAGATCGTTCATGCGCTGGGGAGGGACTGCTCTCTGCGAAACCAGCTCCCGGATCCCCTTTTTAAAAGCATCAATGTCGTGGAACGGGTGGGTTCCTTCCACGATGTTTAATTGAGGAAAGTCCTTCCGAATGGTCTTGATGAATTCATCCTTAAACGGGCATATTTGAACCAGGCAGGAGGTCAGGTGGAGAGAATCGATGCCGTAATCCGTTAAGGCTTTTACTTTTTGCCAGATCCCGTCGGCGCCCACGGCTGTGGGGCATCCGCCGCAGTGGATGATCCCGATCAGGTTGAGCGGCTCATCTTTCGGGTAATCGGCAAATGAGCCTTTCTTTTCTCTCAAATTGCCGAAGCAGCCGATCATGACGCAGTTCATTGAGCGAGTGGTGCTGTCGCAACCCAGTATTCCGATCTTGGCCATTTTTTCTCCTTATTCAACATTATGTCAGCCAGCGTTTGCGTCGTTTATAAAACTTGGCATCCCGGTAGCTGCGTTTGGTTCCCATTTCGGTAAGACCCAGGTAAAACATTTTAATATCTTCGTTTTCTTTAAGTTTTTCCACGGAGTCATCCAGCACGATTTTTCCGTTTTCCATTACATACCCGTGTTCGGCGATGGAAAGGGCCAAACGGGCATTCTGTTCCACCAGAAGCATGGTGATCTTTTGCTCCTGATTCAACCGTTTGATGATGCTGAAGATCTCGGATACCAGAAGCGGGCTCAACCCCAGGGATGGTTCGTCCAAAAGCATCAGCCGGGTGCGCGCCATCAGGGCTCTCCCGATAACCAGCATCTGCTGCTCCCCTCCGGAGAGATATCCCGCCAGGCGGTGGCGCAGGTTCTTGAGGTGTGGAAAATAGTGAAATACCGTATCGTAGCGATCCTGGATCGCTTTCCTGCTATTTAAGGTCTGGGTCGCGGCGATCAGGTTCTCATGAACCGTTAAATTTTCAAAGACGCATCGCCCCTCCATGACCTGGAAGATCCCCAGCCTGACAATCGCCTCTGGTTCCCGGTTGTCGATCCGGTTTGCCAAAAATTCGATTCTTCCATCGGTCACCTCGCCGTTTTCCACTTTTAAAAGCCCTGAGATGGCTTTTAAGGTCGTGGTTTTTCCGGCGCCGTTAGCCCCCAAAAGGGCAACGATCTGTCCTTCTTTGACTTCAAGGGAAAGCCCTTTTAGAACCAATATGACGTCGTCGTAGATGACTTCGATATTGCTGACTTTGAGCATGGCGGACGCCTCTACCGTAACGCTTCCTGAAGCTTGAATCGTTCGATTTTTCCACCGGCGGTTTTCGGGATCGCCTGGATGAATTCAATCCAGCGGGGATATTTGTACGCAGCGATCCGGTCCCTGACATGGGCTTGAATTTCGGTTTTCAGAGAATCGGAAGAAGAGTAACCGGGCGCCAGGACGGCGAATGCATGCGGTTTAATCAGGTTGTCCTTGTCCTGACGCCCTACCACGGCGCTTTCGAGGACCGCCGGATGCGAATTGATGGCGCCTTCCACTTCCAGAGGGGAAAGCCACTTCCCACCTACCCTGAGCATATCATCGCTCCTGCCGCGGAAAAAATAAAACCCATCTTCATCCACTTTATATCGGTCTCCGGTGACGAACCATTCTCCAAGCATATTCCGCTTGGTCTCCTCTCGCCGGTTCCAGTAGGCGCTGGCGGTGGATCCGCCCCGGATTAAAAGATTTCCGACGCTTCCCGGATGTGCCGGATTTCCGTCGTCATCAATCAGCCTGGCCTCATAACCGGGAACGATCTTTCCCGTGCTTCCCGGCTTTATTTCTCCGAAACGGCTCGACAGGAAAATGTGACATATCTCGGTGGATCCGGTTCCCTCCAAAATATTGATCCCAAACCCCTCTTTGAAGCGCCGGTAGATGTCGGGTGATAAAATTTCAGCAGAGGAGATACAGGCCCTCAGGCTCGGAACCGGAGGAAGCGTTTCACCTTTATTGCGGGCGGAACTCTTGTAATCGGCAAGGGCGCCCAGAAGGGTAGGGACCGTAAAAAAGAGTGTGGGTTGATAACGGACCAGATCCTGATAGATGAGTTCCGGTTTTGGCGGGTGGGAAAAAAGAATGCTCGTCGCCCCCATGGAAAACGGAAAATACGCGCCGTTTCCAAGGCCGTAGGCGAAAAATAAAAAGGATCCCATGGCTCTGTCGTCTTCGCGCATGTGCAGAATCCCTTCGGCATACGCTTTGGAACAGTAGACCATGTGGCTGTGGTGGTGCACGGCGCCCATCAGCATCTCCGGATTCCGGCCGCTGTATAACCAGAACGCCGCGTCATCCGGGGTGGTTTCGGCGGCTTTGAATTCAGGATGGGCCGCTTTCATAAGATCACTAAACGATAACCATCCGCCCTTGCCTTCTCCAACAACGATGATGGTTTTCAGGAAATGGGCCTGATCGAGGATTTTGCTGATCTCCGGCAAAAAGAGCGAATCGACGATAAGTGTTGCCGCACGGCTGTCGTTTAGCACATATAAAAAATCAGGAGCTTTCATCAGGATATTAGAAGGGATCGGAACCGCTCCCATTTTAATCGCGCCGTAAAACGAAACAATCATCTCCGGCGTGTCCCTGAGAAGCAGCATCACCCGGTTTTCCATCCGAACACCCAACCGGGAAAGCATGTTGGCGCACCGGTTCACGTTTTCAAGAAGCTGCCGGTAGGTATAGGCATTCTCTTCGTGCAAAACGGCAATCTTGTCGCCTCTCCCTTCTTCCACGTTCCGGTCGATAAAATACTCGGCGGCGTTGAATCGCCTTGGCAATGTCAATTCCGGCATTGCACTCCTCTTGCATCCATTTTCCGATTGAAGGAAAAATCCTCACCTTTAGGCGAAGACTTCAGCTCGATTTTTACCTAAAAGGGTTCAAGGGTCCACGGATTCAAGGGTTAGAAAAACATGTTGAAATGGCTTTCACTTGAATCCTTGAACCCTAGGATCCTTGGCCCCTTAAGCTACCGGCTTTAGCCGGTATGAAATTTATTTTCCGAAATACTCCGCATCTCTCGGGAGTTCGATCCAATTGCTCACATCCACCATTTTACCGTTCTTGACCTGGTAGATCTTGGCAGCCATGCTTGCCCGGTGATCGGTGTCCGTAAAGGTGAGCGGAGGCGCCAGGCCGCCGGTATCGAAATTCCGGAACTGTTCAAAGGCCTTCCGGATTCCGGAGGGGGTGAGATCTTTGGCTTTGTCGGCGATCTTGAGCGCTTCCGTGACACTTAAGATGTTGACCCATCCTTCAACATACACATTCGTTCCCTTTTCTCCGGAGTGCCATTTCTCATGGCACTCAATGAGTTTTTTCATGCCGGGGACCGGCGCGCCGTAGGGTGCGATCGGATGCACGCCGTAGCTTCCCTCAGCGGCGCCGCCGCTCAGATCGATCAGGCTTTCTTCAAAGTTCCGGATGTTGGAGATGAATTTGGTTTGAAGTCCCAATGCTTTGGCGTTTTTCAGAATAACGGCGCCGTTCATTGCGGTCGAGGTGATAAAGGCAAAATCCGGATCATACCGTTTCATATTGGTGAGCTGAACAGTGGCGTCCTTGGTAGGCCAGTTGATGACCTGATCGGGGCCTACATCGACCCCGATCTTTTTGGCGTAATCGTTGCATACGTTAAGGATGTCGCTTCCGTAAGTGTTATCCGGATAGAGATAGCAGATTTTCGGATTTCGGGATTTATCCTTCCAGTTGTCCTTGATCCATTTCAGGGCGATACGACCCATGGTCCCGTATGATGGAGAAACAAAGAAACTAAACGGTGTTTTCGTCGGATCTTCAAATTTGGCGGTAAACGATGCCGCAATGGTGGCCACGCCGTCGGCCACGATTTTCTTGGCAAGCGTCATGGTCGTTCCGGTGGATTGGATATAAATCCCGATGACCTTTTCGGAATCGACCAGGCGGTTATAGCCGGCTACTCCATCCGGCACCTTGTATCCGTCGTCGATGACGATGAGTTTCAACGGCTTTCCGTTGATGCCGCCGTTTTCATTCACCCACCGCATGGCATCGAGCTGCCCTTTGGCCTGGTTTTTCCCCCAGTCCGACGTGGGCCCGGACAGGTCGATCAGCACGCCCCATTTGATTTCATCGGCTGCACCGGCAGGACCCGCCAGAAGGGCGAATCCGATGATCATTGACACGGCGATGATGAAAAATCCGGACTTCCTGTTTGTCTTCATGTTGCCTCCTTTTGTGGTTTATCATTACGTTTATTCCAGCGATACTCCGTTAATATGAGAACGGCCAGAGCTTCCAGTAAGCCCTGATGGTTCGCCACCTTGCGGCCAATCCGTCCGGTTCGAAAATCAGAAACCAGATGATGACCACGCCGAACACAATTTCACGGATTGATACAAACCAGGTCAAATGCGCGGGGAAAGCGCTGTTTAATGAGGTTGTTACATATTCGAGAATCCGCTCCAGGATGAACCAGAACGCCACACCGTAGATGGCGCCCAGGATGTGCCCCAATCCTCCGATGATGCACATGGCCAGATAATCGATCGACTGGTGAATGCTGAAGGATTCATGGGTGATGACTTGAAGGTACTGGGAAAGGAGAGCGCCGGCTATTCCGGCAAAAGAGGAAGAGATTGCAAACGACATGAGGCGGTATTTAAACAGGTTCACGCCGATCACTTCTGCGGCGAGATACCGGTCCCGAATGGCCACAAATGCGCGACCGGATCTGGCCCGCACGATGTTTTTGGTCATCAGAGTGATTACCACCGCGATAATAAACGTCAGATAGTAAAGATGGATATGGTTATCAAAATGAAAATGGCCCACTGTTCCTGGATCCACATACATTCCTTCCACACCTCCGGTCAGCTTACCCCACCGGCGGATCGTGAATTCGATAATGAACTGGGCGGCGATCGTCGCCATGGCCAGATATAACCCCCGAAGCCTCAGAGACGGAATGCCGAAAATCATCCCTACAAGTGCGGTTACCACTCCGGCTGCAGGGAGTGCGACAATAAAAGGGACTCCGGATTTGGTAATGAGGATGGAGCAGGTGTACGCCCCGACACCCATAAACGCCGCATGCCCCAGCGATATTTGTCCGGTAAAACCGGTAAGGAGGTTCAGCCCGTGGCAGGCGATAACGGCAATACCCACTTCGGTCATGATCGATATCATGTATTTGGAAGCAAATACCGGAAAACCCGCACAGACGATCAGCAGCACAAAGAGCCAGATCCGGACAAACCATGTCTGGAAAATACGCTCATCGCTTTCGTATCGTTCGTGAAATATTCCGGAAGGCATGCTCTGCTCTCTTTAAACCCTCTCGATTTCCTCAATGCCGAAAAGACCGTAAGGCCTTATCATTAAAACCACAACTAAAATAATAAACGGAAAAACTTCGTTGATAGCCGGAATATATGGATCCAGATATCCGGCCGATAAAAATTCCAGAATCCCCACGACCAGCCCGCCGATGATGGCGCCGAGAATGCTGTCAAGCCCCCCGAAAATCACGGCAGGAAGGACCTTCAGCCCGATATAGCTGATATCGACTCCGACTCCGGCGATGTTTCCGACCAGAATGCCGCCGATGGACGAAACCACTGCGGCGATGCACCAGCTCATGGCAAACACGCGTTTTACGGAAATTCCCATGCTCTGGGCAGCAGTCTGATGGTCGGCCACCGCTCTCATGAAAATCCCGGTCCTGGCGTATTTAAAAAACAGTACGAAAACCGACAGGAGGAAAAAAGAGATCCCGATGCTCCAGAGGTACAGGTAGGTCAACTTTACCCCCCACAGGTCAATGGGCTGCTCGGGAAAAACATTGAACTGGCGGATATCGTTTCCCCAGATCATAATCACAACACCTCTGAGCACATAGGTGAGACCCAGGGTCACCATGATGATGGAGATGATCGGTTCGCCGATAAGCGGGCGCAGGACGAGGCGTTCCACAACAAGGCCAAGGATGATTGAAAAAATCATGGTGACCAGAAAGGATGCATAAAAATTGAGGCCAAAATCGATGGTCATGGAAAGGCAGATATAGGCGCCGACCATCAGGAATTCTCCCTGGGCCAGATTCAAAATGGATGTGGATTTGTAGATGAGAACAAATCCAAGGGCTACCAGGGCATATATGGAACCGATGGAAAGCCCTGACAAAAAAAACTGCATGAAAAAAAGGAATTCGTTTTGCAAATCAATTCCTCCGTTTTCGGATCATTCCGAAAAATCTCTTTTTCGTCAGGGCGTCCCGGTATGCTTCTTCCGGTTTCATGGTCCGGATGACCAGCTCACATCGAAGGACGGCGGTTTTTCCATCCTGGTACCGGATGCGGGCTTCGATCGGGAGCGTATCCGCGTTGCCGTAAAGCCCCTCGATCTCCTTGACGTATTTTTGATTGATGAAGGATCGTCGGATTTTTTTGGTGCGAGTCAGCTCTTCGTCATCCGGGTCCAGCTCTTTATAAAGAAGAAGAAACTTGTTGACCCTTGCCTTTTCAGGAAGCGATCTATTCACACGCGCCACTTCCTTTTCGATCAGATCATAGACTTCGGGTTTACCGGTCAGATCGGAATAGGTGGTGTAGCTGATCCGATGCTCTTCGGCCCATTTGCCCGCGTGCTTGTAGTCGATGCAGATCATGGCGGTCACATAATCCCGGTCATGTCCCAACACCACCGCTTCAATGATATACGGGCAGAATTTAAGCTTGTTTTCGATGAACATGGGAGAAAAACGGGCGCCTGATTTTAACTGCATCAGATCCTTGACCCGGTCGATGATGACCAGGTGTCCTCCAGGAGTAAAGTATCCGGCATCCCCGGAATGAAGCCACCCGTCGATAATGGTGTTTCGGGATGTTTCCTCGTCTTTCAGATATCCTTTGAACAACCCGGGTCCTTTCGATATTACTTCTCCTACCCCTTCCTTATCCGGATCGAAGATCCGGATTTCGGCTGCCGGCACCGGAATTCCCACGGAGTCGAAAATGATGTCGTTGTCCCGGTGAATGGTGGAATAGCCGGCCACTTCCGTCTGGCCATAGATCTGTTTCAGATTAACCCCAAGGGCATGAAAGAATCGGAATACGTCAGGGCCTAGTGCGGCGCCCCCGGTCATGGCCGAACGCACCCTGGAAAAACCGATCCGGTCTCTCAGCGCCCGGAACATGGCCACATATGCCAGGTAATAAAGGATTTTCCAGAAAAGCGGAGGGTTCTTTTTTTCGAATTTAAAATCAGCCCAACGATATCCGATGGGAAGGCAAAAATCGTAGATAATGGATTTAAAAAAGGACGCATCGAGATGCTTGACCATCACCTGGCGCGAAATTCCCTCCCACATGCGGGGGGATGCCACCATGAGGCTGGGAGCGATCTCATAAAGATCGGCCATGGCGGTTTCGGGTTCTTCCGGGAAGCTCACCGTATATCCGGAGTAAAGGGCGGAAAAGACGCTCATGGTCTGTTCCACGATCCACGGAAGGGGGATAAATGATAAAAACTGGTCATCCGGGTGCTTGGGGTCTACCTCATTTAACGCTCCCACCATGCTCAGGATGTTATGATGCGTCAGCAGCGTCCCTTTCGGATTACCGGTTGTCCCCGAGGTGTAGCATACGATGGCCAGATCGTCTTTCCCGGCGGATGAAAGGTTTTTTTCGAACAGGTCAGGCTTTTCCTTGTGAAGCGTTTGCCCCATCCGCTTGACTTCACCAAAGTCGATCAACAGCGGATCGTCATATCCCCAGAGCCCTTTTGGATCGGTGAAAATGATTTTTTTCAGATTCGGAAGCTTTTCTTTGATCTCAAGGATTTTATCGACCTGTTCCTGATCTTCGGCCACGATCATTCTGGCGTCACTATGCCCGATGATGTATGTGATCTCAGTGAGGATGGAATCCTGAAAGATCCCGAAAGGGATGGCGCACGCCGCCTGCGCCGCCAATTCGGCGTATATCCACTCAGGCCGGTTATCTCCGATGATGCCGAGCGTATCACCCGGCTTTAGGCCCAAAGAGATGAGCCCCAGCGAAAGATCCTGAACGTTTTGAAGGTATTGCCGCCAGGTGATGGGCTGCCAGATGCCGTATTCTTTTTCGCGAAGAGCGACCCGCCGGTCGCCGAAACGCTCGGCATTTCTTTTTAAAAGAGTCGGTAAGGTTTGGGGGATGGTTTCGTTATCCGCCTGTTCTTTATCCATTTCCGCAATACCTGATAGTTAACCCTGTTGTTGCAAAAGCCGAGGGCGCCCCAGATCCAAGGCGTCCAAGGGCGAAGCCGTAGTATTTTACTGCGAGTCCTTGGCA
>MGQD01000038.1:3561-6974 GCA_001797695.1 Deltaproteobacteria bacterium RBG_13_49_15 | reverse complement strand
GGAATTTAGAACTCTTTTTTTTAAAAGCTAAATTTGGCTAAACAGTTACTAAAAATGTAGCTTGTCCCTTTTTGATACATTCGATAGCGCCAAACCCCGATTTAAAATCGGGGTAAAAAGCGCCGCTCAGTATCAACCCTGAGCATACCCCTGGCTTCAGACCGGGGAGTCGAATGGGTTGATTATGATGTTCCGGTATTGATCGCCCCCAATGCCTCCTCATATCTTTTAATTGTCTGGGCAAGGGCTGCAAGAAGTCTTTTAGCAGTGTAATAGCTTATACCGACTTTATTCGTAATTTTTACCGGCCCGCCCACATTATGTTTCGTATTTCCGAAACGGAAGACAGCCTCTTCAGGTGTTCCGGTAATCAACCAGTAATCGGAAGATTCGACATTCACACCCCGGTCATCGATCTGTATTTTTTGAGTTGGTTTTTGTGCTTCTTGGTCTGCCATATTTTAATCTCCTTTTCTTTTTTTAGAATGGTGAAGCCAATATTAACGATGAACAATGAACTATGAACGACGAACTTTAAACTATTTAACGTTCTTCTTTCATCGTCCATCGCCCTTCGTCCATCGTCCTTCGTATTTAGGCAACTCCGCCTCCACCGCCTGTAGGTTTTATCTTTAATCTCTTGTTGATATCAATTTCAATATCGCCAAAGGCTGTCTCATGTCTTTTGAGGATCTGATTTAAAGTGGCCAGGAGTCTCTTCGCATTGAAGTAACTCATCTCTATTTTTGCATCAACCTTGATTGGGTTATTTGGCTGCCAGTCATGGAATCCGAACCCAAAGAGGACACCTTCTCGTGTGCCTGCGGTATAACAAAAATTACTATAACTGGTCTTTGCACCCAACTCATCTAATTGAATGGTTCGTGCTGCAGGCTGGGCTTGGGGTTGCCCTGGTTCCGGTTCCTGAGTCACGATCTGGTCCTGCTGTTCTGCTGCCTGTTTAGCCAGGTCCTGGGCCTGCCGTTCAATCTGGTCCTGGAGTTGGTCAAGGCTCTCCTCTTGCTTCCCTCCCTCTGCTGCTTTTTCATCTCCTGCTCTTTTCTCTTTTGCCATCCTGAAATTCCCTCCTTTTAAAAGAATATGTTAATTGTTTGTTGCCAATTGACCGTTGTTTAATTAATTACTTTTTTGATATCAATTTAGCTGTTTGAAACCGTCTTGTAAAATCCCTCCCAACCTCCCTTTTCCAAAGGGAGGAGAAAGGTTTCCCCCTTTTGACAAAGGGGGATGAAGGGGGATTAGATCGGTTTTTTCAAAGTGCTAAATTGTTACCTTTTTTGTTTAACTGCCCCTTATAATATTCCAAGCCCCTTCAATATCTCGGCAAACTTTGGATTCTCTCTGGCATATTCTTTTAATGCTTTTTCAATTAATTCCCCTCTCTCCTCGAATACTTTATATTTTCTTACCACCGGCGCTAAGGCTGTTCTTCGATCCCAGATCACAAAACCGATCAATATTCCCATTCCGCCAAAAAGTATTCCAAAACCCCATAAAATAAGTGCATAAAGATTATCAAACTGCTTTTGGAAACTTAATTTCAGATCATCGATCTGCCTTTGGGTACTCAATTTCAGGTCATCAATCTGTCTTTGAGTGCTCAATTTCAGGTCATCAATCTGTCTTTGTTGCGAATCAATTTGTCTTTGTAATGCCTTAAACCCTTCTTCAACCTTCGTCTCTAATCTGATGAGCCTCTCCCTGTCCTCCTGAGAAAAAGAAACCTCCTTTGCATGGCTTATTGGAGCAATAAGCATTATTATAGCAAGAATAAAAATTATCCTATACATTATATCCCTTTAAAGGGTTTAAAATGTTAAATACGGTTTTTATAACATATTCTTAGACCATCAGTCAACAAAAAAATTGCCCTATTTACAGGGCAATTTTTTATCTTTCATGATTTTGACTCTCCCTAATTCTATCCCGGGAAGGGAGTTCATCCCCCCTGTTCCCTTTTAGGAAAGGGAACAGGGGGGATTTATTTCATTTAGATTCCTCTCACGATGACGTCGATATTGGTTGAGATCTTGAGTTTTGAGATATCGCTTACGAAGGTGCCAATTTCAACCTTGCCGCCCGATCCTGAGCTGATATAGGACGCCTTGTTTGAAGCCAGCACATTCACCGTCCCTACAACAGATATCTTCTTCACGTCTTTTGCTGAATTGATCAGGTCGAGGTCACCATCCACTCTGATATCTGAAACTCCCTTAACACCTCCGTTGATCGTCCCGATATCGCCGGCTGCGTACACCTTTTTCACGCTCAATCCGCTCATGACATCGATATCGCCAAACACTTTCACATCGCTGATATTATTGCCTGCCACGGCGCTCCCGATGTTTCCCGCCCTGTCAAAGGTTCCAGCCTTGACAATCTTGATATCTTTTCCTGCATAGATGTCTCCGATCGAGCCGCAGGAGGTGATATCCTTAACATTCCTGTAAGCGCAGATGGCTTCAATATCCTCGGTGACGTTAATTTTAATCACGTCCCCGTAAAGCGACTTGATCTCGCCTGTCATTTTTGCATTAATATTCTTAACCAGTTTGCCGGCGGTAATATCTCCAATCTTGCCGCTGACGAATACATCTTGGATCGCGCTCTTTTCGCCGCAACCCGAACAATCCTGATAGGCTGTGGAGATATCCCCGACATTACCCTGTACTTCAATGCCCTTGATGTTGAGATTATCCCCAACTCCGGCAGAGATGTTTCCTACATTCCCGTTGCTCTTAAACACAAGGGTTCCATTCCCGGTCACTCTTGTATCCAAGACCGTGCTTCCGAAGACAACCGACACATCCGCCACCAATGAGCTTGAACTGCCGATGATGGTCACCAGCTGCCCGGAATAGGTGGCATTCGTAGGCAATGTATCCAGGATAGTGGTCGTTTTCGAATCCGTATCCAGCAGGTAGTGTTTCAACAGGCTCGGGTCTACGCTTCCGCCCACATTAACATCTACAATGCCTCCATCGGCTGTTGCGTTAGCGCCTGCCACAATACTCCCGCTCACATCAAGGAGCAAGGTCCCGGATTGAATCGTAATCCATCCAAGGTGGTCTCCGCCGATGCTAACATCAAGCCTCCTTCCGCCCAGATTTGCCTGGAGGTCATCTAAACTTGAGGTGGTCGTAAAGGTTAATGACTGGCCCGCTAAAGCTGTCACTTTGCCCAACGCTGCGCTGATGATGTTTCCATCGACAAGGGTAACAACCCAGTTTCCACCCTGGGCCGAAGCGCTATCCGCCTGGCCGCCGATGTTGTAGTTGAAAGTTGATCCGCTGTTCAGGCCTGTGACCACTGCTCCTTCTCCGCCGTACCCACTGAATCCGCCGGCGGTCAGGTTATTGATCTGGCCTTCCACGGCTACGGTTCCGTAGATC
>MGQD01000038.1:0-3555 GCA_001797695.1 Deltaproteobacteria bacterium RBG_13_49_15 | reverse complement strand
CCGATTTCGAGATTGCCGATGCTCGCATCGGCCTTTCCATCCTGGCCATCATCAGTCAGGCTGCCAAAATCTCCGTCTACCAGGAAGTCGCTCAGCGAGAGGATTTTGCTTCCAACGGTGGTGATGGCAAAATCTGTGCTGCTGCTGCTGTTTCGAATAACAATGGTGCTGAACTTGAAGAGATCATCGGTTCTGATCACGGCATATGCATTACCCTCATAATCATTAATTCCAAAGGTGGCTCCCAGGGCGCTGAGGTAAGAGACATCGCCATCTACCAATTTCAGGTAAACTTCAACATCGCCCTTCGGCGCATTCAGAATCTCGATGATCTGGCCGATGTTCCCGCCTGAATAGATGCTTCCGCTGATGTTCCCGAAGGTGGCTACTACAGAGCCAATCCCGTCGCCTGCGGTTATATCGCTAATAATATTTCCGCTCGTTACTCCAATGCTTCCGATCTCGCCCATTACAGAGAAGTCGGCTGTAATATCGCCTCGTCCCAATTGAACCATTCCGAGGTCTCCTCCGGTGAAGAACTCGCCTGCGATGCCTCCGGTTGCCGCAAAGACAAATTCGATAGAACCGAGCTCGGCCGTAAATTCACCGTCGATGCCTCTGCTGCCGTAGACGCTCTCAAGGTTGCCGGTGGCATGATACTGTCCGAGCACCATTCCAACATTAGCCTGGATCGCGCCGATGGAAGCGCCGCTGTTAATGATCATATTGATATCGCCGGAGCCTGCAACAATTCCGCCCTCCACGCCGACGCCATTCGTTTCAAGCCATGTCCCGGCAAAGTTGCCAAAAATCATGTCGAGGGTGATGATGTCGCCCGGACCGGAGCCCATCACATCGATTTCGATCGGCACACCTGGCCGTCCCAGGTTATGGCCGGCATAGATGGTATCGATCGCGGTTCTTGCCTTGATCTCGATCGTTTCCGTGCTTCCCTTTGCTCCGATGTCATTGGATGCAATGATCTCCCCGATGCCGCCCCTCGATGCTTCGATCAGGACGTTCGCGTAAATGTCATGGGTTGCCTCGATCCGGCCGATCGCCCTTCCGCCTTCAGGATCCCTGCCCTGTGCAATGATCGTCATCCTCGCTGCCGGCTCAACCACGACATCCAAAATCTGTTCCGTTCTAACTTCGCTGATGACATCCGTCGTCATATGGTCGATAAAGACCAGAGGCAGGTTAGGCACATCATAGTTGAAGGTTACAACCTGGTCTCCGCCGCCTGAGGGATCATCCGTAAGGCTCTGGTATCCTTCGATGCCATTCGTCTCTAAGTAGATTCCGTCCGGTCTTCCATCTCCATCGGCATCGAATTGTTCGTAGTATCCGTTTAGTTTGAGGATGATGATGTTATCCACATCCTCAACATCGACTTCGCCAAACCTGAACATGCCTGCATTGTACCAATCCGGGAGCGAAGGCAGATCGATTCCGGATGGAAGCTCTGGTCTTGCCTCCGGATGTCGTCCCCACCAATCGATGATCAGGTCGAACTCAGGATTGGATATCTTGCAGTCTGCCAGGATGGGCACATAGCCTTCTTCAAAGGGCGGCAATTCACCATCAGATCCACCGCTTCCATTATATCCATCATCATAACCATTATCAATCCGATGTTCATTATCCACACCCGCTATGGCCTGTGCCAGCTCCCATGGAATGTCGATAAAATCGTCGCCGTTGCTGTCGGTGAACATCAGGAAATCATTGACATCCAACCTTCCATCGTTGTCCGGCACCTGGATCTTGATAAGAGTGATGTCTTCGGTATCAATTTCAAAGGTAACCGTCTCGCGAACTATCGTCTGGATATCCTCAAACCCGAACCCGATGATCTTCGCCTCTACAACGCCTATATTGTTGCCTGCGATGATGGCCACGTCATCCTCGATCACACCGCCGGCGATGACGCCTCGACCATCCTCGAAGTCGCCGATATTACGAACTGTCGTAATCCTCGTCCCATCCAGGATATTCCCGCCGGGGATGACGCTCCATGGATCTGTCGGCTCGAGGAAAGCCGGCTTCATTGCCCAGACCCCATAGAGGTCGTTGCCGGCATGGATCGTGGCCTGGATATCTCCGGCTGCGGAAACCACGCCTCCGGGCAGATTCTCCCTTGATGCCGCCTCATTGCCCACAAAGACCACGCCGTCCCCGATGTTTCCGGTATCGGCTATGATCTCGGCATACATATCCTGGCTTGCATAGACATCGCCTATATTCAGGCTCGCATGAATGGTCGTCTCAAAGGTATTGTAAACGATTGCATCAATCCTGTCGATCAGATAGGCCTGGATCGAATCCGCAAGATTGGTCGGGAGGTCGCGGATGGGAAGCTGATTCACAAAGTCTTCTAAGAGATCCAGTGCATATTCCAATCCGGTATCGAGGATATCCCCCAGGTGGCCAAGGGCATCGCTTGTAGCAATATTCAGATCACCGATCGAACCGGTCAAGGCCACCACATCCCCGATAGACCCGCCGGCGACAAATTCAGTCTTGAACAGCGCAACATCCGGGCTGGCAATCAGGTTAAGGATATCCAGGTTAAACGGCAACTCTGCAATGGCATAGAATGCAAATTGATAAAGGTCTGTGAAGACAAGAGGCACATAGACCGACGGGTCAAAGTGGCCAATATCGCCTGCATAGGAGGTGATGTTTCCGATGTTTCCGGTTTCTGCTATGAAGATGCCCATGAGATCCTCGCTGGCAACGATATTTCCAATCGAGCCATGGACCTGCAGGCCTGCGCTATGGTTCAATATCAGTTCGCCGGTCGACACAATGCTTCCGGCTGTGGAGGTAACATCCCCGACATCGCCGCCAACCTTGAGGCCGAACCCATAGTAATATCCCTGGGGAACAAGAAGAGCGTCAAGGAGAGCAAAGAGGGAGTCAAATCCGCCGGAACCCATATTGAGGCCTTCGGTTCCACTCCCAAGGAAGTAAATATCTTTAAGAGCGGTAATGTCTCCTATCGTTCCGCCCACCTCAGTGGCTGAGATATAGAGCCAGGAGCCTGAAACGATCTCTTGAACATTTCCGCCGATGTCAACAAACTCCAAGAGGACACCGAAATCTTCGGATGAGATCCCGTGGATAACATCTACACTCCCAACGATGGTAACTCCCTCCAAATGCACACCATGGAGATATTGTGTGATTCCGGTAATATTGCCGACGGAGCCTCCAATCGTTACACCATGAATCCAGACTCCATCCTCATCCTGCGAAGTTCCGGTGATATCGCCGATACTGCCGCCGATAGTGACATTATCGAACTCGATGCCCTCATCATACTGGGAGGTCCCGGTGATGTCGCCGATGCTCCCGCCGATGGTCGTATCTTCGATATAGACACCATCTTCATCCTGGGAGGTTCCGGTGATGTTGCCAATCGACCCATCAATTGTTACCTCATAGATATAAACACCTTCATAGTATTGAGAATTACCGGTAATATTGCCGACGCTGCCGCCGATTTTGACACTAACAATATCGACACCATTATCTTCTTGCGATGTCCCG
>MGQD01000037.1 GCA_001797695.1 Deltaproteobacteria bacterium RBG_13_49_15 | reverse complement strand
AAGTCTCCAGGGATCAGGGAGTCAGCTTTTTAAGTCAGAACTAAATTGATCGATTTGTCAGGGCAGTCGTGCATCATTGATGACTGGATGCCGGATCAAGTCCGGCATAACGAGAACCTGTCGGGTCTCTTCCGTCATTCCGGCGAAAGCCGGAATCCCGCATAGCCGCCTTCGTATGGCCTCAAAATCGCTCAATTTAGGTTAGAATCAGAACAGCAATATCGATATTTGATTTCATATCATGTTTTAATCCGATCGGCAAGATGATTTCGTCGGTGTTCCTTTTGATCTGAATTCATCAGGTGAAATCCGTATGGACTATCGATCGGGGCCGCTCAAGGAATGGAAGGCGTCTTTGATGGTATTGTCGAAAACGACACTCCGGATTTCGCAGCAGACAACTTGGAAGTCGTAAAAGGAGTGCGGCAACATGCTGATTTGCCTGCCAAGCCGCACTCCTTTGAAGCGAAAAACGTTACATTTTCTTTAAATCACTCGGTTTTTCCCACGCCACTTTGAGCTGTTCCGAAAATGAGGGGAACAGTTTGACAAGAGGATGATTCGGATCCTTAGGGAGCTGCCGGGTGGTGTTATACATCGAGGTAGCCAGAAACGCATCGGCTAGAGCAACAGCCGTCATTACCCTCGGCACACCCGCCATGGGCCCGGTGAACATCAAATCGTTGTAATAAAAAGCCGACAGGGCTTCAACCGCTGCATCAAATCCGGCCCATCCCTTATACTCAAACATTTCTTTAAAACGCTTTAACTCCATATAGGAGCCGTTGCTGGGGGCGCTGGCCGTTGCAAAACCCCATTTCTCCTTGATCATTTTATTCGCAATACCGCACAATGCGTTGGCAGGAGCGTTGAGGGTTGTAGTATCCACGATAATGTTTTTCAGTTTCAGCCCCACTTTGTCTATGACATCCAACAACTTCTGAGCCCCGGTAATCCGGCCGTTGGGTGTCGAATCGTTCGTGTCGAACGCGACTAGAAGCGCGTTTTTAACGCCGATCTCCTTCATCTCTTTGACTTCGGTCTCGAGATCCTGTTCCCAAACGGTGATACTGTTGTAAAACATCCGGTCCAAAAGCCCTTTTTCAGCACAGTAGGCGGCGCCGTCCAGTTTCGTCCTCATCATAATGGCATCCACGCAGAACGGCATATTGCTGACTGATGTCACAAAATCGATATATTTATTAAATTTTTCGCCCGGACTCGCCACGATGTCCGCCATTGCCGGCACCCCTGTTTCCTTGGTGAATTTATCGGCTGTTTTGAGAAGCTCCTCCGCTTTCTTTTCATTAAATCCTTTTCTTCGGCTCCCCTTGTCAAAGAGCTTATCGCTTTCCTGAAAGATCGAAAAGCAACACACGGTAGGATAATCTCCGGGTTGACCGGCAAATGTCACGTCTCCGATTTTACAAACCATGGGATCTTTTTTAAATTTCTCCATACCTTCCTCCTTTAATTGTCAAACAATCATTGACGAATACATACCCCTTTCCCGCCCCTTTTTTTTGTTGATTTTTCACTTTAACCCGGGAACTATTGAACCCTGGATCCATAAAGCCATTTCCTTCTATTTTATTACAGAAATGAAAATCATTGACCATCGTCTAAAAGACGATTTTTAAAGCGATAATAGATGATTTTAAAGTTCTGCAAATTGAATTCATTGACATCTTATCCCCTCTATGCAAAAGGGTTCGGGAACATCTTCTGAACGGTTTTTCATTGGCCCGATTCTAAGTTCACAATCATTTTTAGGGAGGAACAGATGGGAGATATTCTTTTCAGCTCCTGGGGAAAAAGCATCATCGACAACCGCGGGAAAAAGGATCAAGACTTAGAAAAGCAGACAACCATTGAATTGCCCGAATATTTTACCGAAAATAAAAAAATTAAGGCGTTGATGGGATGGAACGGGATTGTAATCCGTTCGCCTGAAGTCGATATCGTCGACCTTTGCAGGGGATACATAGAAGCTGTTTTAAGCCATTCCAAGACATGCGACCGATGCAATTACTGCAAGACAGGATGGAAGGAGATGATTGAGGTTCTTCAGGATATCGCCAAGGGAGAAGCCACGGGTGAAGACATTGAATTTATGGGATCTGCCGCCGAAGCCATCGTGAGCAATGCAAAATGCAGCATCGGAAAAATCGGTCCAAGCCCCTTTTTGCAGGCGTTGAAATACTTTTCCGATGATTTTGCCCAGGCAGCCAAAGGAGCAAAACCCGTTATCCCGGGGACCTATTATTCAAAACTGACGGCCCCCTGTATCGACGCCTGTCCGATCCATCTGGATATTCCCAAATACATTGAGCACATCAAGGATACGAAATTTGCTGAATCGATCAAGGTCATCCGTGAACGCCTCCCGCTCCCCGGAACGGTCGGTCGCGTCTGCTTCAGGCCATGTGAAACGCATTGCCGGCGCGCTTTGGTGGACGAACCGGTTTCGATCAAAGGGCTCAAGCGATTCGTGGCGGATCACGAACTGAAGGAGGGAAAAGAGCCGGCGCCGGAGGTGACACCCTCTGCAAAAACAGGAAAGGTTGCCATTGTCGGGTGCGGTCCTGCAGGGATTACCTGCGCTTTTCATCTGGCTGTAAAAGGGCACAATATCACCCTCTTTGAACGACTCGCCGAACCCGGAGGGATGAGCGCCGTCGGCATTCCCGATTACCGGCTCCCCCGGAATATCCTTCAACGGGAAGTGGAACAGTTGAAAAGAATGGGCGTTACCCTGATTTATAACCACACCATCGGAAAAGAAACGAAATTGTCGCAGCTCGAAAACGATTTCGACGCCGTTTTTGTAGGGATCGGCGCTCAGGAGAGCCTCCCATTAGCCATCGAAGGGGAAAACGAAAAGATTAAGGGTTTTTTCACCGGATTAAATTATTTAAAAGAGATTAATGAAGGCCTGGATCCGTATCCTCAAGGGAAAAAAGCAACAGTAATCGGAGGCGGTAATGTCGCTATTGACTGCGCCCGTTCTTTGCTGCGGACAAACAAGGAAAGCGTCAATCTGATTTACCGGAGAACCCGAAGTGAAATGCCCTCGGATAGCGCTGAAATCCACGACGCCGAACAGGAACAGGTCAATTTCCATTTCCTGACCGCCCCAAAACGGATTCTGGCGGAAAACGGGAGAGTGACCGGCCTTGAATGCATCCGGATGAAGCTGGGAGAACCGGATAAAAGCGGAAGGCCGCGCCCGATGCCCGTTGAAGGATCTGAGTTTATCTTTGAGTGCGACACCATCATTTCCGCCATCGGCCAGAAAATAGATCTGTCATTTTTAGAGGGGATCGAAGGGGTTCAAACCAGCCCCTGGAATACGATGGTTGTGGATGAGTTCACGAAACAGAGCAGCCGCCCGAAGCTCTTTTTTGCCGGGGACTGTGAAACCGGTCCGGATGCCCTGATCACCGCATGTGCCGGAGGGAGAAAGGCGGCGCAGAGCATCGACCGGATGATCAATCAGATCCCTTTAGAATACGAAACCGAGCATTATTTTGATAAGTTGTTTAAAATCGTAAACGTCTATGATCCGAAGGAAGAGATCAAAAAAGTGGAACCCCGCAAGCGGCTGCACGCCAAAGCGCTCCCGCCGGAAATCCGAAAATCGAATTTCGATGAAGTGGAATCCGGATTTTCAGCCCAGGAAGCCGTATCCGAAGCCGAGAGATGTTTAAGATGCTATCAGGTGATTACGGTTGCCGTGTAACCGGGCGCCGGTATTAATAAACTTGTTACTGGTGAATCTTATGAACGCCCCGCATCCGAATCAGGCGCCGAAAAAAACCCATATCATGATACTGACGGGCTTTTTGGGGTCCGGAAAAACGACATTGTTAAGCCGGATCATCTCCTGGGAGACCGATCTCTCAGGAACTGTTGTGCTGGTGAATGAATTCGGCGATATCGGAATCGACGGACTGATGCTTAAAAATGCGGGTTCCGACATCATTGAACTGACTTCGGGATGCATCTGCTGCACCCTCAGCAACGACTTGCGCCTGACCTTGAACCGCATATGGGAGCAATTCCAACCTCGGCGAATACTGATCGAAACATCGGGGGTTGCGGATCCCAAGTCGATAGCATCCGTTCTGGGAGAACCCAGCTTTCGGCAGCGTATGGAGCTTAAGAAAATCGTCACTATTTTGGATGCCGATTATTGGGGTGCGCGCGAGGTGTTCGGGCCGCTTTTTTTCAACCAATTGGAAATGGGAAATCTGATCCTGTTGAACAAAATCGATTTGCTTGAAAAAGAAGCCATTCCTCTTTTCCTCAAAGAGATCCATGAGACGTTTCCGGATTCCCAAGTCGTCCCCACCATCCACTGCGCCATAGACCCGGAAACACTCTGGATGGAACCCGCCCCCAAAACATTCCACATCAAACCGATCCACTTTTATAGAGCGACGTCTTTGAAAACCCCGGTTCCGGAACCGGACCCTCATCATGATCATGATGAGGATTCCAGGATCCCTCTTTCCGGGGATGCTGTGAACGCCTCCTATTTTGTGACCTTCTCCTTCCGGAACCCCGTCATGCTGGATGAGGCCTCTTTTAAGAAATTTTTAGCTCTTTTGCCGTGGGAGGTCTTCCGCGTCAAGGGACTGGTCCGTTTTCCGGACCGCACTCTCATGCTCAATTTCGTAGGAGGGAAATGGGAGTGGTCGCCCTGGGACGGAGAGCCGGAGACCCGGCTCGCCTTTATCGGATGGGGAATCAGCGGAGACCAAACACTTCAAAACCTTAAAAAGTGTATCGTTGAATTCTAACCTCTAATAAATCAGCCCTGTTATCATTCTTTTTTTCTATACCTTGTCATGTTTTTTATGCAACTGCAGGGTAAAGTTCCTGTCTACGATATACGGATTCTGATAATATGATATTAAAGATCATTTACGGCAGTTAAGGCTATTTTTCTTCATGAATTATTTGTTTCTTTGGTAAAAAATAATATGATTAAGCATAAATCAAAGGAATAAACCGATCCAGTATAATAATTGTTGGCCGCAAAGACTCATTTGACAAGACCAGCGATGTGGATTAGCATAGCTATAAAAAACCACATTGCGGAGGTGTAATATGAGAACCATCCAAATGACCCTTGATGATAATCTTGTCAAAGCGGTCGACCGTGTTTCAAAGGAACTATGCACAACGCGGTCTGCTTTCGCAAGAAAGGCACTTCGCGACGCGCTTGTCCGTTATAGCCTTGAGCAACAAGAGCAGAAGCATCGCCGGGGGTACGAACGGCAACCGGTTTCTGCCGACGAGTTTTCGGTTTGGGAAACCGAGCAGGCTTGGGGTGACGAATGAAACACGGCGAAATACGATGGTACAAGTTTCTACCGCCAGACAAAAAACGGCCCGTTCTTATCCTTACACGAGATTCCGTGTTGGAATATCTTGGCGAGGTAACAATCGCTCCCATAACAACTACGGTCCGCAATATACCGTCCGAGGTATTTCTCTCAAAGTCCGACGGCATGCCGAAGGATTGCGCTATCAATTGTGACCATTTGCAGACCGTGTTCAAGGCGAAAATGGGACCATTGATCACATCCTTACCTCAGTCAAAGATGATTGATGTCGGGCGTGCAATCCGCTTTGCCCTCGATATCTAAGATAGGAGCGGCCAACCAGCCATTCAAGCAGACTCCAAACCGCAGGCGCTGCTTAATTTTCAGTCGACCAGAGAGAAGAAACAAGGATAAAATCAGCAGCATTTATAAAGC
>MGQD01000036.1:4979-8379 GCA_001797695.1 Deltaproteobacteria bacterium RBG_13_49_15 | reverse complement strand
GGGCCCGCTCAAGGGGTATAAACTCAGCCTGGCTTTCGAGGACGACAGGGGAGATCCCAAAGAGGCGGCCAATATCGCGAAGAAACTTTCCTCGGGGGATTATCTTGTGGTGCTTGGACCCACCATGAGCTCCTGCGCCCTGGCGGCTACTCCAGTGTTCAACCGCAACGGTATTCCTAATATCATTACCTATGCCCAGGCGATCACCATTACAGAACAGGGCTTCAACAACATCGCGAGGCTCACCTACACCACGAATAGCGTGGCGATCCACATGGCGGAAAAGGTCAAGGATGAATTCAAGAAGAAGACGGTTTCCATCATCAGCGAAAACCAGGATTACGGCCAGCAATTGCTGAAAACGTTCAAGGATAAAGCAAAGGAGATGGGCATTGAGGTTCTGAGTGAAAGCGTGGTGGTTCCCGGTCAGGATGTGGACTTCAAGTCCGTGCTTCTCCAGGCCAAGGCGAAAAACCCGGACATGCTCCTCATCTTTCTCTGCTACAACGAAGGAGGTCTGCTGGTTAAACAGTGTCGGCAAATGGGCTGGAATGTGCCCATTTACGGGCCAAACTCCCTGACAGAAGCCAAGTTCTTTGAACTGGCGGGTGACTTGGGAGAGTTTCACATTGTTCTGTCTCCAACCATGGATGTCAACCGGCCTGATGCAAAGAATCTGCTGACCCTTTGGAACAAAAAATATGAAGGCCTCCCGCCCATGGCGGCCATCTACGGTTACGACGCTGTGACCGTTGCCCGAGCAGTGATTGAGGCGGGCGGGGTTGACCGAAAATCTTTTGCGAAGAAACTGAAAGAAGTCAAGGTCAACGGGATCGGGACGCCGGTCTATGAATTTGATCAAACCGGTGAAGTGAAACGTCCGGCTCTGATTACCATGACTGGGGCGCAGTTTGTTAAAGAGAACTTGAAGTAGGATCAAAGACTGACTGCTGGGCTGCACGATTTCACAAAGGCGCCGCGGGATGATCCGAACCGCGGCGCATTCCTCTGTCGAGACGTGAGAGTCTTTTCTCACAAAAAGCCACAAAGGCACAAAGATAGGACCATTCAGTCGGCTTTTCATTCGTGCCTTCGTGTGAGACCTATTGAGGGACACGTTTGAGGCCTCTCATGGGTTATCAGATTTCGAGTGTGCTTGGACAGGACTTTCGCTATGACAAAACAAGATCCGTATGACGTAGTTGTTGTTGGGGGCGGAATCATGGGCTCCTCCACCGCCTATCACTTGATGAAGATGGACGGAAGGCTCAAGGTGGCGGTGGTTGAAAGGGATCCCACGTACACCCGGGCGTCCACCACGCTCTCTATGGGCAATATACGCATCCAGTTCAGCCTCAAGGAGAACGTCCAGATCTCCCAGTATGCCTTTGAAGTGCTCGATCGTTTCGAGGAAGAGATGGCCGTGGGAGACGAAAGGCCTGACATTGCCTTTCACAGGGAGGGGAACTTGTTTCTGGTGGATGAAGCGGGCAGGGGAGTTGCGGAGAAGGCACTTGAACTTCAGAAGACACAGGGATGCCCGGTGGAATGGTGGTCCCCGGCTGAAATACAGCAGCACTATCCTCTCTACGACTCTTCACCCTTCCAGGGAGGGACCTTTGGACCCAAGGATGGACATCTCGACGCATATGCCGTTCTTATGGGTTACAAGGCAAAGGCAAAATCCCTGGGAGCAGGATATATCAAGAGTGAAGTGACCCATGTTCTCACAAACAGAAATGAAGTAACAGGGGTTCGGCTGGCCTCGGGCGAAGACCTGACAGCCAAGGTCGTCGTGAACTGCGCCGGGGCCTGGGCCGCCGAGGTTGCGCGCACAGCAGGGGTGAGCCTACCGGTTGATCCGGTGAAGCGCCAGGTCTTTGCCCTGTCCCCGGCGGTCAAGCCTCAAGGACCACTTCCTCTCACCATCCTTCCGTCGGGCCTCTACTTCAGAACCGAAACAGGAGGGCTCATCCTGTTGGGGAAATCCATGGAGGAGGACCCTATAGGTTTTTATTTCACCTGGGACGACAAGAGATTCATGGAGGTCCTGTGGCCGGAACTCGCAGAGTTCGTCCCGGCATTTGACACCATGAAACTCATGAGGGGCTGGGCCGGTCTCTATGCAGTGAATACCCTGGACGGGAACGCCATCCTCGGCGAGTGGCCCGAGCTTAAGGGGTTCTTTCTCGCCAACGGGTTTTCCGGTCACGGCCTCCAGCAAGGCCCGGCTGTAGGTCGCTATGTCTCTGAGCTGATCCTAGACCAGCCACCCGCACTTGACTTGTCGACTTTCAGCCCGATAAGAATCCTGCACAACAAACCCTTGAGTGAGGGAGGAATTGTCTGAGCTCGTTGCCTGGCCTCGATCGGCTGAGGGGTAGCCTTTTTCTACGCTGAAGGCCATGGACAAATGGGCACGTGAGGCGGAGAACGAGAAGGAACATGAAGACGGTGAGCATTGATTTTCGACCGGACGAATTCGGCCCGGAAAAGGTGATTGTTCTGTATGACCCCCGGACAAAGATGCAAGGGTATCTCGTCATCGACAACACGGCACGAGGACTTGCGAAGGGGGGAGTCCGGATGGCTCCTGATTTGAATCTTCGCGAAACCATGCGGCTTGCCCGAACAATGACCTGGAAGAATGCGGTTGCAGATTTGCCTCTGGGCGGCGCAAAAGGAGGTATTGTCTGGGACCCGGCATCTCAAGAGCGCGAGCGAATCATCAGGGCCTATGCCCGTGCCCTCAGAAACCTGATACCTGATGAATATGTTTTTGGTTTGGACATGGGGCTTTCCGAAAATGATGCGGCCTTGGTTGTGGATGAGTTGAACAATAGAAAAGCGGCGACCGGCAAGCCAGATTTCCTGGGCGGCATCAACTACGACCAGTTGGGACTATCGGGCTACGGGGTGGTGGAAGCCATGGAAGTTTCCTGTGAATTTGCCGGGATTGCGCCGAAAGGGGCGACCCTAGCGATACAGGGGTTTGGGGCTGTGGGAAAGGCAGTTGCGAAATTTGCTTCTGAAAAAAATCTTCTTGTCGTTGCGGTCTCTGACGTCAAGGGTGCTGTGTATAATCCAGATGGTATTGACATCAGGAAGCTTATGGATGAATTCGATGAGAAAGGGACCGTTGCGGATTTTCTTCAGTCGGATAAGATCAACCAAGGCGACGAGGTAACGGTTCCTTATGATATCGTGGCTCCCTGTGCCAAAGAGGATCTCATCAGCATAGACATTGCCAAGAAGATGAAAGCGAAGATCGTGGTTGAAGGTGCCAACATGGCGGTTTCTCCCGAGGCGCAGGGCTACTTGTTCAGGAATGGGGTCTGGTACGTTCCTGACTTTATCGCAAATGCGGGAGGTGTGATCGGGGCTTTTGCGGAATCCATCG
>MGQD01000036.1:2757-4944 GCA_001797695.1 Deltaproteobacteria bacterium RBG_13_49_15 | reverse complement strand
AGGAAGATCAAAAACAACACGAAAATGGTTCTGCAGATCGCGTTGAATGAAAGGGTTTCCACAAGGGAAGCGGGGATAAAACTGGCCAAAGAGAGGGTCATCAAGGCCATGAAGGCCAAGGGGAGTTGGAGAGGTTAATGTGACAGAAAGGCGTAAGGCGCATGGCGCAAGGAAAAAGTGGTTTCGAGGAACGCTGGCCATATGGATCGGATGCACAACGGGTGCCGTTTCTTATCCTTCACTGAGCCCATACGTGCATGGGGGGTAGAGAAAGATATCGAGAGGCAGCACGGTGATCGGTATCCAATTACAGATAGGAGTATGGGATAGTGTAATGGAGGGGGGATGGTGCCGACGTGAAAAAGATTGGTCAAGTGGTTGCGCTGTAAACCTTATTGCAGACGCAGTTGAAATTGCAGCAGCGAAGGATCTTGGAGAAACATCATGGCAAAGGCACTCATGAAGCAGTCGTGCAGGGCATAGGTGCCCTTGCCCTTGCGCGTGTCTGGGATTTGCTCCAGGCGCTTGGAGATGGTTTTGCCAAGCGCCGAAAAGCTCAAGTGCTTTTTGCTGTGCACCGGTTTTCGCCACTACAGGACCGATTTGTCCGTATGGGCTATACAACACATAGATAATAAACTCTAGATTTTTTATTTTATTGATTTTACTCAATATATTGTTGTTTAAAGGTGTAGTGGCTTGTGGAAAAATGATGGGATAGACAAACCCTCTACCTCAATCTTTACGAAAAATAATCCCCCCATCTTCCATAAATCGCTACCCACAAAAACGTTAACCCCTCACCGAGAATTGCTGAAGAGCTTGCGACGAGTTCTTGAAATGTAGCGAGGCAATAAGCATATCCCGAAAATGGTCACGAAGCGAGTAAAATCGGCTTTTTACAAACTTATCAAAATTGATAGGTAAAATTCAGGAGACTTCTTCATGAATTATTATTTAATGGATGGAAACGAGGCCCTTGCCCGAGGAGCCTTTGCCGCCGGGTGCCGATTCTTTGCAGGATATCCCATAACACCGGCAAGCACCATATTTGACACTTTGTTTCAGCTTATCCCTCCGGCAGGGGGGATCTGCATGCAGGGAGAAGATGAAATCGCTTCCATCGGATACTGCCTCGGGGCATCCATGGCAGGAATGAAGGCGATGACCGCCACTTCCGGGCCCGGCATCAGCCTGTACAGCGAACAGATCTCTTTTGCCATCGCTAGCGAGATCCCGATTGTCATCGTTGACGTCCAGCGGCTAGGCCCTTCCACCGGTTCGGCCACCCGGGGGGCAGATGGGGATATCCAGTTTCTGCGCTGGGGAAACAGCGGCGGGCTTCCGGTCATCGTTTTGGCGCCTGTCGATGTTCGGGATTGCTTTGTGCTGACCATGCACGCCTTCAACCTGGCCGAACGATTCCGATGCCCGGTGTTCATCGCCTCCAACAAGGAGATCGCCCTCACACGGGAAAGCATCGATGAAAAGGATCTTTCACCTATTCCTATTGAAACCCGATCGGCGCCTTCCGATGCGGATCGCTTTCTCCCTTTCCATATACCGGAAGGGCGCATGACACCTGGATTTTTCCCCATCGGCGGAGAGGTTATTGTGCGTCAGACGTCTTCCACCCACGGACAGGACGGATACATCACCACAAATCCTGAAGAGATTCAGAAAAACCAGATCCGTCTTCTTAATAAAATTGAGTCTTTTGTCGATGACGTGACGGTTTATGACTTTTTTCCATCTGAGGATGCCGACACGCTGATGATTTCCTATGGCGTTACGGCCCGGGCGGCTTTATCCGCCGTTTCACAACTTTCGCCTTCGATAAAAAAACCTTCCCTTCTTATCTTAAAAACCCTCTGGCCTGTCCCTGAAAAAATAATCAGGGAGAAAGCGCGCCAAATGGAGACGATTTTCGTGGTGGAGATGAATATGGGGCAGTATCGAAGGGAGATCGAGCGGATTTTGCCTGGGAAAAGGGTGCGGTGGCTCGGCCGGATGGACGGAAATTTGATCTCCCCTCGAACGATTGCGGAGGTATTGAATCATGAATAGCCTTCTGAACCCCGACCGGCCTCCTGTCTTTTGTCCGGGATGCACCCATGAACGGATCACCCATTCTCTGGATTCGGCCATGATGAACATGGGCCTTAACGGAAACCAGGTCGCCATCGT
>MGQD01000036.1:0-2686 GCA_001797695.1 Deltaproteobacteria bacterium RBG_13_49_15 | reverse complement strand
GCCGATGCACAGGTCGGATCCGGCTTCCTGAACCGCCTGGAACGCCCGCTCGATATCTGCGAGGTGGCCAAATCCGCCGGTGCGCTTTTCGTAGCCCGGCACTCCGGATTTCAAAAAGATCTTCCTCAACAAATTGAAAAGGCTATTCGGTTCAATGGATTTTCGGTCGTGGACATCTGGGGAATTTGTCCGGGCCGTTACACCAAAAAAAACAAGCTAAACCCCAAAGAGATCGAGGCGATTCTTTCAAATCTGACCCCTTTTAACGGGCCGGTTCAAGAAAACATCCGGAAAGAATACGGCCTCCATTACCGGGAACTTTCCGGATCATCAAAACAGGCCCCCCCTCCCCTTGAAATCAAAGCGGAATTCGAACCGCCTTCGGACGATAGGCAGGATGTGGTCCTTTTAGGAGATGCCGGCCAGCGAATCCTGACAGCGGGTGAGATTTTCTGCCTTGCCGGAATGACCGCAGGGATGAAGGCGACCCAGAAGAACGAATACAACATCACGGTACTCAGAGGCCCTTCCATCAGCGAGATCATACTCTCCAAAGAACAGATCGGATATACCGGCATTGAAAATCCATCGGTGGTGATAGCCGTGGGACAGGAAGGGGTGAACCGGCGGCGCACCCTGTTTGACCGGATCGCGCAAGATGGTTTGGTTCTGGCCGATGCCGGGCTCGAAATTCCGCCTGTCCGGTGCGAGGTATTACGCGTGGATTTTCTAAAACAAAAAATCGGATCGGCCGACCGGGCGCTCGCATCCCTGGGGATCCTGGCCAAACGTCGTCGAGTGATTACCACGGATATGCTGCGAAAGGCCCTGGAAACCCGGTTCGGATCAAGGGCTCAGGCTTCTCTTGATCTTATAGAACAGATTTCTCTGGAGATATAGAGCCTCTTCCAACAATTCCAATTTCGGCTCAACTGAAACGCTCATTTAGGCCTCATCCGTTTTCTGCACTATTATTCAACCCCATATGATTTGAGCTTTCTGCGGAGTGTGTTCAAACCGATACCTAAAAGTGTTGCCGTTTTTGATTTGTTAAGATGCAATTCATTATAAACACTCAGTATATGAGATTTTTCAATCTGTGCCATCGGTGTAATCGGTCCGGATTCCGTTCGCAAGCGGTTTCGCGCTACAAGCTTTCGTTTTCGCAGGTGAGCAGGAAGAAGATCGATCGATATCGGTCTTCCCTGAGACAGATTCACGGCTGATTGTAGGATAGACCTGAGTTCCCTGATGTTTCCCGGAAAATCGAACTCCAATAAAAGAGACATGGCATCCTCCTCAATTCCGGAACGCCGAGAGGAATGATCGTATTCCTTCAGGAATTTGGCTGCCAGGAGTGGAATGTCTTCCTTCCTTTCTCTCAGAGGGGGTAGATGAAGCCATCCCCCCCGGATGCGGTAGTACAAATCTTTACGAAATCTTCTTTGCTCCATCATCTTTTCCAGGTCTTCATTGGTAGCAGCAATAAAGCGCACATCGACTTTTTCAGAAACACTCGTCCCCAATCGGGTATACTCCCCATCCTGCAAAACCCGCAGCAGTTTTCCCTGAAGTTCGAGGGGAAGATTTCCGATTTCATCCAGGAACAACGTTCCCCGATCGGTATGTTTTAAGTAACCGGCACGATTTTTTTCCGCACCGGTAAATGCCCCCTTGGTGTGACCAAAAAACTCGGCCTCAAAAAGAGTTCCGGCGGGGGATGCCATATTCACAGGGGTAAAGGGAAATTTTGATCTGGAGCTGGCCGCATGGATTGCCCGCGCAAGGAGTTCTTTCCCGGTCCCGCTCTCACCGGTAATTAAAACCGGAACATCACTTCCGGCGTGAAGTTCGGCTTCCTTCAATACCCGAAAAACTTTCGGAGACCGGGTTAGTATCGGCTGAAATGCTTCCTTATGGATTATTTCAGACATTGTCCTGCTCTTGCCGATATCCAAGATGTCGAGCAGGCGCTTTCTTTCCATGGTCCGATTCAAAGCAAATACCAAATCTTCCCGGCTGATCGGTTTGACAAGATAGTCGTAGGCCCCCTTTTTCAGACATTCCACGGCGAGGCGGGCGTCGTTTATGGCGGTTATCATAACGCATTCGGTTCTTGGACTGATGTTTTTGATTGCCTCGAGCAGCTCCAGACCATTCATTGCCGGCATGGTTACGTCAACCAGAGCAATATCAAAAATCCGGCCGCTTTCAAAAAGAGATTTCGCTTTAAGTGGATCGTCTTCGATCCGGATGTTTTGAAAGCCGGATGAGATGAGTTTCCCTTTGAGCAGTTCAAGGTAATCCCAGTCATCATCTACGACGATGATACGCGTTTCCATTTAACTTTCCTTTCCGGGAGTTTTCGAATCCTGTTGTTGTAAAAAATCAATTCCCCCTCATTTATGAATACGAACCCCTTTTCCAGATATGCCAAAATGGAGAATGCCAAAATGGAATAAATTCCTTTTCTTGCATAGATTTAAACCTTTCGCCCTCAAGATATGTGCCATATTGGCATACTCAGTTGCAAAATTCAAGATATATCAGCCCTTTCCACAGTAACCCGATTAGATTTTAATATACTGAAATAATTATTAAAATGTTCATAGCCGGATTAATGTTAATAAACGGCACAACACTTGCTCATCAGATTGGCAAATATTTATGACTCATATCTTAAACC
>MGQD01000035.1:5605-5747 GCA_001797695.1 Deltaproteobacteria bacterium RBG_13_49_15 | reverse complement strand
GGCACCAATGCGACCGTAGGCATTTGAGGGTTGATCAAAGCAATGGGCCCGTGTTTCATCTCGCCCGCTGCGTAGCCTTCTGCGTGGATGTATGAGATTTCCTTTAACTTGAGAGCGCCTTCAAGGGCGATAGGGTACTGGT
>MGQD01000035.1:4570-5452 GCA_001797695.1 Deltaproteobacteria bacterium RBG_13_49_15 | reverse complement strand
GATGCCTCCCAAGAAGCAAGGCGATAAGAGTCAAAATAGTGAGCTGAGAGATGAAGATTTTGGTGGATGCGACGCCGATTTCGGGTCCTGCATGGTTATAGACGCCTGCTTCGGTTTCCCTAGAAATCGAACTCCCCACCACGTTCACGATTCCCAGCAGCCTGGCTCCTTTTCGTCTTGCCTCTTTGATGGCGGCGAGCGTATCCGCCGTTTCGCCCGACTGGCTGATGGCGATGATAAAGGTGTTGGGAGGGAAATTGAGCTTCCGGTAGCGGAATTCGGATGCGATCTCCACCTCCACATCCACTTCGGTCAATCTCTCAAATACATATCTCCCTACACACCCCGCATGGTAGGAGGTGCCGCAAGCAGCAATGACAATATGCCTGCAATCCTTAAACTGATCCCATACCGGCATGATGCCGCCCAGTTTGGGTACTCCTTCTCCGAGCTCAAGCCTCCCTCTCATGGCGTTTCTTATTGTCTCCGGTTGTTCATAGATCTCCTTGAGCATGAAGTGGGGGAAGCCGTTGAGTTCCGCATCTTCTGCTTGCCATTCAACCGTCTCCGTAGCCCTCGTCACTGCTGCGGCCTGGGCAGTGTAAATGGAAAAATTGGATCCGGTCAGGGTTGCCAGTTCATTCTCATTCAGATGCACCACTTTGTTCGTGTACCTGACCATGGCAGAGACGTCCGACGCAGCAAAATTCCCGTCTTCACCAACGCCTATGACGAGGGGGCTTCCTCGTCGCGCCACTACAATCTCATCCGGAGCGTGGCGGTGAATTACGGCGATCCCGAATGTGCCCTCCACTTGGGACATGGTCTTCCGGACGGCTTCCTTGAGGTTTCCGTCGAAGTTGAGAGCGATAAGATGAGCGA
>MGQD01000035.1:4256-4560 GCA_001797695.1 Deltaproteobacteria bacterium RBG_13_49_15 | reverse complement strand
GTCGGTCTCGGACCTGAACAAGACACCGTTCTTTTCCAGCTTTTTCTTAATGGTATAAAAGTTTTCAATGATTCCGTTATGGATGACGAAGACGTTTTCGTTCTGATCCATGTGAGGATGGGCGTTCGCTTCGGTGGGTTCCCCGTGGGTGGCCCATCGGGTGTGGGCGATGCCGCATGTTCCTCTGATGGGGATTTCTCCTATCTTTCTCTCGAGCTCCGCAATCTTTCCAACGGCCCTGTAACACGCGATTTTATTCCCATCCTGAACGGCCAGACCGGCAGAATCGTATCCACGATATTCC
>MGQD01000035.1:3230-4213 GCA_001797695.1 Deltaproteobacteria bacterium RBG_13_49_15 | reverse complement strand
GCCCTACATAACAAATAATGCCGCACATATAGGAACCTCCGTTCCTTCAGCCTCCAACCTTGAGGCCCTCGCAGAAAGTCAGAAATCAGCATTCCGTTCATGGTTCGATACCTCACCACGAACGGAAAACCAGCCCCTTAAAGAACATTGCCGCCTTTCGCCCTGAGGTATCTAAGCCTGTCCTGAGCGCGGACCCCTTGGGTCCGACGTCGAAGGGGCGGAGGGGACTTTTTGCGGGCTCATCAACCTTGGCGGCTGAACTGGTGACTGAAAATCCTCTTGGCTATGTCTTTGGGCCTGGAGCCAAGTTTCTCACCGTGCACTGTCAAAATGGCAACGGCCAGTCCAGGGTCGCCGTTCACCGGAAGGGCGAACGCCGATAGCCACTCGCATCGGTGTTCACCGAGTTGATCGTTGATCGTCCCTGTCTTCGCTCCCAAGACAAGATCTTTGAGGACATCCTTCCGATGCAACGGCTTGAATGCCTTCTTGCATGTTCCATCGCTTACGGTTTCTTCCATCAGGACTCTCATTTTTTGGGCCGTGCTCTCGCTGATGGGACTCGCAAGCTTCGAGGGTGAGGCCTCATAAACGAGGTTTCCCTGCTCATCCTTTATATTCGCGACAAGCCAGGGGGACATCATCACCCCTTTGTTCACCACGGCCGCGGCTAATAAGGCTGCGTGGAGAGGGGATATAACCGTCCTTCTGTTGTAACCCGAGGCAATTTCCGCCAGGCCAAAGCTGTCGGTCGGTATTTCAATGCTGCTCATGGAAACAGGCAGATCAAAGGGGATAGGGTGATTGAAAAGGAACTTTTCCGCATATTCAGCCATCACATCCCTGCCCAAATGATATATGCCCACTCTTCCGAAGAAGGGATTTACAGAATCTCCGAAGGCTTCTTTCAGAGTCATCTTTGCACGTCGCTTTCCCTTGTCCTGACGAAGCTGGCTTTTGTAGAGAGTGTATTTCTGCCCTCG
>MGQD01000035.1:2893-3219 GCA_001797695.1 Deltaproteobacteria bacterium RBG_13_49_15 | reverse complement strand
TCGTTTCGGGGGTAAACCCCCGAGCCTCGATTGCTGCTGCTGCAGCCACGATCTTGAAAAGACTGGCTGCAGGGAAGTCGGCCCTCAGGCAAAGGTTCTCATGGGTCGGCCTCTCAAGACCTGCATGATTGGCCAGCGCCAAAACTTGTCCGTTGTCGGGCCTTAGGACCACCACGGCCGTCTTGTACGCCGAAGACCGATCGACAAGCTCCCTGACATACTCCTGGAGCTCCGGATCGATGGAAGTCTCCACCTGAAGCAGGGAACCGTTGTATTGAACGGCATATTTCTGCTCTACCGGGAAAATACGGTACGATCCTCTCAGG
>MGQD01000035.1:1852-2867 GCA_001797695.1 Deltaproteobacteria bacterium RBG_13_49_15 | reverse complement strand
TATCGCTGAAGACGCCTGCACATCTCTTGCGTCCTTCGAAGGCGAGGGTTGGCCTAAGTGGGCAAATATCCAACGGCCTGTGAGGCATATGGATAAGAGGACGAACAAAACTATCCCTCCCCATAATCCAATCCTGGGTAGCGCCCTTGGGACCATCCTCTTCCTTCGAGCATTCTTTCGAATCCTCTTTTCATAATCGCGCCAAACATTTAAACTTTTTTCGATCTCTACCATTTTTCACTCTGAGTAATAGAATCTAGATTTCCCATGTAGGGACGAAGAGCATCCGGGATGAGGACACTGCCGTCTTTTTGTTGGCAGTTTTCCAGGATTGCCACCAGGGTGCGCCCGACTGCCAGGCCGGACCCGTTCAATGTGTGAACCAGTTCTGTGCCTCCCCCGCCTTTTCTTTTGAAACGGATACCGGCCCGACGGGCCTGGAAATCCTCAAAATTACTGCACGAGGATATTTCCCTGTAAACCTTCTGGGCCGGAAGCCAGACTTCAAGGTCGAAGGTCTTGGCGGAGGAGAAACCGAGATCACCCGTGCACAGGGTCACGACTCTATAGTGCAACCCGAGACGCTGAAGAATCGATTCAGCGTCGGCCGTAAGCTTCTCCAATTCATCATAGGAATCTTCGGGTTTTGAAAACTTCACCAGTTCGACCTTGTTGAACTGATGCTGGCGGATCAACCCCCTCGTGTCCTTTCCGTAGGAGCCTGCTTCCGATCTGAAGCAGGGGGTGTAGGCGACATAGCAGACGGGAAGCACATCCTCAGGAATCACCTCTTCACGATGTATGTTGGTGACAGGAACCTCGGCCGTCGGGATCAGGTAAAAATCCCAGTTCTCAATCTTGAAAAGATCCTCCTTGAACTTCGGCAGTTGCCCGGTTCCCGTCATGCAAGCCGAATTGACCATAAAGGGAGGGAGAACTTCGGTGTATCCATGTTCCCTGGTATGGGTATCCAGCATGAAGTTAATGAGAGCACGTTCGAGGAGAGCCCCTGCGC
>MGQD01000035.1:1513-1810 GCA_001797695.1 Deltaproteobacteria bacterium RBG_13_49_15 | reverse complement strand
GGGCGAAATCGAGGATACGCAGGTTCTCTCCAATGTCCCAGTGGGGAAGAGGCTCGAAATCCATTTCCGGCTTTTTCCCCCAGGTCCTTATTACGGGATTGTCTTTCTCGCCTGACCCGATGGGGACGCTTGCATGGGGGATGTTAGGAATGATCGCAAGGAAAGGTCTTAACTCCTCATCCACTTGGGATAGAGACACCTCCATTTCCCTGATGTCCTGGGAAACCTTTTTCATCTCGGCGATGAGTTCGGAGGCATCCGCTTGCCTCTTTTTCAGCTGAGCGATCTCCTCGCTCA
>MGQD01000035.1:1310-1490 GCA_001797695.1 Deltaproteobacteria bacterium RBG_13_49_15 | reverse complement strand
TTCTCCAACTGAGGGAGGATTTCGCGCCTTCTTCGATCCGCGGTTTCGAAAACAGCAAGATCGAGGCTATGACCCCGATCTTTCAGCATTTTCTTAACGCTATCCAAGTTTGATCTGATAAATTTCAGATCAAGCATGAAAAAACCTCAACAGGCAAAGAAAATTCATCATGATTTAGCA
>MGQD01000035.1:539-1198 GCA_001797695.1 Deltaproteobacteria bacterium RBG_13_49_15 | reverse complement strand
GGTGATATTGCAGGCAGAATAAATATTTTATACGCATTTAGGGTGCCAGCAAGAATACTAGTCCAGACCAGCAAAACAACTAACGGAATAGTTTCTAAGAGAATCCAATAGATTAGGGTTAATCCCTCGCTGGAGAACCGAGTTAAAACCGCTAACATCGGTTTGACAACTAACAGGAATATTCCTGAAAGGATTAATAAACCTACTGCACTTATTCCAAGCACGCGACCGATAAAAACGCCGACATCTTCTTTATTTGCTCTTTTTTCTGCGATAAAAGGGACGATGATACTTTCCATTACCGGAGAAAATATTGTTGCTAAATAGATAATCAGACTATAAGCAAAGAAAAACGCATCGGTTTCCTTTCCTATCCCATACCACGCCGCTATGAAAAAAGGAATTAAAAATCCAATTCCCTTTCCGGAAGTAGCAAATATTGTGGTAATGACCGTGTCGCGAACGATCGGACTAGACCGGATTTTTTCTATCCGATGTTTCAATTGAATTGGACTCATTGTGAATTATTATACCCTGCACCAATTAATTCAAGATAAATGCGAAGTCGCATCTGCGCTAATGTCTCCTGGTTAAATTCCTGTCGAGCTAGTTCCGCAATCTGCTGTTTAAAGTCTAACGTTTGGATTTGGTTCTTTTGC
>MGQD01000035.1:211-453 GCA_001797695.1 Deltaproteobacteria bacterium RBG_13_49_15 | reverse complement strand
GGTAATATCGCCAGTATCTGCTAAGACTACTGGGAATAACCCGCACGCGAGATATTCTGCAAATTTTACCGGATATGAAGTCCGATTATATATATTTTTTTCCCGTAACACTAATCCAACATCACCGGCGTTTAAATACCGAATGATTTCAGCATGTTTTTTTGTTAAAATCGAATAGTGCGTTGCCGGGATGTGTGATTTCTGTAAAAGGTCGACTAATTCTTGGGAGTTATAAGTTAATC
>MGQD01000035.1:0-124 GCA_001797695.1 Deltaproteobacteria bacterium RBG_13_49_15 | reverse complement strand
CGGAATATACCAAACAGAATTTATCAGCTAATTCGAGTTCAGCTCGCATCTGGGTTCGGAGTTCCATCGAAAAATAGAATCGGCTGGTATCAACTCCATTGATAATCGTAGTTATTTTTGCGGG
>MGQD01000034.1:12938-13998 GCA_001797695.1 Deltaproteobacteria bacterium RBG_13_49_15 | reverse complement strand
CTCCCCACTACCCCCTCAAGATAGCGTGTCTACCAGGTTCCACCACTTCGGCACGTTGTCCGATTTGCTTATTTTGTTTCAACCGGTTTCGCCGGAGGCGGCGGAATTGGAGTCGCCGGTGCACTGTCAGCCGGTTGAGCCGGCGGAATCGGATTTGCGCCTTGTTCGATTGGAGCTTTTTCCTCCATAATGATGGATCGTTCCTGTTGATGGCTGGAAATATAAGCCAACGCCAGAGATGTGATCATAAACACAACGGCGGCAACCGTGGTCGCCTTGCTCAGGAAGGTGGAAGCGCCTGAAGTCCCAAAAAGAGTTTGGCTGCTCCCGCCTCCGAATGCAGCGCCCATGTCAGATCCTTTCCCGGTCTGAAGCAGGACGATCATGATGAGCGCAATTGAAACAAACACATGGATCACAATAAGAATAGTTGTCATTTGTCTAAACTTGCTTTTTGTAGTGAATGATTTGACTAAACGTATCGGGTTTTAAACTCGCTCCTCCCACAAGGGCGCCGTTAATATCCGACATGGCCATGAGTTCGGAAATGTTATCGGGTTTCACGCTCCCCCCATAAAGGATCCGGATGGAACGGGCAATCGATTTTCCAAAACTCTCTTCAATCCGATTTCGGATAAACCGGTGAGTCTCCTGAGCCTGTTCTTTGGTTGCGGTTTTACCGGTCCCGATGGCCCATACCGGCTCATAGGCGATCACCAGATCGTTCAAATCATCCGAAATCGTATTCTTTAAACCAACTTGAATCTGTTTGTCAAGAACAGAAAATGTTTCTCCGGCCTCTCGTTGGGACTCGGTTTCACCTATGCACATAATCGGAGTTAAGCTCTCCCGGAAGGCGTGTCTCATTTTTTTATTTACCGTTTCATCTGTTTCACCGAAAAATTGACGCCGCTCCGAATGCCCGATGATCACAAACCGGCATCCTGCCGAAATGAGCATGGAGGCGGAAATCTCTCCGGTGAATGCGCCTTCTTTTTCCCAGAAAACATCCTGAGCTCCCAGCAGGATACGGCTCCCCTTCAGAATCGCGGACACGGCG
>MGQD01000034.1:10269-12901 GCA_001797695.1 Deltaproteobacteria bacterium RBG_13_49_15 | reverse complement strand
CCGGGTGGCATATCCGACTTCGTTGTCATACCAGGAGAGGACCTTGATCATATTCTGAATGACATGAGTTGTTTGGGCATCGACAATTGAAGAAGAGGTTGATCCGTTGAAATCGACGGATACCAGCGGTTCATCGCAATACGCCAGTATCCCATGCAAAGGGCCTTCCGCCGCATTCTTCAGGGCATCGTTGATATCGGTTACAGTGACGCCGGGTTTATCAATGGTGGCCACGAAATCAACGATGGATACGTTGGGCGTCGGAACACGAATGGCAAGTCCATGCAGTTTTCCATCCAGTTCCGGAAGCACCAGTGAGACGGCTTTGGCCGCGCCGGTGGTCGTCGGAACCATGGAAAGCGCCGCCGCTCTGGCCCTTCGGAGATCTTTATGGGGAAAATCTAAAATCCGTTGGTCACCCGTGTAGGAATGGACGGTGGTCATCAATCCGCACTTGATGCCGAAGTTTTCAAGAATCACTTTGGCCACCGGCGCCAGGCAATTGGTCGTGCAGGATGCATTGGAAATGATGTGATGCGATTTTGGATCATATCGATTTGAATTTACCCCCATGACCAGTGTGATATCCGGATTCTTGGCCGGAGCGGAAATGATCACCTTCCGGGCGCCGGCGCCAAGATGTTTGGAAGCGCTCTCCCGATCCATGAAAAGGCCGGTGCATTCGGCAACTATATCTGCGCCCAGTTCTCTCCATTTGAGTTGGGTCGGATCCTTGATGGACGTAACGGTGACAGAATGACCCGCAACCTCGATGGCGCCGTCTTTCACGGTTACCGGATGGTCCAGTCTCCCGTGGACCGAATCGTACCGCAACAGATGCGCCATGGTCGCTGCATCGGTCAGATCATTAATGGCCACGACATCGACCTGGGGATTTTTAAGGGCCGCTCTGAGAACCATCCTTCCAATTCTCCCAAATCCGTTAATTCCCAACCTCACTTGCATGTTCGCTCCTCCTTGTCTCTATCCGCGTTTGTTTCCTTTCAGAATTCCGCTGGCCAGGGTGATGCTTCTTTTCCCAAAGGATTCCAAATACTCACCCAGCTTATCCAATTCCATATTCTTTCGAGCTTCAGATGCCTTAATAACGATGGGAAGGTTTACTCCGGAGATGACTTCGATACGCCCTTCTTCCAGAAAGGAATAGCTCAAATTGGAAGGAGAGCCTCCGAACATATCGGTTAAGATAAGAATGCCGTTTTTCTGATCCACCTGTTTAATCCCTGCGGCGATTTTGGATCTTAAGGTGTCGGTATTTTCGTTTAAATTGATAGAAACCGATACAGTGGATTCCGGCTTGTTACCGAGGATGAATGCGGAAGCGTCGATGAGCGCTTCTCCTAAATTCCCATGTGTGACGATAACGATACCAATCATAATTCTCCTTTCCGCAGGTTTAATATCCGGTTAATGTTTATCCGGTTTATAAGATGCGGATCAATCCGCTTTAACATTAAAAACACACCCGGGTCATCGGTCGATATCCCGGTGAGTGATCTTCACCTGTTTTCCTTTTTTCATGACGTGCTCGACAATCGCCCGAGCAATGGTGACCGAGCGATGCCGACCGCCGGTACAACCGATGGAAATCGTGAGATAAGACCTCCCGTCCTTTTCATATAACGGGATCAAATAGTCAAGAAGATCCATATATTTTGACATAAATCCCTCAGCCATCGGGTTTTCAAGGACGTACTTTCGGACCGCTTCTGTTTCCCCATCCAGCGGCTTGAGTTCCGTCACAAAGAACGGGTTGGCAAGGAAACGGACATCCATAATCAGATCGCTTTCAATGGGAACTCCGAATTTATATCCGAACGATTGAACGTGAATGCGAAGCTCAGCGGGACTTTCAGCTTTTTTTACGATATTAAAGATAGCCGCTTTTAACTCATGAATAGTGAAATTGCTGGTGTCGAGAATGGTTCCGGCCTCTTTTTTCAGCTCCTGAAGCTGCTCCTGCTCGGCCCGTATGCTTTCCAAAAGATTCTTGTCCTTTGAGAGGGGGTGCTGCCGCCGGGTCAGACTGAAGCGCTGAAGGAGAACTTTTTCATGGGCATCAAGAAAAAGGATTTCAAAATGATACCCTTTTTGCTTGAGTGATTCGAGGACGGATGCATACGACGAGAGAAATCCTTTTTCCCGGATATCCATGACAAAGGCTAGGCCGGCGATTTCGGATTCGTTCTCAACCGGGAGCTCTAAAAATTTCGGGAGGAGAGTCACCGGAAGATTGTCGACACAATAGAAACCCGCGTCTTCAAAAGCGTTTAAGGCGACGCTTTTCCCGGATCCGGAGAGGCCTGTTATGATGAAAATCTTTAACGTTGTCATTATTAACGCTCACACTCGCAGCGCGGACGATCGCCGTATCAGAAGTCGTCATCTTCCTCCCGGATAATGGTTAATATGTCATCCGGATCTGCGGATTTCATCAGTTTTTGCCTGAACCGATCATTTTTTAGCATCCTTGAAATTCTAGCAAGGAGTTTCAGATGCAAACCGGTTGAGTTCTCAGGGGTTATCAGCAAAAAGAAGATATGTGCCGGGCGGCCGTCGATCGATTCAAAATTGACGCCTTTTTTACTCAAGCCGAATCCGAGGATCAGGT
>MGQD01000034.1:9996-10181 GCA_001797695.1 Deltaproteobacteria bacterium RBG_13_49_15 | reverse complement strand
AACCAACTCATTCTGATCAACGCCTGAAATACGGGCCAACGGCTTGGCGAGCTCTTCCAGAACCCCTTTTTTGTCCACTGATTTCAGATCGGCAATCGCCGCTTCCCGGCTAAGTACATCCAATATTTTCATCTGACATAAACCTTTATAAAAGTGATGGGTCAACCCGATAAAATTACTGAAAA
>MGQD01000034.1:7666-9923 GCA_001797695.1 Deltaproteobacteria bacterium RBG_13_49_15 | reverse complement strand
GTCCGTCGCTTCGTCGATAGAGAACGTTGATCTGGTCCGTTTTGGCGTTTGCAAAAACAAAGAAACTATTATTGGTGAGCTCCATCTGCATGACCGCTTCTTCGACATCCATCGGTTTGTAGGCAATGGTTTTGACTCTAATCTGGGTTTCACCTTCCTCTTTTTCGGAAGAAGCCGGCCGGGCGCTCATGTCGTCGAGCTTGCTTTTTCCTTTTAATTTCCCTTTGCGGTCCCTGATTTTTTGTTTGCTTTTTTTAAGCTGTATTTCCAATTTGTCGAGCACCATGTCGATGGCGGAATACATGTCTCCGGTTTCTTCTTTCCCGACAATATTCAGTCGATCCCCGCTCAGGCTGATTTCAGCGATGTGTCTAAATTTTTCAACCGAAAGAACAACGGTCGCCGCAGCCGGATTGTCGAGCAGCTTGTCGAGCCGGTTCAGCTTTTCCATGACATAGGATTTGAGGTGATCTGAGGAATCAATATTTTTAAACGTAACCGACGTCTGCATTAAAACCTCCCTATACCCGTTTTCGTTTACTGGATGAAAGTATATTCTTCATCTCCCTGTATTTGGCAACAGTCCTGCGTGCAATGTTGATGTTCGAGGCTTTCAGCATTTCCACGATCTTGCTGTCACTGCAAGGTCTTCCGGGAATTTCGGATCCGATGATCTGTCTGATTTTTTCCTGCACGCTGGCGGATGCGATGGCTTCTCCCTGAAACCGGCTGATCGAGCTGTTGAAGAAATACTTTAGTTCGAAAAGGCCCTGGGGAGTATACGCATATTTATTGGTCGTAACCCGGCTCACGGTGGATTCGTGCATTCCGATGTCCTGAGCCACGTCCCGCAATATCATCGGTTTTAGATGTAAAGCCCCTTTTTCGAAGAACTCGCGTTGAAAATCGAGGATACTTTTCATGACCCTGTAAATCGTTTTTTGCCGCTGATGAATGCTTCTGATCAGCCATGTCGCCGAGCGCAGTCTATCCTTGAGATATTCCTTCTCCTTATCGTTGATCGGCTCTCTCCGGATCATGGCGCTTTTATAGTATGAGTTGATCCGCAATTTCGGAAGGCCGTCATCGTTGAGCATGATGACAAAATCATTATCCATTTTATATACATAGATATCAGGGACGATGTATCGCGGTTCTTCTTCATTGAACTGGCGTCCCGGTTTGGGTTCTAGCCTCTGAATGACTTTTACGGCTGAAATGACGTCGGCCATACCGGCTTTGAGAGTCCTGCAGATTGCCTTATAATTTTTATTCTGCAAATGGTTGAGATGGTCCCGGATGATATCGGCGACGATGGTGTTGTCAAGTCCCAGTCGGGCGACCTGGATAAGGAGGCATTCCTTGAGATCTCTTGCGCAGACGCCCACCGGGTCGAAGGTCTGCATCTGGGACAGAATATAGCCGACCCTCTCCGGGGCGGCGCCGCTCGTCTGGATCAGCTCCTCGACGGTGAGTTCAAGGTATCCGTCCTTGTTCAGATTCCCGATGATCAGGCTTCCGACCTTCCGGTCCTCTTTTGAAGAGAACATCATCAAGAGCTGCCAGAGAAGATGATCCTTCAACGATCCTTTTTGCGCGACGAACGAATCGAAATTGACGCTCTCTTTTCTTTCGGTTTCAAAATAGGTCTGCCCCGGTGCATTGTATTCTTCGATGTAATTGCTCCAGTCAATGTCGTCTCGAATCCGCTCTTCGATGGTGATCTCCTTGGTTTTCTGGGGCTCCTCGGTTACCGGGCCTTCTTCTTCATCGGTCGATTGAGCCGGAACATCCTCCTGGGTTTCCTCCAATGCCGGATTTTCCTCAAGCTCCTGGCGGATGGCGTCCTCGAGTTCCAGATGGGACAATTGAAGCAGCCGGATTGCCATCTGGAGCTGGGGCGTCATGATGAGCTGCTGGGTTAATTTAAGCTGCTGATTGAGTTTCAGGCTCATATTAAACGGAATTCTTCGCCCAGATACATTTTCCGGGCGATTTCGCTTGATGCGATTTTTTCCGGTGTTCCGGATTCGATGACCTTTCCGTTGTTTAATATATACGCCTTATCGCAAATGCACAAGGTTTCTCTGACGTTATGATCTGTAATCAGGATGCCGATTCCACGAGTTTTGAGATGAGAGATGATTTTCTTAATGTCGATGACCGCGAGAGGATCGATTCCTGAGAACGGCTCGTCGAGCATGATGAATGACGGATTGGATGCCAGGGAGCGGGTGATCTCGAGGCGCCTCCGTTC
>MGQD01000034.1:0-7625 GCA_001797695.1 Deltaproteobacteria bacterium RBG_13_49_15 | reverse complement strand
TGATCCCGAGTTCATCCAAGAGTGTTTCGGCGCGCTCTCCCTGTTCGCTTTTTGAAAGAGGGAGCACTTCAAGGACGATAAGGACATTCTGCTTTACGGTCAATTTTCGAAACGTGGATGCTTCCTGAGGGAGATATCCGATCCCTTTTCGAGCACGCATGTACATCGGAAGTTCGGTAATGTCGTTTTCGTTGAGAAAGACCTGGCCTTCATCCGGTTTGATCATGCCGATGGTCATGTAGAATGTGGTGGTTTTCCCTGCACCGTTAGGGCCGAGGAGTCCAACGACAGTTCCGCTTTCCACGTCAAGAGAAACGGAGTTGACGACCTGTCGCCCGTAGTAGGTTTTAACGAGATTCCGGAGGGATAAAACAGCCGTCATCGGCTAAGATCCGAAAACGATGGCTGTCGAAGGGGTTTTCCGAATGCCGATTTAATCCAGACCTTTTCCGGTTGAAAAAAAAGTGGCCTCCACACGACCATCTCTTCCGCTTTCCACATGAATCTTTCCATCGTTTCGATATAGAGTGATCTTTTCCCCGGTTACGGTATTTTTACCGCTTGTCAGGGTTGATTTTGGGCCTGTTAAAATAAGAATTCTTGATTCTGCAATGTATACGGCATTTTCAGCCTTTGCAACCCTGTTATCAAAATAGATGACCACATGGCCGGTGGAAACGATTTTCTGGATCGATTCTTCACCCGGGCCGATGGCCTCTATTTGATCGGCGCTCCCTTTATAGTAGACTTTGAGGCGGTCCGAAGTGATGACGGTGGTCCCCTGGGTTGCCCTGACGTTTCCGATGAATTCGGCAACGTTGGATTCGTTGTCCGCTTCAAGCCGGTCCGAGATAATATGGATCGGCTTTTCCTGCTCGGTGGGTTTTGAGGGAGAGTCGGTATTTTTAGCATAAACAGCGGCTGCAACAACCATTATGCAAGCGCTGATCAGAATCGAACGGACAATGATCGTTTGCCATTGTTCAGTCTTATAACTGCATTTTTTCATTAAGCGTTCCTTTGACATTTCCGTCGAGGACGGATTTGTTTGTTTTTAAATCATACGACATCCGGTCTGCCGTGAGATGGAAACGCGCTCCCCTGATTTCCACAGGCAGTTTCGAAAATATGAGTCGACTCTCATGAATATAATATAATTTTTGAGCGTTGAGAACATAATCCTTGTGCTTTATCTCGACGTCTCCGCTTGCTGTGATATCATTGGAGTCTGTATTTATAACTCCTTCCCGGGCTGACAGAAACACCTCACCTCCATCATCCAGAAAGAAAACGACGTAAGGGGATTGGATATAGGTTTTCTTTTTTTCGCTAACGAAATGTGCGGATTTGGCGGTCAGAGTCCATTCTTTTTTTCCGTCTCGAGTCGCTGTGTGTTGTATCTCCGCCAGAGAAATAGTAGCTTTCCTCTGATTTAAAATAGAAATGGCCTTACCCGGTTTCTGAAACACGCTCCGGTACCCGATAAATACTGCCACAACTCCTAAAAGCGTCAATGAAATGAGACCGGCAAGAAGGAATCGGAGGGTTTTTGATGTGGCGGAGAGGGTTCTGCGTTTCATAGGGATGAGTAAAGGGCCGGACTCCAGAGGCCTTTGGATTTAAGAATCATTTCACAGATTTCCCTTACTGCACCGGCCCCTCCTTTTGCCGATGTGATCCAATCTGCCGATTGACGGACCAATTCGTGGGCATCGGAAACTCCGATCGACAACCCGACCTGGCGCATTAGAGGGAGATCCGGAAGATCATCGCCGATAAACGCGATTTCACCGGGGCTAAGTCGCATCTCCTTTAAAATCACCGGCAGGATAGCCGCTTTGTCGGCAATACCGTCATAGACACGATGGATTCCTAGGTTCCGGCATCGTTGCAAAAGAGCTCCGGAGACTCTTCCGGTGACAATGCATGCCATGAGCCCTGCCTTGGTCAGAAGCCGAATCCCAAGACCGTCCTTGACGTTAAATATTTTTATTTCTTCTCCCTGCTCATTGTAGATGATGCTTCCATCCGTCAGCACGCCGTCCACATCCATGGCAAGAAGTTTGACCTGCTTCAATCTGGTGTCGATCTCCGACCGATTCTTCATTTTAGAAAACGCTTTGCTCGTAAGTCATTTACAAGTGATGTCCGATACGACCTGCAGAGGCCCAGGTCATGAAACCGCCGCCTCCCGGATCTTTATAAGGCTCATTAAAAGCTTTTCGAGGGTATCGAGCCTGAGGGAGTTGGGGCCGTCACACAGGGCCCTATCCGGATCGGGATGGACTTCCATGAAAATACCGTCGACTCCTGCAGCGACTGCGGCTTTTGCCAAAAGCGGTGCGAATTCCCTTTCGCCGCCGGAGCTTAATCCTCCTCCACCCGGCAGTTGAACGCTATGCGTGGCATCAAATACCACCGGGTACCCGGTGGTCTGCATGATCGGAACGCCCCTGAAATCGACGACAAGGTTATTATAGCCGAACATGCTTCCCCGTTCCGTGATAACAATCCGATGGTTTCCAGTGGAGGTTGCCTTTTTGACGACGTTCCCCATATCTCTGGGCGATAAAAACTGCCCTTTTTTGATATTGACAGGTTTGCCGGTTCGGGCGACCTCGGTGATAAAATCGGTCTGCCGACATAAAAAGGCAGGGATTTGGATCATGTCGAGCACCTTTTCGGCTTTCGAAATTTCGGAAATCCGGTGGACATCTGAAAGAACGCAGATATGTAACTTCTGTTTGATTTCGTCAAGGATTTGAAGCCCATCGCGGATACCCGGACCCCGGAACGAATCGATGGAGGTTCGGTTGGCTTTATCATAGGATGCTTTGAAAACAAACGGCATTTTAAGCCTTAAGGTCAGATCCTTAAGAAATGCGGCGATTTCAAAGGTTGTGTCCGGATCTTCGATCACGCAAGGACCCGCTATCAATACAAGAGGAGCTCTTCCGCCGATGGTCAGGTCGCCTTGGATTTGAATCTGATTAGATGGCCGCATTATTTTCCTATCGGTTGGTTGTTCAAAGCGTTATGAAAGATAAAAAATCTATCTATAACGGGTCGAAAAGTCAAGAAACGAAAAAGAAGCCTTGATCGCGATGGGTTTAACTGTTATTGTCTCCTCCCGATCAAAAGAGGAGGTTATATATAATCGATTGAAAACAAAAGAAAAAAAGACAAAATGGCGATTCGTAATCCCCGTTTTTGGAATCATCTTGATCGTTTGCATTGTCCTTCTTTTCTTCAAACTTGAAGGGGGGCTGCCGCAGGTTCAGATGTCCCCCGAATCCATTTTCATAGGGCTTCGCCGTGATCTGACAATATCGGCATCCGATGAAAAGAGCGGCCTGAAAAAAGTGCGGGCAGCCCTGATAAAGGATGGGAGGGAGATTGTTCTGATTGACGAAACTTTTTCTTCGCCCGACTTTTTTTCAGGAAGCGATGAAAAGCGCAAGTCATATCCTCTTGTGATCGAACCGAAAAAACTCGGAATTCAGGATGGGAAGGGAACGCTTCGCATCATCGCCGTTGATGCGTCATGGCGAAACTGGTTGAGCGGGAATACGGTTTGGGTTGAAAAGGAATTCACTATCGACACCCACCCTCCTCAAGTGGCGGTCTTGAGCAAATTTCATTATCTTAACCAGGGAGGGACAGGGCTTGTTATATATAAAATTTCAGAGCCGAGCCCCCAAAACGGGGTGATGGTCGGGGATCGCTTTTTCCCTGGGTATTCCGGCCAATTTCAGGATCCGTTGACGTATCTTTCTTATTTTGCGCTCGATCACAAACAGGGTCCCGGCACGACCGTTTTCATTCAGGCGACGGATGAAGCCGGAAACAGCGTGCGGGCAGGGTTTTCGCATCAAATCAAACCCAAGTCGTTTAAAAAAGATGTCATTACCATTTCCGACGAATTTTTAAACAATAAAATGCCGGAATTCGACGATGATCTGGGAGATGGTGCATCCGGAAGCCCCATTGATCGCTTCCTGAAAGTCAACCGGGAACTCCGGGAGCGGAATTACCGTCAAATCGTGGAAATCTGTAAAAACCCGGAACGAAAAAAGCACTGGGAAGGCCCCTTTTTGCGGCTTCCCAATTCCGGACCTCAGGCTGGGTTTGCGGATCACCGGGAATACCTCTATCAGGGGAAGGTCATAGACAGTCAGTTTCATCTGGGTGTTGACCTTGCCTCACTTGAGCAATCGCCGGTTCCTGCATCAAATGCCGGAAAGGTGATTTTTGCGGATCAACTCGGAATTTACGGAAAAACCATCATTATCGATCATGGATTAGGTCTATTCAGTATGTATTCCCACCTGAGCCGTTTTGACATACAAACCGGTCAACTGGCGGATAAGGGACGAGTCATCGGGCATACCGGTCTTACCGGTTTAGCCGGAGGGGACCATCTCCATTTCAGCATCATTATTCATCATACTTTTGTTCATCCCGTGGAATGGTGGGACCCCTTGTGGATTCAAAAGCGGATCGATGCGAAGTTAAACGGTGCGGAAAGCGATTGACGGACACCTGATTTGAGAAAAGGAGCGGAGGAGGATATCGGGTGAAAAAGAAATATCGGGTGAATAAAACAATTGAAGAGATCAACGAAAAAATCAGATCCGGTGACGCGGTTGTGGTCACTGCGGAAGAAATGATCCCGATCATCAAATCCGAAGGGGCCGTGGAAGCGGCAAGACAGGTGGATGTTGTGACTACAGGCACGTTCGCTCCCATGTGTTCGTCAGGAGCGTTTATCAATTTCGGACATACGGTTCCTCCGATCAAGGCATCCAAGGTTTGGCTGAATAAAGTTCCGGCCTATGCCGGCTTAGCCGCCGTGGACTGTTATATCGGGGTCACGGAGCCGTGCGAAGATGATCCGCTTAACAAGGTCTATCCGGGTGAATTCAATTACGGAGGAGGACATGTTATCGAGGATCTGGTTGCCAAGAAAGATGTCTATCTGAAAGCCTTTGCCTATGGTACGGATTGCTATCCCAACCGGATGATCGAAAAGGTGATCAATCTCGCCACTCTTCCTCAGGCAACGCTCTGCAATCCGAGAAACGGGTATCAGAATTATAACTGTGCGGTCAATTTGACGAACAAAACCATTTATACTTACATGGGAGCGCTCAAGCCCATGATGGGGAATGCCAATTATTGTTCAGCCGGTCAGTTGAGCCCGCTTCTTAACGATCCGTACTATCAGACGATCGGACTGGGGACTCGGATATTTCTTGGAGGAGGGGTCGGGTATGTGACATGGCACGGGACGCAACACAACCCTTCAATCAAGAGGTCCGGCAAAGGGGTTCCTCTCTCTCCCGCCGGGACGCTTTGGGTGATGGGCAACTTGAAGGAGATGGCTCAGGGGTGGCTGGTTGGTGCGAGCATTCAGGGGTACGGATGCTCGTTATCCGTGGGATTGGGGGCCCCCATACCTGTTTTAAATGAAGAAGTCGCCCAATATACGGGGATATCCGATGAAGAGATCTTCACCCAGGTGGTGGATTATGGCCATGACTATCCCAACAGCATCCGGAAAAGCTATGGTCAGGTCAGCTATGCCGAATTAAAAAGCGGGAGCATTCAGATCAACGGAGAAACGGTTCCCACGGTTCCGCTTTCAAGTGTGGTAAAAGCAAGGGAAATTGCGGAAACATTAAAACAGTGGATCATGAAAGGGGAGTTTTTTTTGGGAACGCCTCAGTTTACACTTCCGGCGAAATGATGGAATAACGGATGGATTTCCGGATACGAAGTGGCGGATAAAAATACACGCAGGATGCAAGAGGGGATCCGGTCGTTTATCGCGTTTGAACTTCCGGAAGAAATCCGTCGATCCATTGCAGCGCTCGCAGACCGATTGCGGTCGTTTCACCTGAAAGCAAGATGGGTCAGACCCGAAAGCATTCACCTGACGCTCAAATTTCTGGGCTGTATCGATCCGGCGAAATTGGAACCGGTTATTCACGCGATGCAGGATGCGGTGAAAGGGGTTGCACCGTTTGCTCTGTCGGCAAAAGGGATCGGTCTATTTCCGGGCATAAATCGCCCCCGCGTCATCTGGATCGGCCTCTCCGGCCGGAAAGAGGTCCTGGATCAAATTCAGTGCGTTTTGCAAGATCGCCTGTCATCCATCGGATACAAAAAGGAGGACCGGCAGTTTCATGGGCATTTAACGCTGGGACGATTCAGGGAACAGGTCAATCCTATGGAGCTTTCAAAAGCGCTGGAAGCGTTGGGGTCGTTTGAGTCCCCTCCCTTCGTCCTGGATAGGATAACGCTCTTTCAAAGCGAATTGAAACCCTCAGGAGCTGTTTATACGACGCTTTCGAGCGTCCATTTGTCACCATAAGAAAGGAGGATGCCATGGTGAGTTCACCGGAAAAGGAAAAGGCGGTGGAAAGCGCCATCAGCCAGATCGAGCGCCAATTCGGCAAGGGCGCGATCATGAAGCTTGGAGGTGATTCCATCATTCAAGTTCCGGTCATTTCCACCGGATCTCTCGCACTCGATCATGCACTTGGGATAGGCGGTCTTCCCAGAGGAAGAGTCACTGAAATATTCGGGCCCGAATCCTCCGGAAAAACGACCCTGGCGCTGCATGCTGTTGCCGAAGCCCAGAAGCTGGGAGGGATTGCCGCTTTCATTGATGCGGAGCATGCTCTAGATATTCTGTATGCGAAAAAGCTTGGTGTTAACAGCGATGAACTCCTCGTTTCCCAGCCGGATACCGGTGAGCAGGCCCTTGAAATCACGGAAATGCTGGTAAGAAGCGGCGCCGTCGATGTCATCGTCATCGACTCGGTGGCTGCCCTTGTCCCGAAAGCCGAGATTGAAGGAGAGATGGGAGATGCCCACATGGGGCTTCAGGCACGGCTCATGTCTCAGGCATTGAGAAAACTGACCGGGGCTATCGGAAAAACCATGACCTCGGTGATTTTCATCAACCAGATCCGGATGAAAATCGGCGTCTTTTTCGGCAACCCGGAGACCACCACAGGGGGTAATGCATTAAAATTTTATGCATCTCTTCGACTCGATATCCGGCGGGTCAGCGCCATCAAGAACGGGCAGGATGTCGTGGGAAGCCGAACCAAAGTCCGGGTGGTAAAAAATAAACTGGCTCCGCCCTTTAAGGAAGCGGAATTCGATATCCTCTATGGAGAAGGAATATCCAAAACCGGGGATCTTCTCGATACCGCTGTTGGATGGAACGTGATCGATAAAAGCGGAACATGGTTTTCATTCAACGGAGAGCGGATAGGTCAGGGCCGGGAAAATGCCAAACGATTTCTTGAAGAAAACGCCGATATGGCCAATGCCGTTTTACTGAAAACCAAAGAGGTATTCGATATTTCCAATAAAGGCTCCGGAGCCACACATCCCAAGGAGACGGAGTAATTTATGACCGGAAACGAGGTTCGCACCTACTTTCTGGATTTTTTTAAAAAATACGACCACCGGGTAGTCCGGAGTTCATCCCTTGTTCCATCCGATGACCCCACGCTTCTATTCACCAATGCAGGGATGGTTCAGTTCAAGCGCTGTTTTTTAGGATCACCAATGCAGGGATGGTTCAGTTCAAGCGCTGTTTTTTAGGA
>MGQD01000033.1:7738-7933 GCA_001797695.1 Deltaproteobacteria bacterium RBG_13_49_15 | reverse complement strand
GCAGATGTCGGTGGCCAGCACCGCTTCTCCGGGGCAGCTCACGCCGGAGACGCTGACCTTCGCTTACGACGAGACGTAAGAGAGCGCAATGGATTTGAAAGAAGTTTATCAGTGGGAAGTAGAAACCGCTGATCATACGGTCATCCGCCAATACAACGAGGACGGGAGTGAGAACCCGTCCTCGTTGATCCCGGC
>MGQD01000033.1:2297-7713 GCA_001797695.1 Deltaproteobacteria bacterium RBG_13_49_15 | reverse complement strand
CTCCCCCGGGTTCCAGAGGGGCGCCCGCGTCATGATATTCTCCTTGACCCATCGAAAGGAGAGAAATTTATCCGCAGGTTCGGGCGGGGGATCATGAAAAACAAGGGGGAAGGTTACGTTCTGGCGGAATACCTGCAATGCGTCGTCACTTCCCACTATCGCCTGTGGGTGTTTTCGATGACCGGGCAGAGTTTGGTTACGAACCCGGAATTTGAAGTCTATATTTAAAAAGTGGCATGATGACGGTATGAGGCTGGCTCAATGCCAACAATAAGATTCAAAGACAAGAACGGTAATTGCTTCATTCTCTATGGTCAGACCGCATCATGGGGAGTTGGTAATTTCAATGATCCCAAGACCGCAGACGTGGCCCCGGAGGATTTATCTGTTTGTAATCGTTGCTCCAATTCGTTGACCGTAAATACGGCTCAGGGGCCGGTGACGATTTATTTTAATCTCAATGGGCGTACTGGCGCTTGCAATCAATGCGGCGTGTGCTGCTCTCATCTAATTTCCGCCTGCACTCATGGAAAAGACTGCGGCTTTATTGTGTCTGGACAATATCATATTTGCCAGCATTTGCAAATCAAGGCGGCGGGGATCGGGAAGAAGAACGGCACGGCCTGCGGAATTTGGAATCGGCTTCTTTACGAGGGCTATAAGTCATGCGTGACCTGGCCTTCGGAGAAATTTGAAATAGCACCATACCCTAATTGCGGGTTCAGGTTTCCATAATGGCGACTACTTTCTATTTTAGAAATACGAATTGCTCGACTGGCCCCACTGCCTTTATTGCTCCGAGTAGGTACGACTATGATCCTACTCAACCAAGCGATAAGGCTACTCCCAAAGATATGTCCACTACTCCGGGTAGTGCGCAAACCTCTGCCGTTATTACTTTAGCTGTAACAAGCGCTAAGTATGTTGCCATGCGAATCTTTGTAAGTCCTGCTTTAGCAGCACAAACTTTAAATACTTCCGGTCAAAAATATTATGCAAGTTGTGGGATTATAGAAAGTAATGCGGCAATGAATTTATATGCCCAACAATACGCATACCTATGGAGACCGGGGGTAGGAAAGGTTGCTTATCTTTACTGGACAGATGCGATACAAATATGTGGAGTAGAACATGGAACATCTGAAACTGAATGTATAGGTAATGCTGGCGGGGGAGTTTACGGTTATGCTGGAGATATTTCGATACAAAATGAAGATAGAATAGTAGTTGAATGGTGGTTTTATGTTAATAATACCAAAAATACTTCCTATACTGGTACTTTCTATTACGACGGCACCGACACCACGATGGTGGATGACACGGCAACCTCCGATGCCGGGTCTTATTTCTACTGCCCGCAGACACTGAATCTATCATCGGGCGGCACGACCGAGACCGAAACGGTCAGCCTGGACTCATACCTTAAAAAAATCTATACCAAAACCCCGGGCGTCGATGCCTTGTTGAATAAAATAGGTCAGACAAAAACCCCCTCCCTTGATGCAGGTCTTTTTAATATCATTCTTAAAACTATCAGCATTGATGGAGCGTTGAATAAGATTGGTTTAACGAAGACTTCTTCGGCTGATTCTCTTCTGCAAAAAATCGGTCTCCTGAAAACTTCGTCTCTCGATTCCTATACCCAAAAAACGAATGCCAAGATCCCTGTAGTTGATGGCTTTCTCCAGAAAATTGGATTGGTCAGAACAACCTTACTCGATTCTTATGTCCAGAAAACGAACATGAAAATACCATCCCTCGATGCTCTTCTCAATAAGAGCGATCTTACAAAGATACCTTCTCTGGATGGAATTTTATTCAAATTGGTTCTAAAAACTCTTTCACTCGATGGTCTTCTTAACAAAACCGGATTAGAAAAAAATTCATCTCTTGATGCGCTTCTAAAAAAACTGGATCTCACGCGCGAATCTTCCTTGGATGCTTTTATCTATGCCATTGTTACCAAAACTCTGGGAGTCGATGCCTATCTTTTAAGGGCTGAATATAAAACTCCCCTTATCGATGCCCTGATTTACAAGGCTTTGGTAAAAGAGCCATCCTTGGATGCCTTACTTAATAAGATTGACCTAAGTAGCATGGCCTCTCTCGATGCAATCCTATTGAGTACCGTGATTTATACAAAGATGGTTTCAATAGATTCACTTCTTCAGGGTATTGGTTTGACGAAGATAACCTCGATTGATGGGTTGCTCCAGAAACTTTCGATTTCGGGGGCGGTTTCCGTTGATGCTTTTATTTTTTCCGTTGTTTCAAAAACGGTGAGTGTAGATTCCTACTTGCAGAAGGTTTTCGCAAAAAACCCGGATGTGGATGCCCTGCTCAATAAAGTAGGGCAGATCAAGACCCCAGGGGCGGATGGTATCTTGCAGAAATTGGGAATGGCGCAAGACACCTCCTTGGATTCTTTCCTTAATAAATTAGGTCTGACCAAAGAGGTCTCACTGGATTCTATCGCATATGCCATAGTAACAAATTCTCTTTCCATCGATGCGCTGATTTGGAAAACGCAGAGTGGAGTGACATCAATAGATTCTTATATTCAAAAGGTATTTGCGAAAACCGCCGATGCGGATGCCCTTCTTAATAAGTTGGACCTGACCAAATTTTTATCGGCGGATTCCTATCTGCAAACGAAATTCACAAAAAACATAAGTGCCGATGCTTTCCTGCAAAGCCTTGCAGAAGTAAAAACTTCTTCGTTGGATGGGTATCTCTATAAGGTTCTCATTCAGACCATTGGCGCCGATGGGATTCTACAGAGAGTGGGGTTGGATCAAACCGCTTCCGTAGATGCGTTATTGCAAAAACTATCCCTTTCCCAAACGGCCTCGCTGGATGCGATTCTTTATGCAGCGGTTACTCATACGTTAAGCGTTTCCCTTGACGCGCTGACCTCAAAGACGCAAACCGGGAACTTCTCCACAGATGGAATCCTTGTTAAGCCGGACCTGACCGGGGTAGTTTCCCTCGACGCCATGATCACCGGGACCTTGCTAAAAAGCGTCAGCCTCGACGCCGCGCTGAACGCCCTGGGCCTTAGCAGATCGGCGTCCGTGGACGCGTTGCTCTCAAAACTCTCTTTTGAGAAAACGGTATCCGTCGATGCCTTTCTCGCGGGAGTGGGACTCGCGGCTTTAGGGCTTGATTCTTTCCTGCAAAAGCTCTCCAGCGATTCGATTTCTGTGGACTCCTTCCTGACCCGGGCCGGGCTCAGTGTTTATTCGAGCATCGATGCTTTGCTCCGCAAACTCTCGCTGACGAGCACGGTATCTCTCGATGCGTTTATTTCGGCCTTTGCAGAAAAGACTCTTGGCCTGGACGCCATACTGATCACGGCCGGCGGGACAACCCGGTGGATGATCCTGGACGCTATCCTGCAACAGCTTGGCACCGGGAAAACCATCGCAATCGACGCCGTGCTGACCACGGAGGGCGAACCCCCCCCGACCTATAGATCATCCGGCGGGGGTGGTGGTGGTCGGATGGCAAGAAAATTGCCATAAAGGAAACCCTTCCCCGCTGTCATCCGGGGATATGCCGATGCCCTACTTCAGGGATCGTTGAGTTTTAATTGTGCTTTTAATGCCTATCTCAACAAGCAAAAAGAAAGCTCGGTAGGCATGGATGCGCTTCTTTCCTTGGAGAATGTAGAGAGAATGAAAAGGGATGATGAATTGTTTGTGATGATGATGATGCAGGAGTTTATGGCAACCGCTTAGGAAGGAAAAGATCGGATGCCGGAAGCCCTGATCAGACGCAGGGGTGGCGCGATAAGATGGAAAACCAAGAGGCTTCCCGGTGGCAAATATATCCATATGGCCATAACCAGGAAGAAAGGGCCCCGTGGAGGAAGAACGGTTGCCGGCCCCGTCCATAAGGCCAAAAAAAGGAGAAGGCGTTAATGAGGGCAAAGATCAGTTTCGCAGGAATCAATTCTCAGAAGGATGCCGAGCAACTGGCAGAAATGATCAGAAAAGCCAGACGTAGAACTCCTCGCGAACAAACATCTGGCGAAAAAAAGGTATTCGTTGAAATCATGGAAAGAAAAGAAGCCGAATTCCTGGCCCAGGGATTTGACCGGGCCTGAAAATAAATTCTAAGGAGGTAAAAATCCTATGGCCAGCAAAAGCGGAGTTAGACCCCCCAGTATCGAAGAGTTGGCAATCATCAATACCCACTATGCGAAGAAGGAACTCAAGACCGAGGATATTTACGTTTTTGATCTCAAGGCTGCAAACAATCGCACGGTTACGGCCTATTTCTCCAAACTCGGGGATGACATGATCGAGGCTTTTCAGGAAAACGTCATGCGCCGGCATTCTGATCAGTCGGCGCCGATCGTCGGCTACCTGTTCGGTCATAACAAGGAGATGATTCCCTCCGGGACCGTCTTCAATTCCAAACTGGATGTCCAGGAGCCGACCAAGGAAGGGGAAACCAAAGGATTGGATTTCCGGCCCACGGTGTTCATGTCCAAGGATCTGAATGTCGGCGGTATCAACACCGATGATTACGTGAAGGCTTACGAGGCCGGGCATACCGAAGACGTGAGCGTGGGCTTCATTGCCGGGTCTTATCTCTGCGACATCTGCAATAACGATGTCCGCTCCTGGTCATGCAACCATGTTCCGGGACGCATTTACAACCTTTCGCAGGACCCGGAAAAACCTATCATGAAGCAGGCGACCTATACTGTCCACCAGGGCATGATGAAGAAACTCAACTTGGTTGAGATCTCCGGTGTCTACCGGGGAGCTTTATGGGGAGCCCGGGTGGATAGTGAGTTATCGGTAAAGGAAGGCAATGATCCTCCCGTGGTTTCCGTTTCCCGCAACATAAAGGACTTCAAGGAGGGTGACATCCTCCGCTTCAACTGCGCCGGGGATGGCGTAATTGAACTCGTGAGCGGGGCCGAAAATCCCCCCAAAGATCAGGGCGTTGAACTTAAGAATGCCCAAGAAAAGGTAGCCGGACTTACCGCCGAGAATGAAGCTCTCAAAAAAGACCTGGTTTCTTCCCAGGCGAAAGCGAAGGAATTGGATGATTCCCTGAAGGCGGTCTCCAAGACGCTTTCGCTCTCCGAAGTGGACAAGGTTGACCTGCGGGAAGAACTTGACGCATCCCTGGAGGTCAATAAGCAGCTTGAGGCGGAAAACAAAAGCCTCAAGGAAGCGAACGACAAATTCCTGGCCGAACTGAAGGCCCGCGCCGAGAAGCTCTCCATCCAGATAAACGGCCAGAATCACAAGCCGGAGCTCTTCGTCAAGGAAATCGCCGCTCTTTCGGCTGAGGAAATCAGGGTCAAAATTGCGGGCCTGGAGATGCAGTTTCTTGCACTCTATCCCCCGGGAAGGAAATCCGAGCAGAAACTTCAGGTTGGCGTTGATGAAAAGGC
>MGQD01000033.1:2046-2210 GCA_001797695.1 Deltaproteobacteria bacterium RBG_13_49_15 | reverse complement strand
GATCGATGGCTTTGTCGAAGATTACCCAGCTCTGACCGGGACCATTCCGGCTCTTGGATGGTCTCACGTGGTTGCCAAGACCGCTTCTTCGGTGCAGTTAAAGGCAGCTACGGCGGGCTGGAAGCTTCGTCTGGTGGTTAAATCCGACGACGTGGCTGACGTTT
>MGQD01000033.1:1703-1994 GCA_001797695.1 Deltaproteobacteria bacterium RBG_13_49_15 | reverse complement strand
AGGCCGGCCAGCCGGCGGGAGACGTAAGTTAAGAAAAGGCGGGCAATGTAGGTGCCTACATCATCTACGTTGACCCGCCTTTTCTTTTGCCCGAACCCCAAAAAAAGGAGGGCTTGAGAAATGGAGAAGTTTGAATTCGTCAAAACCAACGCCAACGCAATCAATCTGGAACAGGGAATGTATGCCAAAGCCTACGATATGGGCATAAACTTTTCCCAATTCCTCGAGAACATCGATCCGTCCGACCCGAAAGATGCGAAGGATGGATTGGATGCTTTCGAGCGTCAAATG
>MGQD01000033.1:1377-1650 GCA_001797695.1 Deltaproteobacteria bacterium RBG_13_49_15 | reverse complement strand
AAAAGGGGATCTCTTCTTCCAGAGCAATCTGCCCGCCTCCAGGATCCTCTTCCCCGAATTTCTTAACCGCGTGGCGCGGGTCGCCGTGATGAGCCAGGAAGACATCATGGGGCAGATGGTCGCCCAAACGGAAATGCTCGAGGGAAGCAACCTGATGAGGGCGATCTATATTGACGACACCCAGGCGCAGCGTACCACACGCCGCGTGGCCGAGTTCGGCGAATTCCCGGTCGTGAAGATCAGTTGGTCCGAAAAGGCCACCGCGCTTGCCAA
>MGQD01000033.1:1281-1358 GCA_001797695.1 Deltaproteobacteria bacterium RBG_13_49_15 | reverse complement strand
ATGTCCTACGAATTCGTTCGCAGGGCCAGCCTGCCGATCATCTCCACGCTCGTTGGCCGGATCATGCTTCAGACTCG
>MGQD01000033.1:0-1236 GCA_001797695.1 Deltaproteobacteria bacterium RBG_13_49_15 | reverse complement strand
CGGGACTGGACACGCTTCCGGCGGGGCTATCTCGTCCAGTAATCTCTCCACTTACGGACCCGTTGGGCCTACGGGAGTCGAATCCATCACCTATGCGGCATGGCTGGCTTGGCTATACCTCTTTGCTCCCGGCAGATGCACCACGGTCATCACCAATTCGGCGGACATGGCGCTCCTGCTGACCATGGCCAAACCCAGCGTTGACCCCTTGTTCATGTATGAACTCCTAAGCAAGGCCCTCCTGGGCGGGGCTCCCGTGACCCCGATAAATTGGCCGATCAGTGCGACCTTCACTCCGGTCATTCACGCCAACGTCACGGAAAACCTGATCGTGGGCATCGACAAGAGTGCGGCCCTGATCGCCTACAGGGAGGCAGGTGCGGACCTGACCGAGACGGACCGCATCATCAACGGCCAGTTTGAGCAGATCGTCCTGAGCAATACGGTTGGCTTCCAGCCTCTTTTCGCCTCCGCGAGGAAGAAGCTCGTCACCAATGCGTAACTGAGATGGATGGGACCGAGGGGGAGATAACTACCGTTCCCCCATTCTTCCAAGAAAGGAGGTCGATGAAAGATGAATTACGACAGTTTAATTAATGCGCAATTCTGGGAAGCAACCAAGAAATCCCTTGCCAAATATCAGGCCTGGGATAAAACGGCAGCCATGACGCTACTCTATACCGGCGAAGAGGTTACGGCACGGGCCTCTATCCTCGCATCGATCAACGCGATCGTCGTTGAATATACGGGTGGGGAAGCGACTGGAACAGTTCAGGTAACGGAAGACAGCATTATTCTCTGCGCCCCGGCCCTAACTCCCGTATACACCATCGACATAACGGCAGCGGCTTACGACACGATAACAGAGTTGGTCGCTTACATAGAGGGCCTGGCCGACTGGTCCTGCACTAAAAGCGCCGGTATGGTCGGAACCGAACTTTCCAAAAACCTGGCGATCGTGGCTGCCCAGTCTTGCAAGGGTTCTGCCTATACTTGCGTTACGGATCGTTGTCTCTTCGTCGAGGCCCCGAACGACACGGGGGATGTCAATGTCGGCCCCGGAGGAAAGATATTCCTGCGGGCTACCGCCTATGACACTTTGGCCGAATTGGTGGCCTTTCTCAATGGATTGGACGATTACACCTGCACCCTCGGTTCGCAGGCCAACGGAACCGACCTAAGCACCGGCTTGGCAAACGTGGCTGCGGCTTCCATTCTGACGGCCTTGAATTTTGC
>MGQD01000032.1 GCA_001797695.1 Deltaproteobacteria bacterium RBG_13_49_15 | reverse complement strand
ACGAGCTGCAGGAGATGGTGAAGGAACACCTAAGCCCGGTGGCCCTGCGATACGGGTACAGCGAAGCGCCTCTTGAAACCAACATCAAATGGCGGCCGTTGGTACTGGTCATCGGGAATTATTCTTCCGGGAAATCCGCTTTGATTAATGAATTTTTAGGCGCGGACATCCAGGCCACGGGCCAGGCCCCCACGGACGATTCCTTCACCGTAATTACCTATGACGACAAGTCCTCTCCTGAAACCGAGATACGGACAACCGAAGAGCGGGACGGCAAATATCTGCTCAACGATCCGGAGTTTCCATTTGAATCGCTTAAAAAACACGGCCAGCGTTTCGCCGCTCACTTTCGACTGAAAAGGGTCAGCTCGCCGTTTTTAAAGAGTTTGGCCGTCATCGATACGCCTGGGATGCTGGATAGCATTGCCGAAAAGGATCGGGGATACAATTATCAGGAGGTGATCGGAGATTTCGCCCACATCGCGGACTTGATCCTGGTCCTCTTTGATCCCCATAAGGCCGGTACTGTTCGAGAAGCCCACATCAGCCTTCGGGATATTCTTCCGGCCCGCACCTTTGAAGACCGGGTTCTATTCGTACTCAACCGGATTGATGAATGCGGCTCGCTAACCGATCTATTGAGGGTTTACGGCACATTGTGCTGGAACCTTTCCCAGATCACCGGCCGAAAAGACATCCCGATGATCCATTTGACCTACTCCTCACGAGTCGCCAGGCTTTCCCGGGAGCGCCTGGAACATGAAAGCGATTATCTAAAGCATCTGGAAAATCAGCGAGAGGATTTGAGAAAAGCAATACTCGAAGCCCCCCGATACCGCCTTGATAATATGGCGGCGTTCGTGGAAACCCAAAGCGAGCGGTTGAGCCATTTTCTGGAAGCCCTCTCCACATACCGCCGGAAGGTGCGGAATCTGACTTTTAGCCATTTGTCCGCCGGTCTCCTTTTCAGCATCATTGCGGCTGCCGCAGGGACTTTCTTTTTATCCGCAGAGGGGGCATTATCGGGGATCTCATCATCTGTCCAAATTGGTTTGGCCGGAGGCGCTTCCGCCTTGCTTTTCCTGCTATGGATGGCCTGGATCATGAAGCTGTTGCGGAGGCGCTTCCTTCGAAAACAGCTTAAGAATATCGATGGACTGACTCCGCTCGATAGTCAAAGACGGCAAGACAGTTGGGAAGGGGTGCGGGATCTGGTGAATAAGTATTTGCAAAAGACCGGCGGAAAATTTTCAACAAGGGGTGTGAACAAGGATTTTGAGATAGTGAAATCGGTCTTTGAAAAAGGATCCAAAGAAGTGCGCGAAGCATTAAATGAACTGGCTTCAATAAGGCCGGAAACGCCGATCAGCGAGCCTCCGGGGCCGTTTCTGGCATCTCTCTCAATGGAAAAAGGCCGATAGCCCGGCATCCGCCGTTACATCATTTCCGCATTTGATCCATCTGACGACTTCACCTTACGAACGGATTGATCACCTCATCACAACCCGGTTTGGAAAGATCAAAGGTTAACATTTAAATCGGTCGGCGACCCCCCTTTTTTCATCCATTCTTCCCCCTAAACCGGCTCCTTTGATCGGCCCAGGAAAAATGTCAGTACAAGGCAAAAAAGGGTGCTGATAAAACAGATCATAAACGCGCTTTTAAAAGCCGGAAGGGGGTATAACTCCCCGACCCTGCCGGCCTTATCGAGTACGGCTCCGGTCAGGACCTGAAAAACAGCCACGCCGAAAAACGGAGCAGGATTCAGCATGCCGGAGGTCAACCCGAAGATCTCAGCAGATGTCGTATCCCGAACAAATCCCCAGAGGGTGCTGATGAATCCGCCCGTAATTATCCCCATTACTAAAAATACCAGTGAAATGCCGATAGCGCCAAGGGAAGTTGAAAAGAAAATAATGCCGGCCCATGTCACAGAGTAGAGAATCACAATGACAGCCAAGGTTTTTCTCTTGTTTAGCGAAAAAGAATCGATCAGCCAACCGACCAGCGGAGAACCGATGATGACGCCGATGGGGATAAGCATGTTCAATCTGCTGGCCGGTATCCGCTCAATATTTAGGGCGGTCATTAAAAACGGGGTTGCCCATAGCCCCTGAAGGGTTATAACGGTCCCATAAATCCCAAAAAAAATGATCGAAATGATCCAGAATCTCCATGATGCCAGCACCTGAAAAAAAGGAGGGTTGGAACCGGGGTCGCATCCGGAATCCCCGCCGCAATCCGGATTGTTTTTTTCCCTTGATATGTCATGGTCGCGGGTGAACTTGAATGTCACAACGGACAGCACCAAAGTAATGGCGCCGATGAGGAGAAACGTCGCGCGCCATCCATATGAATCGGCCGCCCATGCCAGAGGCGTCGTGGCGATTACGGCGCCAAAATTCCCTACAGACATGAGAAAACCCAGCATCGTGGCAAAATGCTTTTTTTCAAACCAGAGAGAAAACGCCTTGATGGCCGGGACATAGACACCGCCGACGCCGAATCCGATGAGCGCACGTCCGAAGGAAGCCCATAGGATGCCGGGTGCAGCGGCAAATATAAAACACCCAATGGCGGCAACAACGGACCACCATCCGATGACTCTTCTGGGGCCAAGTTTGTCGGAAAGATAACCGACAAGAGGCTGCTCGAGGGCATAGATGTAAAAATACATGGACGACATAAAGCCTAAAGCGGTCGCCGTGGTATGAAATGCGTCCAGAAGGTCCTTGACGATTACCGACGTTGAAACCCGGTGAAAATAGACGAAAAAATAGACCAGGCAGATGGCGAAAAAAACCATCCAGCGGTGAGGATCGCGATGGGTGGCGGCGTCCTGTCTATTCATTTGGTTATGGCCAGAAAGTGGTTGTACTCCACCATTTTGCCGCAAGCCTTCACTGCTCGTTCCGGAGTTGGGAAGAAGACGCCCTTATACCGTGCTCCATCAACCGGAAATACGGTCTGATCGCTCCGGTCGGAGATGATTTTGACGCCGTATACCGGCTTCTCATACCTCTCCATCAGGTTGACAATATGAGCGATATACGTTTCTTCAAAACGATGAAGATGATCGGTTATGCGGTTAATGGTTTCCGGTGAATAGGTCGGATCTGAATTTAAGACGGATGAGGCCATCCGGTCGAGGAGGATTTTTCTTCCCAGGATTCCTAAGTTGATCACTGCATCGCATCCATTCCAGCCGACAAGAGTCTCCATGACTTCAAGGGGGATATGGATGTCTCTTTCTCCAACGAGGTCCACCGGATTCGTGTGGCTCCAGTAGTCCGGGAGGAGCCTGCCGATACGATCCCTGATATCGCTTGTCAGGTCAGGGACCTCCAGTCCATAATCCGAACAAAGATCCACCGTTACTACTCCCCACCCGCCGCCCAGCGTCATGATTGCCACACGATTCCCTTTTGGAAGGGGGAGCGATGAAAAAGCGGCAGCTAAATCGAGAAGATCCATGGGATGGCTGACCTGAACGATTCCGGCCTGGCGGCATGCGGCGCTGAAGATCCGGTCGTCGTGGGCAAGGGCGCCGGTATGGGTTGTGGCGGCCCTTTTGCCGGTCTCGCTCCTGCCTCCTTTCAAAAGGACAATCGGTTTTTTCTTTCCGACCCGTTCGGCGCACTCGAGAAACCGCCGGCCGTTTCTGACGCTTTCCACATAGAGCATCACGGTTTGAGTCAACTGGTCGTTTTCAAAGGCCTCCAGGAAGTCTTCGACAGTAGCCATCGCTTCATTCCCTGACCCGCAAAACCCCCGGATACCGATCCCCTGCTGTTCGGCAAAAGCCAGAAGCTGCGTACCCATGTTCCCGGATTGGGAAACAACTGCTATTGCGCCGGGGGCAGGGTGGACATGACTTCCGGTACAGTATAGACGGATATGGGGATTACAAATCCCCATGGTATTGGGTCCGATGATGAGAATACCCGCTTCCCTGGCCTTTTGAATCAACTCCTTCTCAAGAGCAGCACCCTCTTTCCCGGTTTCGGAAAATCCGGATGAGATAAGGAGCATATTTTTGATATTTTTTCGTTGAAACTGTGGAATCAGAGAAAGTACCTTGCCCGACGGGACGGTCACGACGCAAAGGTCTATATCGGCGGGGACCTCCTCCACCGATCGATAGACTTTCCGGCCCGCGATCGATTCTCCTTTAGAATTGACCAGGTGGATCTCCCCTGCATATCCACAGCTTACCGTTGAGGTAAAGAGCATGTGCCCCCATTTGCCCAAGTGGGAAGATACTCCGACAAAAGCGATGGATCGTGGATGAAAGAAACGACCCAGCCATGCCGGATCCACGGGGATCGGCATTTCAGGAGCCGGGCAGGACGGTCCTTTAACGACTAAGGCATCAACCGCCAGAAGTCGGCCATCGGCATTGACTAACAGAGGATTGATATCGATCTCGCAGACCTCCGGATGATCCGATCCGATGCGGGAAAGTGATGTCAGAATTGGAACTAGTTGAGACAGGTCAACCCCTCTTTCCCCCCGAAACGCTCCTAAAAACCGTTTTGACCGGATCTCCCGGATCATTTCATGAGCCTGGTTGTCGTTGATGGGAGCGATTCGAAATGTGATATCCGAAAAAGCCTCAGTAAAAACGCCTCCGATCCCGAACATGACAACCGGCCCGAAGTGCGCGTCGCGAAATAGACCGGCGACCAGTTCCCGTTTTCCGGCGACCTGCGGTTGAACTAAAAATCCTTCGAGAGCATCTCCGGCATTGGCGGTGATGGCGCGTATGGCGTTTTGAATCCCGTTTCCGTCCTGTATGTTTAATCGGACGAGGTCGCGGTCGCTCTTATGGAGCAATGTTTTCCCCAATCCTTTGATCACCACCGGATAGCCGATCGATTCCGCCGCCCTTCGCGCTTCCGCCTCATCGAGTGCGACGATTTCGCTGACAACGGGGATACCGTACGATTTGAGAAAAAGCTTGGATTCATATTCATTTAGCGGTGTTTTTTGAGTGTAGTCTGTTTGTTTCATTCGGATGTCAATCCTTCCTTATGAATTGATTTATGGATTCTGGATTCTGACGATGGTTCTTCCACGAAGCTTTCCCTGAAGGATCAGGTCGATATGGCGATCCAACTCGGCCGGCGATATTTCATTGGCAAGACGATCCAGATGATCCGGTTTCCAGTCCGCGGCCAATTTCTTCCATATCTTTCTTCGATACTCCATGGGGGAGTTGGCGGAGTCGATGCCGTAGAGCGTCACGCCTCTTAAAATAAAAGGGAAAACCGTTGTATGCAATTCAGGGGATGCCACGTTTCCGCAGCAGGTGGCCGCGCCGTGCAAGGCGATTGATTTCAGCGCCGTGGCCAAAAAATCGCCGCCCACCGTATCCACAACGCCCGCAAAGCGGCTTTTCAGAAGAGGCCTTTTGCTTTTGTCATTGATCTCATCCCGGTGAATGATCGCTTTTGCTCCGCATTGGGTCAAAAACTCCTTTTCACCGGTTTTACCGGTGGATGCAACAACGGAATATCCGATTCTGGAAAGGACTGAAACAGCCAGGCTCCCCACCCCTCCGGACGCGCCGGTAACCAGAATATCTCCATGCGACGGCAGGATGCCGTGTTCCACAATTTTTGCAACCGACAGGCCTGCCGTGAAGCCGGCGGTTCCATATATCATGCTTTCTCTCAACGTCAATGGGTCCGGCTTCCTCACCGCCCATCCGACCGGAACACGGATTAATTGGCCGAAACCTCCCGACGTATTCATCCCAAGATCGTATCCGGTAACCAAAACCGGATCACCAATCTTAAAGTCGTCTCCCCCTCCTTCAATAACTACTCCTGCAGCATCAATTCCTGGAGTATGGGGATAGGATTTGGTGACTCCTCTGTTTCCGGTGGCGGAAAGGGCATCCTTATAATTCAAGGAGGAATAAAGGACTTTAATCAACAGATCGCCGGGCGGAAGATCATGGATCGATTTTTCAGCGATACGGCGGGAAAACCGATCGGGCGAGTCTTCCGTAACCACCATGGCCTTGAATGTCGTCTGAGCCATCACTTCTCTCCTTATGGTGTTTCAGGATTATTGGAAACCGTATTTCCCTGTCAATGCTGATGAATCCGTAAAAAATCCAAATTGGGATGGCAAAGTAAAAAGCTTCAGATGCAAGGCGCGCAAAGCCTGAGGAATGAGGCGTACTTACGAGGTACGCCGCAATGACGAAGACTGCAGCGCAACGCAGCAGGTGGACTTTTTGCGAAGCCATCAATGATAACGGTATTGTTGATATCTATGCTACAAAAACGCTATTTCCTTTTCAAGACGATAATGAGTTGCACTC
>MGQD01000031.1:9850-13392 GCA_001797695.1 Deltaproteobacteria bacterium RBG_13_49_15 | reverse complement strand
GACACCTATGGGTTTCCGGTCGATATCGTCATGGATGTGGCCAGAGATGAACAATTGACCGTTGATATGGCCGGTTTCAACACGTGCATGACCCTTCAAAAGGAAAAGTCCAAGTCCACGGCGGTGTTTGCCGAAATCGGAGACGCCTACAAAGCGCTTTCCTCAAGCGGTTTCAAACCGGAATTTGTAGGTTACGATACGCTTTCGGCCCATTCGAAAGTCGTGCTGATTGCAGCGGGCGGTGATAAAACGGAAGAAGTGATTCAGGGAAGAGAAGCGGAAATCGTTACGGAAAAGACGCCGTTTTACGGAGAGGCCGGGGGGCAGTTGGGGGATACCGGGGAGATGATTGGACCGGATGCGCGTATTCGGATCTGGAATACGATCAAAGACCCGACAGGTATCATTATCCACAAGGGAACGGTTCTTTCAGGAAAATTAAAGTCCGGCGATGCGGTTTTGCTCAATGTTGATCCAAAAAACCGCCGTGCGCTGGCGCTGAACCATACGGCAACCCATATCCTTCATGCCGTTCTGAGAAGCGTTTTGGGTGAACATGTCAAGCAGGCCGGCTCAATGGTGGCTCCCGACCGGCTTCGATTCGATTTTACGCATTTTTCATCGATTGATGAAGATACATTGACCCGGATCGAGCGGATGGTGAACGAACGGATCCGAGAGAATTCACCGGTCAGTTCAGCGGAAATGGAGGCTGAAGCGGCGTTTAAAAGCGGCGCTACAGCCCTTTTTGAAGAAAAATACGGGGATCGGGTCAGGGTGATCAGTCTTTCTTCTTATAGCAAGGAGCTTTGCGGCGGCACCCATACGGACCGAACAGGAAATATCGGATTATTCAAGATCACGGGTGAATCGAGTGTGGCTTCAGGAGTGCGGCGGATCGAAGCCGTAACCGGAGAGGCGGCTCTTTCTTATGTCCAGCAGTTTTCGAAGATCATTGCCGATACGGCACGGCTCGTAAAAGATAAACCGGAATCGTTATATGAGCGCGTGGAATCCGTTTTATCCCGCCTGAAAACTCTTGAAAAAGAGATCGAAAAACTGAAAGGGAAGCTTGCTGCCAAATCGGTTGACCGCATCGATGATGAGGCCCGATCGGTCAACGGGATCCGGGTTATTTCCAAAAAAGTCTCCGTCGATACACCGGCAGCGTTAAGGGAGCTTGCCGATACATTCAAGGAAAAAATCGGATCCGGAATCGTTGTTTTAGGGACTGTGGCCGGTTCAAAGGCTTTTTTAACCGCTGTAGTCACCAGGGACTTGACGGAACGGTACCATGCCGGAAAAATCATCGGCAAGATCGCATCAACGGTTGGAGGAAGCGGGGGTGGACGTGCTGATATGGCCCAGGCCGGAGGGACCAGGACCGAAATGATCGATGAAGCCCTTGCACAGGTTTATGACGTGATAAAGTAAATCGATCCCGTTAACGCCGGGTTCCGATTTTCCAAAATCCATTCCTATTGTGAAAAGTCTTTTTATTGACTTTGCCCTTCCATTTGTGCTAGATAAATCATATTCCATTATTAAGAAAAAAGCATTTCGATCGATCCGGTTTAACCGTTCCAAACGACTTATCGCGTTGATCCGGTAATAGAAGCGACAACGCGATGGTATTCCACAAGCGGTGATGTTTATCGATCGCCGGAAGAAAAGGAGGCCTTCATGAGTATCAAATGGTGGAAGTCTGTTTTGGTTGTTACAGCGCTCTGTTGCGTTGCCGGAAGTCCGGTCGTTCAGGCCGCCCTTGTTGTTGCAGATCATCAGGCCGTAACGCAATTCCCCCTCATCCCGGCCGACCGTTTCGATCAAATCCGGGCGCAATTTTCCATATATTACGGACATACCTCGCATGGAAGCCAGGTCGTTACCGGTATTGGCCTTCTTGAAATTGAAGATGATACGCTTTTTCCCGGCCGCTACGATCGGCCTCTCATTTACGAGGATGATCCCGACCTGGGGTATCCCGAATGGGAGACGAAAACCCGGGATTATTTGGCTGCCTATCCGCAGACCAATCTGGTGATCTGGTCGTGGTGCGGTCAGCTTTCAGGATATGCTCCCTATGAAGTCAACGATTATCTGAACCGGATGAATCAGCTCGAGCGCGATTACCCCAATGTGATCTTTGTTTACATGACCGGCCATCTTGACGGATCCGGCCCTTTGGGAACCCTGTACGGCAACAATCAGATGATCCGGTCCTTTTGCACGGTAAATCAGAAAGTGCTATTTGATTTCGCCGATATTGAGAATTACGACCCGGATGGAAATTATTATCCGGACGGAAGCGACTGGTGCGAATGGTGTTCTTCATGGTGCGAAACTCATGCATGTCCTTCATGCAGCGAGGAGTGCGCCCATTCTCAATGCATCAACTGTTATAATAAAGCAAAAGCATTCTGGTGGATGCTTCATTCCCTTATTCCCCCTCTAACCGGAACTCTTCAATAGCCCCACTATTTTTAAGGGAAGGGGGTTTGACGATTAAAACAAATCACATATTCCGAGCATGAAAGGAGGATCGGACGATGCCGGTCAAATTCAACCAATACTGGACGGTGGATCATGATAAAGTGAAGGAATATGAAAAATTTATCATCCAAAAATTCGTTCCGGGGATCAATCAACTTGGAATACATACAGTGGCAGGCTGGTGCATTCTTGTCGGCGGGTATACTGAGATCATCTTTGAAGGAGTCACAAACGACCTTGATCTTCTGGAAAAAGCATTAAGAGACCCAAAATACAAAGAATTAAATCATGAACTTCAAAATCACATTAAAAAATATAAAACAAAAGTCCTAGTCCCCACCGGCAAGAAAGAAGCATATTCGATCGATGTTAAGGAAAACACGGTTAAATTCAATCAGTTATGGGATATCGACTGCCGTAAACATGATGAATACGAAAAATATGTGACAAAGGAGTTTTACCCCTGCCTTGAAAAATTGGGGATCACCGTTGCCGGGGAATGGGAGGTCCTCATCGGAGATGGACCTCATATCATTTGTGAAGGACGGGCTCAGGAAATCAACCGGCTTGTCGAAAATCTGCAAAGCAAAACATTCAGGATGGCCAGATTGGGATTAAAGCGACTGGTTGAAAATTACGAAAGCCGGATATTGGTTTTTCACATCCAAAAAGTTCATGGTTATAAATCGTCGAGTTACAACATTGTCGCCGCTTAGAGGTCTTCCCGCTTGAATGTGCTTTTGATTCGAAACCGGTTGGCGGATTTGGCGGACCCCGCAAGGGCGAAGGTTTCCCAGAGATTTTTCAAAACAGGACCGGGCGAATACGGGGAGGGAGACCGATTTATCGGAATCCGCGTTCCTATAATCCGGAAGCTCTCCAAAGAATTTGCCGGCCTTCACCTGAACGGATCGCTTATGCTGCTTAAGTCCCCGATCCACGAAGAGCGGCTGCTGGCCCTCTTCATTCTGATCCGGCGCTATCTCTCCGGCATGGATGCTGAAAAAAAGACCATCTACGATTCATATCTGGCTCATACCCGATATATC
>MGQD01000031.1:0-9842 GCA_001797695.1 Deltaproteobacteria bacterium RBG_13_49_15 | reverse complement strand
GGATCTGGTCGACACGTCGGCCGAACATATCGTCGGGCGGTTCCTGATGTATCGAAATAAGGGGCCGCTCTACCGGCTGGCCCGTTCAACAAGTTTATGGGAACGCCGGATCGCTGTTTTGGCGACTTTTCACTTTATCCGGCAAGACCGGTTCGAGGAGACATTTGCGATTTCCGAAATGCTTCTCGACGACCCGGAGGACCTAATCCATAAGGCGGTCGGATGGATGCTGAGAGAGGTGGGGAAACGGCGTAAGGATCTCCTCAACCGGTTTTTGGGCGCCCACTCCCGGGGAATGCCGCGCACCATGCTCCGATACGCTGTTGAAAGGCACCCGGAGGCCGAACGGAAACGGTTTTTGAGGAAAGAGAACTCGCTGTTGCATTAATTGGTTTTCCGGAAGATGTCGTCAAAAAAGATGGACTCTTTTTTTGAAGGGAGAATAAGCCGGTATTTGACGGCATCGTTCAGATCGGCGTAAGAATCCTCATCCGGCCACCATAACCAATAGGTACTGCTTTCATCGCCGTATTTCGAAAGGACGGCCGGTGGCATGCCGAATTTATTCCAGTACAGAAGCCGGGTGTAATTGATGTTCCACAACAGCACATACGGGTGTGCCTGAAAGATGATCTCGTCGATCTTGCGGTAAATCTCGTTCCGTTTCCGGATATCGAATATCTGTTTTTGTGTTTCGATCAACTCATCGACGCGCCGATCCTTGAAACCGGTGATATTGCTTCCCCCGCGCCGGTCCGCTTCCCTGGAAAACCACATCCCCTCCGGATCCTTAAAGATGCCGGACCCCCATGCCGCCCAGGTCATTTCGAAGTTAAACTCATCCATATCCCTGGCCCATGCGGCCCAGTCTTTTTTATCGATCACAAGCTCGATTCCGAAATCCTTCAGTTCCTCAGCGTACATATTTAAAAACTTTTCGGAAGAAGCATCGCGCGTTAAGAATTTAAATGAAAACCGTTTCCCGCTTTTTTCCAGAATTCCGGTTTTCGGGTTGACGATCCATCCGGCCTGACGTAGCAGGTCGCGCGCTTTCTGCCGATCCATCGCCGTCAACGGATTCGTGCAAGGGATCGATTTATCGTAGAGATCTTCGAAATAGGATCGGTGCAAAAAATATTGATTATACATGAGCGTGGCGTTCATTTTATTCCGGTCAAGGAGAAGAGCCATCGCTTTTCGAATCCGGATATCGTCAAACGGGGGCCGGCGCATGTTCATGGCAAAACCCTGAAATCCGATCGGGTTGTGGTTGTATATTTTCTGTTTGACGATCCAGTTGTTTGAAAACTTCTCCCCTCCGGTCTCATTGACCCACAGGCGAGCCGTATAAACCGGATAAAGGTCGATCTCCCCTTTCTTAAACGCTTCAAAGGCATTTTCATTTTCAGAAAAAAACCGAAATTTAATGGTTTCAAAATTCCCGGTCCCCTTGACACGGATGTCCTTGATGTTCCACCATTCCGGCCTCCGTTTCAGAGTGACGAAAAGCCCTTCTTTGAGTTCTCCGATCCGGTAAGGCCCCGATACGACGGGGAAATCAAAATTGATTTTATTAAAATCCGTACCCTGATAGGCATGGCGGGGCATGATATAGAAAGAGCCGCAAGCTCCAAGGTTTTTCCAGTGGACGTCTTTTGCTTTGAATCGGATGGTCCGCTCATCCAGGACAAGCGGCGGTTCAAAGCGTTCCATGTCGATTTTGTGAGGACCGGTTAGATGCTTCGGATTCATAATGGCGTCATAGGTCCATTTAACATCATGTGCGGTCACGGGGCGACCGTCGCTCCATTTAGCATGCGGGTCGATGAAAAAGGTAAAGGTTTTTTTATCTTCCGACAAGGACCATTGGTTGGCCAGTCCGGGTTCATAGTCGAGGGCAACAGGGTTTGTGGATAAAAGCGTTTCGAATACCGCCCCGAAGATCTGGGCGCTTTGAGTGCTGATATCCAGATAATAATTGAGGCTCTTGGGATATTGGGCGAGAAAAACGGAGAATTCCCCTCCGACAAGAGCCTTGGGGCTGGCCAATGGATTGGCGGATGGCGCCCAATCTTTCGCTGGAAAAAATTCGTCGGCAAAAACCGGATTGAACCAACAGATCAGCAATGCTGAAAAAATAATTCGATTCATCATCACCCCTTTTCCGGGTTTTGATTTGAAAAAAGAATCAGGCTCCCTTTAACACATCAATCATTGAAAAAACACGCCCCTTGGCGCCATCCCTGATCTTACGCTCCAAATAGAGGACTGCATCCAGGGTCCCGATGGCATAGACGTCTCTTCCGTTGACATTGTGGGTGAACTCCATTCTCACGGTTTTGTCGGACGAAAGAAGCGAATAGGTGTGCCAGCCGTGCCCTCTGAGAAACGCCTCAGGGATCCCCCATGAGGTCTTCTGGATATCCGGACGGCGTTCCTTGATGATCTCGTTTTCCGTAAACGGAATGCCGAGTTGATTGAAGTATTCGACCATGGCCTTGGCGGTGCCGCTCGTATCTGCTTTTCCATTCTGGTGGCTTTCTTTGACAACGAGGGTGTATCCTTGGAAAAGATTCGGAAAAATTTTCGCCGCATACGCCATCATGGCTTGAAATCCGACGATCGGCTTGGCCATGTTAGGCGAAATGACGGCGCATATTTTTGATCGGCAAACCGTTTCTTCCATCAGGCGGCGGTCTCCGCCGGTAGTTCCCATGACAAACGGGAGCCGGTTGTTGCAGTAAAAGTCGGTATTGCCGTTCACGGCGCCTGGGTGGGTATAATCCACGCTGATGAGATCCTGCCGATCGATTTGAGACATCTTTTTTTCCCGTTCCTTCGGGTGGATCAATTGAACCGAGGTGGTGAGGACCCGATGCGAAGATTCGGTAATGTCAGGCCCGGTTAAGGAAAAGGGGACCAGCTCAAAGCACTGGTCCCTCTGCAGATGCTCAGCGACAAGGGTTGCCATGTTTCCGGGAATGCCGTTCACCATGACTCGGATGGTTTTCATGTTTCACCTCCCAACGGACGGTTGCAGATGATATTACGGAGCCGCTGCCGCGGCCATTCTGGCGGCAAGCGCTTTCAACTTTGGAAACGCATCCTGCTCCATACCGGTCAATATCCGGTTAAGAGATAAGATGGCGCCCGGAATATAGCGTTCGAACCAGGTCTTTTTTTTCGCACGGCTCAGATGACAAAACGCCCCGAGAATCTGCAAATTCCGGGAAAGGGAGCAGAACAGGTAGCACCAGCGGAATCGGCGTTCATCAAGCGAAAGCATGTCGCGAAGATGACTGATGCAGAAATCTAGAAGCCGGTTCTGCATGGGGATGGGGAGCCCCACATACGGATCGATTAGAAGCGACGCGAGATCGTATTGAATCGGGCCGGTGCGAGCCCCCTGGAAATCGATGAAACGGATTTCTCCGTTTGTAACGATAATATTGCGCGACTGGAAATCGCGGTGCATGAGTCCAAGTACGGGGAAGGAGAGGGCCCCTTCGGCGATCCGCATAAACTCCGGTTCATAATCCGTAAAACCGACATTCCAACCGAAAAAACCGGTGATACAGGCATCTAAAAAATAACGGCATTCTTTTTCCAGGATAAGATCGATGTCATACGCCGCTGTTTGATACGCCCATGTTGAATTAAACCCCAGATGCCCTTTTATTGAAAAATCGATTAATGCTGAAATGATTTTTTCATAAACAGGGATCGTGGTTTCAGGGCAGGATCTGCTCGTAACGACATCCTGGAGGTTTGTGACGCCTGCGTCTTCCACTATCACCCACCCTGAAAAAGTATCAAACTGATAAATCCTGGGAACGGGGATTTTTTTTTGATAAAGGTGCATGCCGATGTTCAGAAATGCGTCTATTTCGGTGATGCTTTCGTGCACCTTGATGCCGTGATTGACGGCGATGAGCGTTTTCTCATCGTATTTCAGTCGATACCATAGTCGATCTGATCCGTCTCCTTTCAATACGTTGTAAATTATATTATTATGTATTACATTAAGTTTTGGCCAGACTTTTTGGAATGCATCGGAGGCTATCCGGTCAAGAGCCGCCTGTTGATATCGCTCAGGAGTGCCGATATCTTTCCAGTATATATTATGAGGTAGCCATGCTTTTATGAGTTTTCCGTTTTCGATCATCCGGCGGTAGGCGCTGATGATGCTTGAAACAGGGTCGTCCGGTATCCATCGGCAAACCTCAGGATCGATCACCTGAATTCCGGTGAAGGTGAGTCGCGTGGTCTTTGGAGATGCAGGATCGCGCTCCGGTTCGTCGAAGGCGCGGATATATCCTTCCGGATCGACCAAGACCGTGTTGACGGCAGGATCATCACACAGAACAAGCGTGGCTTGTGCTTTCCCCTTTGCATGAACGTCATAAACCTCCCTCAAATCGATGTTAAAAACGATATCTCCGTTGATGACCAAAAACGGATCGTCATCCATGAAGTCGGAGACATCTTTAATCCCGCCTCCGGTTCCCCGGATCGCAGGCTCATGGCGGGTCAGCACCGGGACCGGATACCGGCGGCGGGCCAGATATGCCTCAATCTGATGATGAAGGTGATGGGTATTGATGATGATTGCATCAGCCCCTGCCCGGCAAAGCTGTTCGATGGCCAGGTCGAGCACCGGTCGTCCTGAAAGGGTAAATAGCGGTTTGGGGATGGTGCGGGTGAACGGGAGAAGCCGCGTTCCGGCGCCTGCGGCAAGAATCATGGCCTTCATGGGCTAAAGCTGTTTTAAGTATTTGTTGATCATATCCCAGTAGTAGTCGATTTTTTCCTGGTTGTCCGATCCTTTAATCCCTTGGGAGAGAAAAAAGTCGACGGCATTTTGACAATACATTTTCGAAAGGGATTCTTTGTTTTCAATTTCGTTGCGCTTGTACATCCGATTTCCCAGGTTCTGAATTTTACGCAGCTGATCCTTGGGGCTGGTCGTATTGTGGTGATATCTTTTTAAGAAATTGAGGACTACGGCATAGGATTCGAAATACGTTTTAAGGAACCCGGCAAATAATTTCAGCTTCCTGAATCCTGAAGAGGTAAGGTTGTAGGTATCCGGAAGCGTGGGGTGCGGCATGAGGATGGCATCGTCGATAAAGGCTTTGATATTTTTCCTTACCAGATATTCGGAGGGCCGGTCGACACTGTAAGCAAATTCATATTTATAAAACTCCTGCAAAAACGCATACCCTCCATGAAGATCGGCGGCGGAAAATTGAAAAGCATCTTTTTCAAGAATGGATATCGCGGTGAAGGCGGCGGGAATAAAAGACGAAACACAGTTGTTTTTATAGTAATCCAGGTTCGGACGGCGATATTCCTTTGCCTGAAACACCCGTTCTCCGTCGGGAGAACCCTTCGGCGGGGATATCGGTTCGATAAATCTCCTCTGGATGTAGTTGTCCAGAGCATTATTGACGGCAAGCTGACTGTCTAACAGGATAGAGTCGGCCAACGTAGTATTCTGGGACATCAGGTAGGTTAAGTAGGAATCGATCCGGGTTTTGAGCTGGCTTTCCGAAAACGGTTTTTTCGAAAAATTGAGAATCGCACTGGCCACAAGGGCATGGGGTGTGACCACTGAAACACGATCGATCGCATTTGTTAGGCGGTATCCCAGATTCCGGACAAAGGTATTGAGCTCCTTTGGAGAAATATCAGGAAGATGGATCCGGTTTTTCGACAAAAGGTCTTTAATGGAAATGGCTTCATGGAATTTGATATAAATGCGACCGTACTTTCTTTTTAAAAACTTTCTGGCCTTGATCACCTGGGTCAGATTTTCCGGATCCTTTTGACCCCCTTCGAGTTCATTGAGATAGGCGCTCTCCTCCAGCACCCGGTCATATCCGATGAAAATCGGGACAAAGGTCAAATCATCGCAGGCGCCGTTCCGGTAGGCATTCATCAGAATGGATAGAAATCCGAGCTTGGGAATGAGGAGCTTGCCTGTCCGGCTTCTCCCTCCTTCAATAAAAATTTCAATGTTAAATCCTTCTTCAAGTAGCTTCTGGACATACTCGAAAAAGACTTTCGAGTAGAGGGCAGCCCCTTTGAAACTCCTTCGGATGAAAAACGCGCCGCCGCTTCGAAACAGGGGGCCGAGAGGCCAGAAGGAAAGATTTTTTCCGGCAACGGTATGCGGAGGAGGCATATTGTTCGTGAAGAGGATATACGGAAGGACCAGGTAATCGATATGGCTTTTATGACACGGGACAAAGATAAGGGGGCCCTTCTTGCTTTGGTTTTTGATCTGATTTAGGACAGGTTGATTAATGGTGACGCCCTCGAACATGGAATTGATGATCCACCGGACACAGAACGCGGCGAATCTCACGAATGCGTAATTGTAATTGGCTGCGATTTCATCGAGATAGGAATTGGCTTCCTTTCTGACTTTCTGGAGCGGGAGATTTCGGGTATGTGCGTAATGCTCAAGGAATTTCGTAAGTCGTTGACTGGTTAAAATGTCTTCCTTAAGCTCTTCTCTGGATTTTAAAATGGGGCCGGTGATGCTCTGGCGGTGGCGGTTGATTTGGTCGATGATCTGCTTTCTCAGCAGAAGGGACTGGGATTCCGGATTCTCGTTTGGAATCGAACCTGACGATAGAAAGTCTTTCAGATGGATCGGATCCGATATTTCAACAAACACCTTCCCCGGATTTTTAAACAATGTCACGATGCGGCGGATTCGACCTGGATTTTCCTCAGTCCCGAAGAGGAATTCCAGCAGGGAAGGGATGCTCCGGTCGGGGGTTCTGCCGAAAAACATCAATTGGGGGATGATATACACGCTGCGGTCGATCGATTTCTGGATGTCAATAAGGTACCGGATCGGATCGTTTTTTTCCTTGACGAACCTTCGGTAAAACCCTTTTTTTTCAATCAGGTTTAAAAAACCGGCCCTCCCCCCGGCCAGTGCTTCCCTTAAATCATCCGTTTTATATGGATTCGGAAAAACGCCTTTTTGGATGAAGAAATCGAAAATATAGATAATGTTTTTAAGGATCCGCAATACGGGCTGAAAAAAAATTATCCGGTAATCCAACCCGATTTCAGGGCAGGGAAGTCCGATTTGAGGAAAACGATTGTGGCAAAACAGGTATTCGAAACGGCTCCGGTATTTGGATGCATAAATAAAAATCGATCCGGGAGGAAGGTTTCGGGCGACGGCGCCCTGCTCCTCTCCCATCTTAATTCCGGAGAAAAAGAGTCTAAGCATGGTCGGTGTAACCTGCCCGATATGCCTGGGCAAAAAGGAAAAGAAGGGGATCGGGTGGGTTGCAAGGGTTTTCGCAGTCCAGGACCGGATCCGGCCTTTGATCTTACCCCAAATTTGTATAAATATCTCGATCATGGTTCCAAAACGAACGCTGCGGATTGCGCCCGGTGAATTTGGTTTGTGTGATACCCGATAAAAGGGAGGCGTTCTTACTCACTCTTTATATGAATATCGTATTCCGATGGATGGTGGCAACCAAAAACAGTGGAAATAAAATTTTTATCAAAATAGACTTGCGTTATCGGAATTCATATGGTATCTGATTCATAACCTTAAAATGATGTGATTTATTCTGGAGTATTAATAATATGAATTAAGAGGCCTCGGATTACAGAATAAATCCGATCTTGATCCGTTGGGATTTATTATATAAAGATAAGTCGTCACTTCAAAGCGTTCATTTAATCTAAAGGAGGATGAGTTTTTATGAAAACGTTGATTGGTGGGGCAATAGGAGCGGTCCTGGGGATTATCGGTCTGTCGGTCTGGTGGAAGCCGTTCTTGCAGTTGCTGGCCGGTGCGATTCCAGCAATGCTTTTACTCGGGGGCGGATTGGCGCTTTATTTGGGATTTGATGAGCTGAAAGACACCTGGAAAAAAGAAGATACGACGGCTGACTCTTCATTTAAGACAGACGACACCAACAAGTACAAACAGGAAGTTGAAGATCTGAAAAAAGAGGTTGAAGCACTGAAATCCGAGAAAAAAGCATAATGTGCTTCTGAATCAACAATGAACAAGAGGGTCCAAAGCGCCCGGTCTTTATTTGAAGCCGGGCGCTTCTGCTTTATCCCTATGAGCTGCCGCCGCCGTAGTAGCCAACCGATTCGCCCGTTCGTTCCCGGCATCCCCTGCGTGACCTTTGACCTGGATCACCGTTAAATTCCCGAACCGGCCCATGATCTCTTTGATACGTTTCACCAGCTCTCTGTTTTTCCGGGTTTTCCATCCCAAGGTCAACACTCCGTTGGCGTAAGTGCTGTCCGTGTAGACCCGGACAGGCTTGTCGTTTGATTTTAAGGCAAGAAGACCTGACCGGATTGCTTCCAGTTCCGCCACATTATTGGTTGCGATTCCGATATGTCGGGATATCTCCTTTTCCTTCCCTTTGTAATGGATATATACCCCGATCCCTGAAGGGCCCGGATTCCCGGAAGATGCGCCGTCGGTATAGACATGGATCGCACCTGCCGTGGTCTCATCTTGTTCCTCCCGGCGTTTTCGATCGGATGCGGATTTCACGGGGGTGGAGCGTTTTTGATCCTGAACTCCGTTCGATTCACAATCCGGCGTTATGGGATATATCCCTTTTTCATGGACCCAGTATTCATATTCCTGTTTCATCTGGTACTTGATCAGGACCTTTCCATCTTTGACCAGCGGTTTCCCGGAATTGTCGGTCGCCATCCAGACCTTGTTTTTTTTAAACATCATCCGCTTCCACAGAATCGAGTTTTTGGTGCTGTTAGGAGCATCTCCGATCATGTCGGCCAATCCGTTCCTGTCATGAATAAAGGTAAATGCTGCGGCTGATTCGGCGGAACTCTTCCGTATCCTTTCGCCAGGATTCGGCAATCTCTTCGATCGGCTCAGCTTTTTCAACAGATCGACGGATCTGCGGGTCCCCTAAAATAAGATCGATCGGCAATTTCTCGTACTCGTATTCGTAGGGCGGATCTTTCCATTCGAACCGGTCGCCGCAGTTTAGCATGACCGCCTGCATGATCTTCAGGGAAGCCTCAAATGGTGAAAAGAGATCCTGATCGTTCACATGCATCTGGAAACCGCAGCAGGATATTCCCTTCCATTTATTCGACGTGGGTTCAAAAACCAGAGGCCTTAACACCATTCCGGAAAAAGAGTTCCCGCCCAACGCCGAAAGTATTTCATACGGATCGATGTATGGGGCGCCGAATACTTCAAACGGAAGCGCGGTGCCGCGCCCTTCGGATGCGTTTGTCCCTTCCCATAAAACTTGTCCGGGATAGACCATAACGGAGTTTGGGGAAGGGAGGTTCGGAGAAGGGAGGACCCACGGCAACCCGGTATCCGCAAAGTACATGCGCCGTTTCCACCCTTTCATGGGAAGAACCGACAAATCGCATCCGATGGAAAAATGCCGGTTGAAAAGGAGTGCGATCTCGCCGATAGTCAGCCCATGACGCATCGGGATGGGGTATCGGCCCACAAACGAGGAGAAAGCCGGATTCAGACAGTTCCCTTCAACCGACACGCCTCCGATCGGGTTGGGTCGATCCAGAATCAGAACTTTTTTTCCAAGTTCACGGGCAACTTCCATGCAGTATGACATCGTGTAAATAAATGTGTAAACCCGACATCCGACATCCTGAAGATCGACAATAAGAAGATCGATAAGATCCATCATTGATTTTTCGGGAACGCGATTTTTTCCATACAAGCTGTAAACCGGGATTCGAAGAAGCGGGTCGAGCATGTCTTCGGATTCGATCATGTTATCCTGTTTTTCGGAAAAAAATCCATGCTGAGGAGAATAGATCTGAACAAG
>MGQD01000030.1:6052-6284 GCA_001797695.1 Deltaproteobacteria bacterium RBG_13_49_15 | reverse complement strand
CTGGAAAAGAGGCTTCCTTCTAAAGGAAGCGTATTAGCGGAAAAACAGGCTCTATGTCGCACCTGCCCGTTAGCGGAAAGCCGCCCCGAACGGATCCGGATCAAGAAATTTTACCGGCTCTTTGAAAAAAAGTGGGACCCGAACCGGTGTTTTCTGGATCAGGAGCTGATCTGCCTTGGTCCGGCAACACGGGGGGGTTGCAACGCCAGATGCATCAGGGGGAACATGCCCT
>MGQD01000030.1:0-5752 GCA_001797695.1 Deltaproteobacteria bacterium RBG_13_49_15 | reverse complement strand
AACTGTTGCACCACGCCTTTATATTCGAAGATCATCTTCTGCATTTTTTCTATCTGGGCGGACCCGATCTTTTCCTCGGAACAGACGCTCCGGCTTCGGAACGGAACATCTTCGGCGTTGTCGGAAAGATCGGCGCCGATCTTGGGTCGGCCCTGATCGATATCCGGAAAAAAATCCGAGGAATGAACGCCATGATCAGCGGGAGCCCACTCTACCCTGTTTCCGGCCTTCCCGGAGGGGTTTCAAAGGGCATTTCCGAAAAGGAAGCGGTTGACATCCGGCGGCTGACCGCGCAGGCACTCGAGTTTGCAAAAACGACCATAAACCTGTTTTCAGATGCCATCCTTTCAGAACAGCGATATACGGAGTTGCTAAATGACGATGCCTTTCGCCTCTACACCTATTATATGGGACTGGTCGATTCCCAAAACAGAACGGATTTTTACGACGGCGCCCTGAGAGTGGTTGATCCACTGGGGAAGGAATTTGCCCGATTTACAGCTCATGACTTTGTAACTCATCTTGAGGAACACGTCGTCCCATGGAGTTATATGAAGATCCTTTCCCTGAAACAGATCGGGTGGAAAGGGTTTACGGAAGGTAAAAACAGCGGAGTTTACCGGGTCGGCCCTCTTGCCAGGTTCAACGTATCCGACGGCATGGCCACACCCTTAGCTCAGGCGGAATACGAACGGATGGTTGACGCATTCGGAGGAAAACCGGTTCATCAAACCATGGCATACCACTGGGCAAGGCTGATGGAAATCCTCTATTCTGCGGAACGGATGTGCGAGCTGGCAAACGACGAGGAGCTGACCGACCCGGAAGTTCGAACGATCCCGGATAAACCTCCCAAGGAGGGTGTCGGCGTCTGCGAGGCGCCACGGGGGACACTCATCCATCATTATGAAACCGATCTAACCGGGATCATTCAACGGTTGAATTTGCTGGTCGCCACCCAAAACAATGCCGCGGCCATCTGCATGTCTGTTGAAAAGGCGGCCCGCGCCTTAATTAAAAATGGGGATATGTCTGCGGAAGTACTCAACCGGATCGAAGCCGCCTATCGGGCCTATGATCCGTGCCTGGCGTGTGCAACCCATTGACGAGCTAACCGACAAGGAGATTCACTATGGCGATGGAAGTGCTGAACACACTCGGATTGAAATGCCCTCAACCGGTCCTCAAGATAGCAGTCAAAGCCACATCCATGAAACCGGGGGATATCCTCGAAGTGCTCGGGGACTGCCCCACGTTTGAAAAAGACATCCGGGTCTGGTGTCAGCGCCTGAAAAAAGTGCTCCTTTCCGTAACAGACGACGCAGGCGGACAAAAACGGATTCAAATCCAGTTTTAGGATTTGCATTTATAAGGAAATTTGCAAATGGCCGCGATCAAGCAGCTCTGCTGGAAAAGATTTGAATGCGAGGAGGCAGCCTGTCCGGTTTTTGGAACAGAAAACCTCAAGTGCTGGACAATTTCGGGAACCCGGTGCAAGGGGTGCATTCAGGGAACCCTCTCCGAAAAGATCATCATCTGCATCGATTGCGTCCATTTTAAAGAAACGGTCGACCGGAATTCATTTGAAGAGGCGCTCCATATCATCAATGATCAATTTATCCATTATCGCCGCGTTGTCGAAGAACGGGATGTCGAACTTGAGAACATCTGTAAGCATCAGGCGGAAGGGATATCAGAGGTGCTGGAGGCGTTAAAACGGATTTCTTCAGGGGATCCTTCCGTGAGGATCCCTGAAGATTCCCCTATTGAACCGATCGCCAGGCTCAAGCATATGACCAACCGGACTGCTGAAAACATCGCGGAAATCGTGGATCTCTCCCATGAATTTGCCATGAGTTTAGCCGAGCACTTCGACGTTTTGCACCGGGTTTCCGAAGGGGATCTCAAAGCCAGGGTCTCCGGCACACCCAAGATCGAACTCCTGGAAGCGCTGAAAACATTGACAAACACGACCATCGACGGCATTTCCAAGGAGATCACTGAAAGAAAACATGCCGAAAGGGCTGCCAGGGAATCGGAAAAGAAATACCGGAGACTGTATGAAGGGAGCCGGGACGGATACGCCGCCGTGAATATGGAAGGAAAAATCATCGAGGCCAACTCTTCTTTTTGCGAGATGCTCGGATATAACGAAATTGAATTGTCGGAAAAGACATATCACGATTTGACCCCTGAAAAATGGCATTCCGTCGAAGAGGAAATTCTGCAGAAACAGGTGTTTAAAAGAGGGTATTCGGACATCTATGAAATGGAATGCAAGCGAAAGGACGGCACAATCTTTCCCGTCGAGATCCGAACCTATCTCCAGGAGGAGGATGGAAAACCCAAAGGGATGTGGGCCTTTGTAAGGGATGTGAGTGAACGGAAAAAACTTGAAGCGGAATTTTCTCAGGCCCAGAAGATGGAAGCGATCGGGAGGCTGACCGGAGGGATCGCCCATGATTTTAACAATCTGCTTACCGCCATTATCGGCCGCTCGGATCTGCTCCTGATGAAGCATGCCGAGAGTGATCCGCTCTATTCCGAAGTCGAGGAGATAAAAAAAGCCGGGCAGCGCGCCGCCGCCCTCACCCGCCAACTCTTGGCCTTCAGCCGCAAACAGATCCTGAAGTCGGAGATACTCGATCTCAATAAGCTTTTGGCGGAAATGGAAAAAATGCTGAAACCGATGGTGGGAGAGGATATCGAGCTTATGATGCTTCTCGATCCGGATCTGGGGCGGATCGAGGCGGATCCAGGAAAGATCGAACAGATCGTGATGAACCTGATCGTCAATTCCAGAGACGCCATGCCGAACGGGGGAAGGATTTCCATCAAAACCGGCAACTCCGAATTAGACGATGCCTTTTTCCGGGGACACGGCATTCACCCCCGGTCCGGCCGATATGTCATGCTTTCGATCAGTGACACCGGCGAAGGGATCCGCCCCGATATCATTTCTCATATCTTTGAACCGTTTTTTACCACCAAGGAAAAGGGAAAGGGGACAGGCCTCGGCCTTTCCACGGTCTACGGTATCGTAAAGCAAAGCGGCGGCCATATCTTTCCCTTCAGCGTCCCTGGAAAAGGGACGACGTTTAAAATCTATCTCCCCAGAGCAAATGGGAAGATCGACGACGGTAAAAAGGAGAAAATCGACCGGCAAGGGCTTCGCGGTTCGGAAACCGTTCTGCTGGTTGAAGATGATGAAATGGTTCGGAATCTTGCCTGCTCCATTCTCGAAAAATACGGCTACATGGTCCTTCAAACCGGAGACGGAAATGACGCCAAAAGAATATGCGCTGATTTCAAGGAACCGATCCATCTTTTGCTCTCCGACATCGTTTTACCAGGATCGAACGGACCGTTAATCGCAATGCAAATAAAGTCCGAACGACCCGGAATAAAAGTCCTTTTCATGTCCGGATATGCGCCGGAATCGGTTGCCCGTTATGGAACGTTGGATCCACAAACGACACTGGTCGAAAAACCGTTTTCTATTGAAGGGCTGCTTCGGAGGGTAAGGGAGCGGCTGGACGGGTGATGACCGGGATAAGATGCTTGGGGCAAAACGATAACAAACTCATTAAACGCCTATGAAGCTGGGAATGATGGGTTTTTTAGAGATTATCAAATAAGAAGAACAACTTGAAAAAACACTTCGATATTTTTTTTAAAAAAAAATTTAAATCGTGATGGGATCAATGCCGTTATTGAATCTGATGTCCATTCGATCGTTAACTGTTTGGCGGTACCGCAGCCTTATCTTAAATATGGTTGAACGGGACTTTCGGAGTAAATATTTAGGTTCGCTCCTAGGTTGTATGTGGTCTGTTATCAAGCCGGCGGCAATGATCTTTATCTATACCGTAATCTTCTCAAAAATCATGCGCAATAAGCTACCGGATGTCGATGACGTCATGGGTTACGGCATATTTCTTTGTTCGGGACTATTAACATGGAATTTTTTTTCTGAATTATTGGAGCGATGCCTTAATATTTTTCCTGAAAATGCTAACTTAATTAAGAAGGTTAATTTTCCTCGTATAACCCTTCCGGTCGGGTTATTTATTTCCACGACAATTAATTTTTCGATTATATTTTTAATATTTTTAATATTTTTAATAACTTCAGGAAGAAACCCCGGTTGGACCATTATCGGATTTATCCCTCTGTTATTGATTCAACAATCTTTTTCTCTCGCCCTCGGAATGTTACTGGCAACATTAAACGTTTTTTTTCGAGACATTGGACATCTGGTGACGATCATTTTGCAGTTCTGGTTTTGGGGAACCCCGATAGTCTATCCCAGATCGATCCTTCCCGATAAGTTTCAATTCATAATTGAAGCAAACCCCATGACCAACCTGATAACGTCTTATCAGCAGATTGTTTTAAAAGGAGACTGGCCGCAATGGTATCAATTTCGATATCATATTGTAGGCGCCCTAATGTTATTATACATCAGCTATAATGGATATCGAAAATTAGCTCCTGAAATGGTAGATGAGCTTTGATGGATCGGATTATTGCCGATAATTTGGGTAAAAAATATAAACGGTATTCGAATCGTTTTTCAAGGCTGTCCGAATGGATAACCCGCAACAAATATTCCGGCCACACGGAGCAATGGGCTCTGAGAAGATTAAGCTTTGTTATACGATCTGGAGAATCCATTGGGATTGTCGGCCAAAACGGCGCAGGGAAAAGCACTCTGCTAAAGCTCATTACTGGCACTACCCATCCCAGCGAAGGTCGACTGATCATTAACGGAAAAGTTTCGGCCCTGCTTGAACTCGGTCTCGGTTTCCACCCGGACTTTACGGGAAAAGAAAATGCCGCCATGATCTGCCAGATGTCCGGTTTAAGCCGATCGGAAACCAATCGGTTATTACCCGAAATCGAAAAATTTGCTGATATCGGGGAGTACATCGACCAGCCCTTGCGTATCTACTCGACCGGTATGCAGATGCGTTTAGCTTTCAGCGCAATAACCGCCGCCAGTTCAGATATTCTTCTAATTGACGAAGCATTTTCAGTTGGAGATATTTATTTTCAACAAAAATGCCTGGACCGTATCCGCCGCTTTAAAGACCAGGGAACGACCCTGCTGCTTGTGTCACATGACATGGGAGCAATTAAAACATTATGCGATCGAACAATTTTACTGGATAATGGACAACTGATATTGGACGGGCAATCGCAAAAAGTTTTGGATTACTACAACAGCATGATTGCCCGAAAAACTGCGGATGCAAACATTCGGCAAACCGATATTGGCCCCAGCCGGACGATTACCCGATCGGGAACCGGTGAAGCAATTGTACAGGAAATCGAAATCTACAAGATGGACGGTGAGCCTGCAAGAGCTTTTCAGGTTGGTGAAGATGTTGAAATCCGGTGTCATGTAAAATTTATTCAACCGGTTGAAAAACCATCTATCGGAATTCTTATAAGGGATCGCCTTGGAAATGACGTATTTGGAGTCAATACCCATAATCTGAACAAACCGGTATGTTTAGCGAAGACTGAGGAGCCCCTTTGGGTTCAATTTTTTCTCAAATTAAACCTTGGGTGCGGCACCTACTCGGTGACTGTCGCCATTCACTCAAAGGATAATCATCTTGAAAATAACTATGACTGGTGGGATCAGTGCATCGTCTTTCAAATAATACCCAACGATTCATTTCGATTTTCCGGAATTGCATCGTTGCCTTTAAGAGTTCAAATTCAGAGAAAAAATCCCTGGTCG
>MGQD01000029.1:2817-6222 GCA_001797695.1 Deltaproteobacteria bacterium RBG_13_49_15 | reverse complement strand
CGAAGCCGCTGTCGTTTCGGTTCCGAAAACCGTGGAAATGCCTGTTGAAACTGCGATGGTCAATGATCTGGGAACGCTGATTGTTCTGGAAAGCGCTAGAAAAGCCGGTGTGAGGAAAGTGGTGCTCGCCAGTTCATGCGCCGTCTACGGGGACGCCGCCCGATGTCCGCAGGATGAGGCGATGCACGCATCTCCGAAAAGCCCCTATGCGGTTCAGAAGCTGACCGGTGAGCAGTATGCGGCGCTTTACACGGAACTGTATGGCCTTCAAACGGTCTGCCTGCGGTATTTCAACGTTTACGGACCGAGGCAGGACTCCGGTTCGCCTTATTCGGGAGTAATATCGATTTTCCTGTCAAAAGCCGTTTCAAAAATGACGCCCACCATTTTCGGGAACGGCGAGCAGTACCGGGATTTTATTTTCGTCAAAGACGTCGTCAGAGCGAACCTTCTTGCCGCTGAGTCGGATGTTCCATCCGGGAATGTTTACAATATCGGAACAGGATCCTTTGTTCGGATCAGGCAGTTATGGGAAATGATCTGTGATCTGGCGGGTCTGGACATCGAACCGGAATTTAGGGAGGCAAGAGCCGGGGATATAATCGAATCGGTAGCTAAAACGGATCGCGCCAGGATCGGACTCGGATTCAAACCCACTTTTGGTTTCGAAAACGGACTGCATGAGACCTATGACTGGTTTTTAAAATGCCGGGAGTACGGATACGGAAAAGAAACGGGTATCTTGGAAAAATGATAGCAGGAGACGAAATGCCTTTTAAGAGCGTTTTGGTAACAGGTGCGGCGGGATTCATAGGTTTCCATCTGTGTGATCGGCTTTGCAGAGACGGATGGGATGTCGCCGGCATTGATAACTTAAGCCCTTACTATGACGTTGCCCTTAAGGAAGCGCGCCTGGCCAACCTACGCCGATTTAAGAATTTCACTTTTATTAAAACGGATCTCTCCGATCGAGAGGAGATGGAGCGGCTTTTTAAAAATAGAGGCTGGGACCTGGTCGTAAATCTGGCGGCCCAGGCCGGCGTCAGGTATTCCCTCACGAATCCGCATGTCTATGCGGATTCGAACCTGGTCGGGTTTCTCAACCTGTTGGAATGCTGCAGGAGAAGCAACGTCAGGCATCTCGTATTCGCATCCTCCAGTTCGGTTTACGGCGCCAATACCAAAATGCCTTTTTCCGTGCATGACAATGTCGATCATCCGCTTTCTCTTTATGCGGCAACGAAAAAAGCCAACGAACTGATGGCTCACACTTACAGCCACTTGTATGCCCTCCCCTGTACGGGGCTGAGATTTTTCACGGTCTACGGCCCATGGGGACGACCGGACATGGCTCTCTTTTTATTTACCAGGGCCATCCTTGAAGGAAAACCGATACAGGTATTTAACCATGGCCGTATGCAGAGGGATTTCACCTACATCGACGACATCATCGAAGGGGTGGTTCGGATCATGAAGGCGATTCCGGTTGCCGATCCCAACTGGAGCGCTAAAACACCGGACCCGGGATCTTCCCGAGCCCCTTACCGGATTTACAATATCGGAAACAACCAGCCGGTATCCCTGATGGATTTCATCGGAGCTGTTGAAAAAGCGCTTGGGAAAAAAGCAGAAAAAGAGTTTTTGGATATGCAGCCCGGAGATGTCCCGGCAACGTATGCGGATATCGATGATCTGATGAAAACCGTTGGATTCAAGCCGCAGACGTCTCTTGAGACCGGAATCAGACGATTTATTTCATGGTATAAGGGGTTTTATACCGGTTTCTGAACCCGAATCGGAAAGTGCCGAACCATTGGATTGGAATTGACCGGTCTGCTTCCCGTAAGCTCCGCTCTTCAGAGCGGGGAGCTTCACATGTGGGCCTGGGGATCGAAAAAGATTTCAGCGCAAATCACATGCTCTTTTGCCGCCCGATTCAGATACGCCTGCATTATATCGTAAAAATCCTGCTCCCGCATGAGAATGCTCACTCCGGCATAGTACAGACCCAAAAAGTCCTGGAGGTTCTGAAACGAATAAGCTTTTTTAAGAGCATCCGCATCCGGATAGGGAAGGCGGACTCCGTTCCTTTCGGCAAGCATGAAAATCATTTCCGGCTCAAGCGTTCCTTCAATGTGAACGTGCAACTCGGCCTTTGGCATCTGCAATATGTATTTATATTCCGGGGACACCATACTGATTATTTCTGCTTCTCTTTTTTCCCCCATTCCGTATAATAAGGACGCTTTCGTTTCAATAAATAAGTATGGCGCCTCCGGAATAATAGTCAATAATAGTCGGTATAGCTCGATCCGGTCCCGTACAAATTGAAACGGCATTGATCAACGATCATCGGATAAGGTATAAACCCTGCAGTTGCATAAAAAACATGACAAGGTATAGAAAAAAAAATGATAACAGGGCATTTGAATAGGTTTAGGCATGGTTCGCGAATAAACTTTTGGTGACTTCTAAAACAAATAAAAAATTCGTCATGTTTTTTACCCGGAGGGAAAGCCGATGATGCCCCATCTCCTTCGTTGCCAAGGACTCGCAGTAAAATACTACGGCTTCGCCCTTGGACGCCTTGGATCTGGGGCGCCCTCGGCTTTTGCAACAACAGGGTAAAGATGTGATACGAGTCTATGAAAAACGATTTTTTCCCGTCAATCAATGGAGAAATGGCATGACCGGTAAAGACAGAAGACAATATGTGCGATTAAAAACGGCAAGATACGTCGAATTCACCGTTTCCGACAGGCACTATGAAGGGAAGATCATCAGTGAAAGCGGGAGCGGCGTTTATATAGAAGCAAAAGGTCGTTTTTCAAAGGGGCATGCCGTTTTAATGAAATATAGCTCCCCTCAAGGGATAGATATCACCAAGACCGGTTCAATCAGCCGCGTCGACGCAGATGGATTCGGCGTCAGATTTAGGCATCCCGGATATGCCAGATGACCGGCCTGCTTCCCGCAAGCCCAGCCTTTTAATAACCATTGGACTTATTAAGGCGGGATTAGGGGAAGCGATCTGAGATAGATAATTTCATTACCGGGAAGCCCCGCTCTTTAGAGCGGAGAGCTTCGCTCTCCTGCCTGTCCGCCGTCTTATCGGTGAGAGTTGATATTGGTTTGATATGAAGTAATCAATATATCAATACCCGTCCCTGATTGGTGTTGAAAATCGGCTTGGGCTTTGATAAACATTAAAGGAATGGACGATTTAGTTGATAAGGAGGAAGAAATGCGCGCACCAAGATATGCACTAAAGGCGGCTCTTGTTCTGGTGTTGGCTTTTTCCGGATTGATGTCCGAATCCTATGGAGCCTGGCAAATCAGCACCCTGGATACGGCAGGGGATGTCGGCGATAATTCCTCGTTGGTTTTGGATACCGCAGGCAATCC
>MGQD01000029.1:884-2092 GCA_001797695.1 Deltaproteobacteria bacterium RBG_13_49_15 | reverse complement strand
CGATCTGTGCGAAGTGAAGCGCCGCGGAAATGTTCCTCTGGCGCACCTGGCCGTTGTGGCGGATGCCGCGACGACGCCGTATCAGGCTGCAAGACGGGCGGACCTTTCCCCTGGAGATAATGTCATCGTCATCGGGATTACCGGCGGCGTCGGCCAGTATATGGGACAGACCGCAAAGGCATTAGGAGCGAACTGCGTGGTTGGGATCGCCCGGAACCAGGAGCGGCTGAACCGGTCGCTGAAATACGGCGCCGACGCTGTGATCAACACCACTGAGAAAGACGCCAAGGCGATTTCGGACGAATTCAGAGGGATCTGCAAGAGCAACGGACTTCCGAATTTCGGATGGAAGATCTTCGAGGTGACCGGCGCCAAGGGAGGGCAGGAAATTGCCCTTTCTCTCCTTAGTTTTGTCGGAAAACTCGTCGTGGTCGGATTTGGGCTTGCAAAAGCGGAATATATGTTCGGCCGCCTGATGGCCTTTGATGCGGATATTCTAGGGACATGGGGGTGCCTCCCGGAATACTATCCGATTGTTTTGGACATGGTATTGAAAAAGAAGATCGATATCGACGCCTTCGTCCAAACCCGTCCCATGAGCGCGATCGCGAAAACTTTCGAGGAGGCGCACCAATCCTCTCCGGACAGGAGGATTGTGTTGACACCGGACTTTTAGCGCCTGAATCTTGCGCAAAAATTGAAGAGGAGCCAATTTATCGTTTAAAATTCAGAATCGGCGAAAACGGATCACCATTTGGCCTTTTTACAAGATAAGAAAAACAGATAAAAAAGGAGGAGCAAATTATGAGTTTAAACTGGATGCCGAGGGATCACGAAGTAAAAGATCACGCCCTGCATTCCGATGGGCACTGGGGAAAAGATGATCCCTGTGTCGTGTATGATAAACGCCCGCTCAAGGACCCGAAGGGGAGCGTAGTGAAAGACCTGTTTGTGTCCTGGATCCGCCTGAACAATCCCAAGCAGTACAACTCCTATACCACTGAAATGGTCAAGGGGGTGATTGCGGGATTCCAGAACGCCTCTTTGGACCGGAGCGTCGTGGCGGTCGTTTTTACCGGAACCGGACCGTTCGCCTTCTGCACCGGCGGGAATACCAAAGAGTACAGCGAATACTACTCGATGCGTCCGGATGAGTACGGCCAATACATGGAGCTCTTTAACGGAATGGTCGACGCCATTCTCATGTG
>MGQD01000029.1:314-453 GCA_001797695.1 Deltaproteobacteria bacterium RBG_13_49_15 | reverse complement strand
GTTTGAGGATTTATCCGCCTCCTCAGCCCCGGACCCTTCGCCCCCTAATCCAGCCGCTTCTTAAACCGGTTTACGGCTCCGGTAAACACGAACGCCCCCAGCACTGCAAGCCCTAAAAACTGAGGCCACAACACGCTCC
>MGQD01000029.1:0-181 GCA_001797695.1 Deltaproteobacteria bacterium RBG_13_49_15 | reverse complement strand
GAGAATAAAGAAGAAATTGGTCATCATGGCCTGCTGCTGGGTTTTTGACACCGTGGATATGAAAAGGCCGATGCCGAGTGTGCTCAGCAGAAAGAGGCAGGCGGCCAATGCCAAAAGCGGAATGCTCCCTGCAATCGGAATTTGAAAATAAAATTTGGCAAAGACGATCACCATGATCATC
>MGQD01000028.1 GCA_001797695.1 Deltaproteobacteria bacterium RBG_13_49_15 | reverse complement strand
TTTGCTGGGGCCATCCACCAGAACAATTTCGGTTTTTCCGATAAATTCCTTGTTTTTCTTTAGGGTATATTCCCGTTGCACTTCAAAAAGGGCTTTTAGCCTTTTTCTTTTCTCGTTTTCCGATATTTTATTGTCCAGGCCGGATGCCTTTGTATTCGGACGATCCGAGTATTGAAATGCAAACAGGGTGTCGAATTGGGCGCACTCCAGCAGATTGAGTGTTTGGAAAAAATCATTTTCCGTTTCTCCCGGAAATCCGACGATGATATCGGTTGATATAGCGATATCCGGGCATGCCTGCCGAAGTTTTGCGACCTTATCAAGGAAATGATCACGGGTATACTTCCTGTTCATCTTTCTTAAAATCCGATCCGAACCGGATTGAACCGGAAGATGGATGTGATGGCATAAATTATCCAGAGAAGCAAACGATTCGATCAGTAGATCCGAAAGATCTTTAGGATGAGACGTGGTAAATCGGATCCGGAGCAAGCCGTCGATCGCATTTACCCGGTCAAGGAGTTTTGGAAAGGAACCGATCCCCTCTTTTTGACCATAGCTGTTCACGTTTTGCCCCAATAACGTGACTTCCCTGACGCCAAATTTCATAAGCGCCTCTATTTCTTCAATGATCTTCCCCGGCTCCCGGCTTTGCTCTTCTCCCCTGACATAGGGGACTACGCAATATGAGCAATAGTTGTCACATCCCCTCATAATGGTTACAAAACGGGAGCTCCCCAAATCGCCCCCGACCGACGCCTGAGAGCAAAACTGTTCCAGCGAGTCGACACTATCGGACCAACCTACTTCTAATACCGGATATCGCCTCGATTCGATAACATGAATCAGCTCAGGGAGCCGATGGTATGCATGCGTTCCGAGGACAAGGTCCACATGGGGCATTTTTTTGCGGATACGGGCCCCTTCCTGTTGAGCCACACAGCCGATTATGCCGATGATGAGGCTGGGTTTCTTTTTTTTTAATTCGGCCAGGCGTCCGAGAAAGGAATAGGTTTTATGTTCTGCTTTTTCCCGCACGGAACAGGTGTTAAGCAAAATCAGGTCCGCCAGTTCCATGAAAGGGGTTATTTCATATCCCGAGCTTCTCATCATAGTCTCAATCCGCTCGGAATCATGGATGTTCATCTGGCAGCCGATGGTATTAATATATAGATACTTTTTTAGCATCGCAAATGGTCAAATCTTATAATTTGAATTCCAGGGGCTATTTGCTAACGCTATCATTGCATCATGCCCCGTATCAATAATAAACTACCGGCTGAAGCCTGCAACTTTAGGAACCAAGGATTCGGGAGTTCAAGTGGGAGGCATCAATTCGTTCTTGTTCGGTTGGGAGTTATACGTTATCCTGAAATCATGGAGAAATCGTGGGAGATCTTAAAACCGAATCCGGAAGCGGTTCGAAGGATCATCAACGCCACCCATGTTCACCCTGTGGTGGCATCCATATTGGTGAATCGCGGTATTCAAGAGGGGGAAGATGCCGTTCATTTTTTATCTCCGGCGCTGAACCGTCTCCGCACGCCTTTTTCCATGGCGGATATGACAAAAGCGGTGCATCGCATTGCACTGGCCCTGGATAAAAAAGAAAATATCCTGATCTTTGGGGATTATGACGTGGACGGCATTACCGCCACGGCCTGCCTGTATGAATTTTTCAAATTCCTTGGAGCGGATGTTTTTTGCCATATCCCGCATCGAAGTGAAGAAGGGTATGGATTTCAGGCGCATCATGTTCATCATTGCCTGGTTCCAAAAAAGATCGGTCTTCTTATTACGGCGGATTGCGGTTCAGGAAGCCATGATGCCGTTAGAAAAGCAAATGCGTCCGGAATCGATGTCATCGTCACCGACCATCACCAGGTTTCATCCGACCTCCCGGAAGCACTTGCCGTGATCAATCCGAATCGAAAGGATTGCCCCTCCGGATTGGGGCATCTCTCGGGAGTGGGCGTGGTCTATTTCTTAATCATCGCCTTAAGGAAGCATTTAAGGGAAAAAGGCGTTTGGAAAGGAAGGACCGAGCCAAACCTGAAACGGTTTTCAGATCTGGTGGCCCTCGGGACCATCGCGGATATGGTCCCTTTGATTCATGAAAATCGAATCCTGTCAAAAATCGGACTTGAAATAATCCGTTCCGGGCGCCGAAAAGGACTTCGGGCCCTTGCCGAATCATCAGGAACGCCTATCGGGTCGATCGATACCGAAGACATTGCATTTCGCCTCTCTCCCCGGTTGAATGCCGCCGGCCGGATAGGACATGCCGATGCCGCCTTCCATCTTCTGATCGACAATGATTTGGATTCCGCCAGGGAAAAAGCGGTCCTGCTCGGCAAGTTGAACAGCCGTCGCCAAAACCTTGAAAAAGAACTGCTTGATGAAATCGATCAATATGTCCGCAAATTTCCACGGATGCTTCGAAACCGGACCCTTGTCATGTCCGGAAAAGGGTGGCATGAAGGGGTCCTTGGAATTGTTGCTTCCAAACTGGTTGAAAAATATTATCGTCCGACAATACTGATCTCGCTTAAGGACGGTATTGGAAAAGGCTCTGCCCGAAGCATTCCCGGACTCGATCTCTGCCGCACTCTCGATTCTTGCCGGAATACTCTCGAACGATTCGGCGGCCATATCATGGCGGCAGGACTCAAAATCAGATCCGATAACATCCAAGCGTTTGCAGATGATTTCGAAAAAGCGGTCGCCCGGTCAACTCGACCGGAGGATTTCATCCCAAAAATCACCATCGACTGCAAACTTCAGCTTGAGAATATCTCCTCTGAACTTCTCGATTCCCTCGATGCCGTCAAACCATATGGAACCGGGAATCCGGCGCCTTTGTTTATGGCCGATGATGTTCATATCGTTTCTTCCAAGATTGTCGGTGAAAAGCATCGACGGATGGTTCTTTCTCAAAAGCCCGGCGAAGGAAAACAAGCGAAGGAAGCGATTCAATTCAATATCAATCCGAATCTGGCAATGAAAGAACGGTTTGCCAGGATTGCTTATCGTCTTTCCTGGAACCGCTGGGAAGGCCGGAAAAACATCCAACTCATCGTCGAAGAGGCCCAATGAGGCCCTCTTTTCACCCCAGGCTCATCAATGGACCCTTTGGCGATCCCGGGCTTTACATCTCCTTTCTATTTGAAAAACGGGCGCTTCTTTTCGACCTTGGCGACATCACGAATTTATCTCCGAAAGATATTTTAAAAATCAGCCACGTTTTTATTACCCATACGCACATGGATCATTTCATCGGATTCGATATGCTGATCCGCCTATTTTTAGGACGTGAGAAAACCCTGTATCTTTATGGGCCTGCCCCTTTTTTACGGCATGTCGAAGGAAAGCTGGCCGGATATTCCTGGGACCTGGTTAACAATTATAAAAATCCTTTAGTCCTTCATGCTGTTGAAATCGGTCCCCAAAGTATTACGACCTGTGAATACCGCTGCGAGGAAGGATTCCGGCCCGGAGAGGTGAATGAGCATCCGTTCGATACCGTTCTGCTTGCTGAAAACGGATTTTCCATCTCCATGGAGATCTTCGATCACAGCATCCCCTGCCTCGGCTTTTCATTTAAAGAGCGTTTTCACGTCAACATTAGAAAAGATGCGCTTTCATCGTTAGGGCTCGAAATCGGACCCTGGTTGAAGCGGTTCAAGAGTATGCTTCTGGAAGGAAAAGATCCGGCATCAATAATTGAAGTTGATCGAAAAGGGAGGACCGACAAATACCGGCTGGGAGAATTGGCGGACCGGATTGCCCTGGTGACGCCCGGACAAAAAATTACGTATATTTCAGATATCTGTTTTAACCCAAAAAATGAAAAGAAGGCTATAATGCTTGCCGGGGATTCGGATCAGCTCTTCATCGAAGCGGCCTTTCTGAAAAAAGATAGTGAGATTGCTATGAAAAAACATCATCTAACAGCGCACCAGGCCGGATATATTGCCGGTATGGCCAATGCCAAACAATATTTTCTTTTTCATTTCTCTCCACGTTACACCGGATTGGATCAGTATATTATGGATGAAGCGTCGAATGCCTGTTCCGAAGCGATGAGCAGGGATCGGAGATAAATTCACGGATCAGGGATTCAGAAGGTCATTTTAAAGATTCCGAATGATTTTGCTTGAAATCTCTATCGCGAAAATATTATGATTTTTTCCATATCAATAAATTGAACGTTTATCGCGCCATAATTGAATGAGGAAATCAAATGGGAAAGGTTTTTAGAAAAAGCACACGAGAAACCAGTATCTTATCAAAAATTGAATCTTCAAGAGAGCATGCCAGAAGAATGGCCATCAGCGGAGTCAAGGATTGCTCGGATGATCTGAGCAATGCCATTGCCATGAAGCTGGTTGAAAATAATTTTGTGGAAACCACCAATAAAAACGCTCTCGAAGAGCAAATCAAAGGGTGCCTGGAAAAACTGACCAAGAGCGATGACTTCGACATCGATTACCAGGTCTCTCCATTCAGAAACATTGTCACCAATCCCCACGTGGTGAGCCTTTATGTGACGGCCTTCATTCTGGAAAAGCTTATCAACCACAAAGATGTCATCGATATCTTCGGCGAAGATGTGGACATCTACTCCTGCGTGAACAAGCAGGTCCTTAAGTTCCTGGCCCGGGAAAAATCTTCCCTCTTATAATTTGCCGGATGCCGGTTTTTCAGCTTATTTGTCCCCTCCATCCTCTTTTGGGGGGATATGCCAGCCAACCGGGATACGCACCGTCTTGCCGGATTTGTTCCGGAATAAAAGATACCCTGTTTTCATTCCAAAAAGCCAAAGATCGCGGGTGATTTCCACGTCTTTTCGGCAATACTCTATGATCTCTCTGATTTTTCCTTCTTTCCACCATCTGAGAGCCTGAAGCCCGTCGGCCATTTTCTTTTTCCCAAGGGTCACCTCGGCCAGATGTTGAAGGGGAAGACGGAAGCCCAGATGGTTTTTAATCTCTTCCAGAATATCCATTGTGGGGAGTGCGGCAAAATCAAAATCCGTATATCCGGTCAATACGCCATAATCAAATCGTTTGATGTTAAACCCGACGACCAGATCCAAGCTTTTTAAATGTTTCAGAAGGAGAGGAATTTGATCTTCCAGAAATTCAAAAAAAGCATCTTTTTTTGAATCGTAAAGGACGACGCAACTGATTTTCATCAAATCCATCCGGTGCCATCCCCCGACCTCCTCCGCCGAAAATTGCGTTTCAAGATCCAGGACTCCGAAACGAAGATCTTGCCGGAACGTCTTTATCGGGAGCGGATCCGGTTTGGTTGTTAATACCGATGACAATTTAGGAACGGTTATTGTTGTGCCGGATGATTTCATGGCCTGCAGGATGAACACGGCAGCAGCTTTATCGATCGGCCTGTTCCCGGACCCGCATTTGGGAGAATGAACGCAGGATGGACAACCGGATTCGCAAGGACAAGTGGCAATGGTTTTGAGTGTAAATTCGAGCAGCGTTTCGGCTTTTTCAAAGGATTGGCGGCACAAGCCCGCACCTCCCGGGATTCCGTCGTAAATAAATACGGCAGGCCCCTGAACCTGATGATGAAACGGGGTTGAAATCCCGCCCAAATCATTTCGATCCGTCATAACCAGCAGCGGGAAAATGCCGATGCAGGCATGCTCAATGGCATGAATCCCTCCCATAAAATGCAGATAGGCTTCTTCGGTCTTGTTCTGGATTTCCTGCGGAATCCGGTACCACAATCCTTCGGTTTCAAAAACCAGCGGTGGAAGATCGAGCGGAATAATCCCTAGCGATTTTCCGGCATGAATCCGCCATTTTTCATACCCGGTGACCTGATCCGTTACTTTCAATCTTCCGAAGTAAACCTTTGTTTTCCAAATATTTTTTTCCCCAATCACATCAAGAATCTCTGTATTCTTATGCCCTCTGACCCTGGTATAATAGTCGACTTGAGCCTTAGCCGCCTCCACGGTTCCGGTAGCGATATCCAGCCGGTTTATCAGATATGTATCTCCCCTGTGGAGATAGATTGCTCCGGGGTGGGTTTCCTTAAATGCTCTGAACCCATCGATTTCCCCGATGCTCTTACCTTTT
>MGQD01000027.1:4312-14688 GCA_001797695.1 Deltaproteobacteria bacterium RBG_13_49_15 | reverse complement strand
CCTCGATGAATTTAGCAGCGGGTCCGTTAACGGTTTGATGACCGTTATCGCCCAAATCCCGGCGATCAATTACGAGGCATTTTGTAGAAGTTTAGAAGAGATCGGAGCTCTTTCGAAAGAGACCGATGTTGAAATTAAGGGCGAGCAGGATATGGTCAACATCCGGATTCAACTGGCAAACGGAGAAGGATCGGATTAAGGAGAGCTCCATGAAAGGCATTGTATTCTCCCAAACATCATTTGCTTGACATGGGCCCAAGGATTTATTAATTAAATTATGATGTTAGAATGAAAATTATGAGTAATTTTTTTTCAGTGGGAGGGTTTCCGTGAAGCTTTATCAAAATTGGATTCTTGCCAGCCGGCCGTGGTCTTTTTCCATGACGGCCATTTCGGTAACCGTGGGGAGCGCTTTGGCCGCAATCGACGGATCATTTTCCTGGCTTCTCTATTTTCTGGCTCTGATCAGTGCGGTTTTAATGCATGCAGGAACGAATCTTCTAAACGATTACTACGACGTGACAAACGGGGTGGATACGGTAAAGGCAGCGACGGCGCAGTACCGTCCTCATCCGCTGGTCATGGGCCTTTTGCCGGCAGAACATGTGAAGTGGGTAGGATATGGGCTATTTGCCGCAGCGTCCGTCATCGGTATTTATCTGACCGTCATATGCGGGCATATAGTGCTTTGGATCGGTCTGATCGGTCTCGTTGCAGGAATAACGTATACGGCCCCCCCGATTAAATATAAATATGTCGCTATGGGAGAGATTTCGGTTTTTCTGATGTGGGGTCCTCTCATGGTGGAAGGCGCTTATTATGTGCAGCGGCAAATACTAAGCGCTAAAGCCTTCTGGGTATCTTTGCCTTTCGGCGTCCTGGTTGCACTGGTTCTTCTGGCCAACAACATTCGGGATATCGAGCATGACCGGAGCAAGAGAATTACCACACTGGCAATTCTCCTCGGCCGCCGACTTGGCCTGTATATGTATCTCTTTTTAATGGTTATGGCATATTTTGGAATTTTTCTTATGGCGCTGTCGGGAACGATCACCATGTGGGTGCTCGTAATTTTTCTTTCCTTGCCGCTTGCCGTCAAGCTGCTTCGGCAGATGGTTGAAGCCATTCCGGCTGATGCCGATGCCCAGACCGCAAAACTGGATACGGCGTTTGGTTTGCTTCTCGTTATTTCGCTGGTATTAAAAGGTCTGGTCGGGTGATCCTGGAGCTCCGTCACCCGGGCCGGACCTGGGCGATGATCGGCCTTGCCGCAGGGCTTTGGTTTGCTGTTTTCTATTTGCCGTTTTCCAATTTCTGGCTAAAAATCTCCATTTCGGCCGCCCTTCTGGCAGGTCTTTCCATCCGGATTCAGCCTATCCAACCCGGTGAGCTTCGCATTGATCGCAACGCTCTAATTCAGGGATGCATATCCGCGATTTTTTTATATGCCATATTCTGGTTGGGGAAAACCGTATCCAAAGCCATGTTCTCTTTTGCCTCTCCGCAAATCGATGCCATTTACGGGAAAGGAGAGGGGACATCCCTTTTCCTCGTCTTTTTCCTTCTTTTGCTTGTAACCGGGCCGTGTGAAGAACTTTTTTGGAGACGGTTTCTTCAGCAAAACCTGGTAAAGCGATACGGGAAATGGCCGGGGTGGATTCTGGCCACTGCCGTCTATGCGGGAGTGCACATCTGGTCATTTAACTTCATGCTGATCGGAGCGGCTGCGGTCGCGGGTGCGTTCTGGGGCTTGTTGTACCTGCGATGGAAACGCATAACACCGGTGATCATTTCACATGCTCTCTGGAGTTCCATGATCTTTTCGGTTGTACCGGTGCCGTAGGATTCACTCTATATTCGATCAAAATCCCTGTTGACATTAAGACCCTGTTTGGCTATTTCCCAGACCATTGTTTTCGAAAATGTAGCCCGGCGCCGAAAAGACGCTGTTGAACATTCGGAAACGGAGTGACTCTCCATTCACCTTGCTCAAATAAATACGAGTGTTAATTTGCAAACCAAACAGGCCCCAGCGGATGAGCCGGCACAGGTTGAACTTCGCGATATCTGGAAACGCTTTGGCGCAAATGAGGTCTTAAAAGGCGTTTCCCTCAAGGCATACAACCATGACGTGATTTCCATCATCGGCTCAAGCGGTTCCGGGAAGAGCACCCTTTTAAGGTGCATCAATCTCCTGGAAGTGCCGGATAAAGGTTCGATCTATATCAACCGGGAGCCGATTCAGATGATTCACGCAAAAGACGGACGCAGGATACCGTCGGAACGCTCTCAGGTAATTCGGCTTCGAACAAGGGTCAGCATGGTTTTTCAAAATTTCAACCTCTGGTCCCACATGACCGTCCTTCAGAATCTAACGGAAGCTCCTATTCGCGTTCAGAAACGCCCCCGAAACGAGGCGATTGAATATGCGGAATATCTTCTTCATAAGGTCGGAATCGCTGAAAAACGGGATGACTATCCGGCAAAGCTTTCCGGCGGACAGCAGCAGCGGGTAGCCATTGCACGGGCCTTGGCGGTGATGCCGCAAGTTCTTCTTCTGGATGAAATCACTTCGGCTCTGGATCCGGAATTGGTGGGAGAAGTGTTAAACGTCATCCGGGATCTGGCAAAAGAAGGACGAACCATGATGATCGTGACCCATGAGATGAAATTTGCAAAAGAAGTGTCGAGTCATGTCATTTTTCTAAATGAGGGGGTCATCCACGAAGAAGGGACTCCTCAAAAGATATTCGAATCACCTGTGACGGAGCGGCTTCGGACATTCTTGTCAAGCGTTTGACCGGAAGCATTTTCGGTGCGGTATTGCGAAACCGAAATGTGTTTTTCGAATAACAACAACAATAAAAAGGAGGGGGAAACATGAGATCAAGGAGATGGGTGCTTATTCTTTTGGCGGCATTAATGGCGATTCCTTCATTGGTTATAGGCGCCGATAAAATTCGGATCGCCACCGAAGGCGCGTACAGCCCGTTCAACTACGTCAACCCCAAAGGGGAACTGGAGGGGTTTGATGTCGATATCGCTAAAGCGCTTTGTGAGGCCATGAAAGCGGACTGCACAATGGTTTCTCAGGACTGGGACGGTATCATTCCGGCATTGCAGGCGAAAAAATATGACGTCATTGTCGCCAGCATGGCAGTGACCGAAAAGCGGAAAGAGGCGATAGCCTTTACCAAACCCTACTACTACTCGGTCGCCTCGTACGTGGTGAGAAAAGAATCGAAATTCCCTGATAAAATTGAATCATTGACAGGAAAAAACATCGGCGTCCAGAGGGCGACTATCCATGAAGGAACCATCAAGGAAATGTATAAGGACAAAGTCACCATTAAAACCTATGACACCAATGAGAATTGCATTCTGGATCTGAAGAACAAACGGATCGACGCCATGATCGCCTCCCGCCCGCTGATGGCCCATTACATCAAACATCATCCCGAATCCGGGTTTGCATTCCTTTTGGGGATGTATAATCCGGTGGATGCAGCGATCGGCCTGCGAAAGGAAGACAAGGCGCTGTTGGACAAATTCAATGCCGCATTGGATACGATCATCAAAAACGGCACTTATGAAAAAATCAGCAATAAATGGTTTGGTGAGAGTTTGCTAAAAAAATAATATTGATGCCGGTTCGCGGGACCCTGGAACGGATCGAGGCCGTGCGCTTTATCCGTTGACCGGGCCGGCCCCAGGCCGATCCGGTCAACGGGAGTCTACTTCCGGTCACATCGTGTCGGTCCGACCCCTATTCGAGCAGGAGATATTTTTGTACATGGTATCGATTGCGAAAACGGATTCATCTGCCCCGAGAGCCCGATGTTTGATCTGAAAGGGTATGGAAATCAGATCGCCACCGGCGCATGGGTAACCGTCGAGATTTTTTTAGCCTCTTTGGCGCTCGGCCTCATCTTCGGTCTGATCACCGCCCTGGCCAAACTTTCCCGGCGCGCCGGCATAAGAAAGGCGGCTGATCTTTATTCCGATCTGATTCGAGGCCTTCCGGAACTTCTCACGATTCTTCTGGTTTATTTCGGACTCCCCATTTTAATTGCCCGTCTTTTATCTCTTTTCGGTATTGATTTCTACCTTGAAGTCACCCCTTTCGCCGGAGGGGTTGCTGCCCTGGGCATCTATTTCGGCGCTTATGCCGGTGAAATATTCCGCGGAGCCATTCTGTCGGTTCCAAAAGGGCAAATTGAAGCCGCCCATGCATTTGCATTACCCTCCTTCCAGGTTTACCGAAGAGTGATTTTACCTCAGGCATGGCGCATCGCACTCCCGGGATTGGGAAATATGACGCTCGCCCTTATGAAAAACACCGCACTGGTTTCGATCATCGGGCTGGATGAACTGATGCGTAAGACCTCAATGGCCACCGCTGTCACCCATCAGCCGTTCACATTCTATTTTACCGCTTCATTGATCTATCTTGCATTGACCATTCTGACTTCAATCGCCATGCATTTTTTGGAGCACAGGGCTTCCAGGGGGGTAAAGGAGGCTCAGGCGTGATACCCGACTTAATCGTAGAGAGCCTGGCCCCTCTGCTCAAATCATCGGTATTGACGATTCATCTTACGTGCCTGACCCTGGCCATCGGCGCATGTTTGGCGTTGCCGCTGGCGCTGGGCCGCTTATCCAGGAACAGATGGATCGCCGGATTTTGTTTTGTTTATGTCTATTATTTCCGGGGGACTCCGCTTCTGGTCCAAATCTTTTTAATTTATTACGGACTCCCGCAGATCGGTTTGACTTTCAGCGCTTATGTTTCGGCGCTGCTTTCCCTGAGTCTGAATACGGCCGCCTATACGGCCGAGATTATACGGGGTGGGATTCAAGCGGTGCCGGCAGGTGAAATTGAATCCGCTTCTGCCATGGGGATGAAACGGCGACAGGTGCTTTACCGGATCATTTTGCCTCAGATGGTCGGTTTTGCCCTCCCGGCTTATGGAAATGAAATCATACTGCAAATCAAGGCCACTTCGCTGGCCAGCACCATTACACTAATGGACTTGACGGGCATGGCTCGTACATTGGCTGCCGATACTTATGCTCCTCTTGAGATTTTCAGCGTCGCTGGTGTTATTTACCTGGTGATGGTTTTTTCAACATCTAAATGTGTCACGTGGATGGAGAAGCGCTGGACGGTGTATCGGTCTTGATTCCATTGCTTCTCTGATCCCTCTGTCTTCGAGGGGTCGCAAAAAGAAAACCGCAATATCGGATGGGAAACGACGATGAACAAAGAATGGCTGAAAAAAGCATATCCCGAACATTTTACAACTGCTCCAAAGAAGGTTACGAATCTGGTTGTAGAGCAGGCGGAGGGTCCCTATCTCCATACCATTGACGGCGAAAGATATCTTGATCTGGTACAAGGGATTGCAACAAACGCGTTGGGACATTGCCATCCCGCCTTGACCGCTGCCGCTTCAAATCAACTTCAGAAGCTGGGGCATGCCTCCTTCAATCTGGTCAGTTATCCAAGCGCCCTCCTCCTTGCGGCAGAGCTTCGAAAGCACACGGGAGGTCTGAATAAATTCCTTTTTACGAATACCGGGGCCGAAGTGGTGGAGGCCGGAATCAAGCTGGCCAGGTATATCAGCGGCAATCATTCCATCATTGCATTCCGGGGCTCTTTCCACGGCAGGACCATGGGAGCGACTTCGGTGACCGGATCCAATGCGAAGTTCAGGAAGCATTACTCTCCTTTTGTTCCACAGGTCTATTTTGCTCCTTATCCTTACTGTTTTCGCTGCCCGTTTCATCAGAGACCGGAAAACTGTTCCATCGATTGCCTGAAGTACCTTTTGGATGATTTTGAACACATCATTCCACCTGAAGATGTCGGGGCCGTTATCTTTGAGCCGGTTATGGGAGAAGGCGGGTACGTGATTCCGCCTGGAAAATATGTAGAGGCGCTGGGTCGCGTTTGCCGGGAAAACGGATTTCTTCTCATATTTGATGAAGTCCAGTCCGGCATGGGACGGACAGGCCGGATGTTCGCTTTTGAGCATTTCGGAATCGTCCCGGATCTTTTGTTGTTGGGGAAAGCCGTTGGAGGAGGGTATCCCCTGTCGGTTCTTGCGGCCAACAGGGATATAATGGATAAATGGCCTCCCGGCTCCCATGGTTCAACCTTTGGGGGGCATCCGGTGGCATGTGCCGCAGGGCTTGCCCAGCTTCAGATTATCGGCGAGCCCGGGTTTATGAAGTCGGTGGATGCAAAAGGAGAATGGTTCCGCAATCAATTGATCGCCCTGCAACGGCGTCATCCTGAAATCGGGGATGTCCGGGGCCTTGGAATGATGAATGCCATTGAACTGGTCAAACCCGACGGAGAGCCGGATACGGAACGAGCGAATTCCCTGGTGGCCCATTTGTTCTCCAGAAGAATACTGATCTATACATGCGGAGTGAAAGGGAACATCATCCGGTTTATGCCGCCCCTCAACATTGAACAGGGCATACTGGAATCCGTTGTGGAAATTCTTGATGAAGGGTTTTCAGTCAGCGGGATTGAGAAAAAGGAGGCATAGACCGGTATGAAAGAAACGTTTTTATATGCTCATTTGACTTGGCCGGAGATACGGGATTTGAAAAAGGATCATCTGGTGGTGGTTCAGCCGTTTGCCGCCATTGAAGATCATGGGCTGCACCTGCCGGTGGAAACGGACTGCCTTCTGATCAATGCCATTTCATCGGCGGCAGTCCGGAAGGTCGGGAAAAACGTTCTTTTGATGCCCCTGATCCCTTACGGATATGTGGAGCATCATATGGATTTTCCGGGTCCGATCTCCATCGACGGCCACCACTTGATCGGTTATTTGGCCGGCGCTCTCAAGAGCCTGGCGCGTCATGGATTCAGGAGGCTCCTTGTTGCCAACGGTCACGGCTCCAACCGGGCTTTTATGGATGCGGCCGCCCGCATGGTCATGGATGAAACGGATGCCATCGTCGGTTGCATCACCCCCTATTCTTTAGTGAGAAACGAAATTAAAAAGATATGCGAATCCCAGTTCATTTCCCATGCCGAAGAACTTGAAACATCTCTGGTTCTCTACCTGGACGAGACGCTGGTGGATATGACGAAGCGGGTAAAAGAAATCGGATTCCCGATATCGAAATTTCACTGGCGCAGCCTGATCGAAGCGCCTCCGCTGAGTTTTGTTGACCGGTGGTCCCGGATTTCAGAGTCGGGCGTGGTCGGGGATGCGACCGTCGCTTCCAGGGAAAAGGGTGAAAAGCTGTTTAATGTAATCGTGGACCGGTTTGCCGAGCTGATCGATGATTTCATGCATCGCGAAATCAAGCCGAACATCGATCATCATTAGTCGCTTATATTATCCTCTTCGGTGATCGGATAACTGCCTGCAGCTTATTTATTTCGGCAAAGGATTCAAGGGGCCTCATTTGACCCCTGGATCCCTCGAATCCTTTGCCCCTAAAGCGGCCGGCTGTATAGCCGGCGTTTAATCTATTTGCCGTATTCGGTGCTGTGGGAAACCGTCGCTCCGGTGTCCGCCGCCTCTTTGTCGGCGATCTCAAGAGATTTATCGATTGCGCTCAATGCTTCGTCCACCTGGGTTTCCGTGATGATCAATGGAGGCGCGATCACCAGAGTGTCATACCACGGACTGATATAGACTCCCCGTTGCATCGCATCCCCGCTCACCCGGCCGGTCATCAGCGTTTTGCCGCTGAATTTATCGGCCTTTGAATCAAAAGGCTCTTTGCTTTTTCGGTTTTTAACGAGCTCCAGCGCCCAGAAATGTCCGATCCCGCGGACATCGCCGATACAGATGTGTTTTTCCGCGAGTTCGTAAAGCCTGTTTTTCATATGGGCTGAAACCCGCTGCGGTAATCCTGAGGCCATCAATTTTTTTAGTTCCTTGATGGCGGCCGGTATCGGAGCGGCGGAAAGAGGGTGAAATGCATACGTATGACCATGACAAAAAACTTCTTCTTCGAAGAACTGAGCTATCTTATCGGAAGTGGCGGTAATTGCGAGGGGCGAATAGGCGGCGCTCGCTCCTTTTGCCGTAGTTATAATGTCCGGCGTCACCTTCCAGTGTTCCATGGCAAAGGCTGTGCCGGTGCGGAACCATCCGGACATCACCTCATCCGCAATCAGCATGACGTTATGTTCGTCACAGATCCGGCGCAGGATCGGATAATACTCCGGAGGCGGGATTAGCCGGCCGTTGGTGCCGACGATCGGCTCCACGATGATAGCGGCGACATTCCCTTCCTCACGGATCATGTAATCCAGGTATCCGGCACATTGCACCCGGCATTGGGGGTAGGTGAGTTCGAAAGGACAGCGATAGCAGTAACTATCAGGTGCAAACCGCACCCCCGGAACGGTAAAGCGTGCGGTTTCGGCGTACCATCTCCGTGGGTCGCCGGTCAACGAAATGCTGGCGGCGGTGGATCCGTGATAGGAGCGATACCTGGAAATCACCTTGTAGGCGGGATGGCAGGCTTGTCTCACCATTTTAATGGCTGCCTCGTTCGCCTCGGTGCCGCTCGTGGAGATAAAAAATTTGGTCATCTCTTTCGGCATGACCGCCCGCAGGGCTTCAATCGCCTCGATGGCTGCTTCAGTGGCGAAACCGGGAGCGATATAAGGCAATTTTTCAGCCTGCTTCACTATGGCTTCAATCACGGCTTTATTCTTGTGGCCGAGGTTGGAGCACATGAGTTGCGAGGATAGGTCGATGTAACGCTTCCCCTTGTCGTCGATGAAATAAATCCCCTCGGCGTCCTTAATAAGCATCGGGGACTTCCAGGCTTTCTGCCTGCTCCAGGTATGATAACTATGAGCGGCAAATTCAGTGATCCGTTTGGCTGTTTCACTCATCGTTTTCTCCTTAACTGATCTTTTTGTGATCCGTTTAATCCCATAGCGGGTTAGCGACCTGTTTCATTTTTCAAGCGATGAAATCTTCGCAAGGCGGGCTTTGCGGATTTTGCCAAGAGTCTTTAAAGACCGGGAGACTTCGGACAAGATCTTGATTTTCTCGGATGCTTCCGCGTAATAGCGCTCTGCACGACCCTCGAGGCGGCGGGCGATTCCCAATACCTCAACAGCGCTTAAGACAACAGCTCCTTCGCAGGCTTCGCAGAACGGTGATCGGATGAAATCACGAATCGGTTCAAGGATCATCTCGGTGACGTTTTCCCGCCGGATCCGTTGAATGGTCTTGACATTCCTGGCGGCTTCAGCGGCCAGGTCTCCAAAAACCTGCTTAAAAACGGTGCAGGCCGGATTTCCTGCCGCAGCTTCATAAAAAGCCTGATCCTGGCGTTCTATCTCCTCGGCAAAATTGAGTATGCTTCCAAAATTCTCAAGAGGCATGGTCGGCTCCTCATATAAAAAGAATGGGTATTGTTTATGTGTTATAGCCAGCGTTCGATTACGACCTTGGTGTCGGTAAAGAACTGAAAGATCTCCTGACCGTGGCCTTTGATATCCCCGAACATGGATTGCCCGGCGCCGCCGAATGGGAAGAAGGACATGGGTGCGGCAATGCCGATGTTAATGCCGATCATGCTGGGTTTGACACGGTATTTAAATTGACGAGCGGCTGCACCGCTGCCGGTATAGATGCAGGCGGCGTTGGCAAAACCCCTGGAGTTGATGAGGTCAATGACATCATCGAGGGTTTTGCAGCGTACGACACAGACAACCGGCCCGAAAATTTCTTCCCGTGCGATGGTCATGTCCGGTTTCACGTGATCAAAGATGGTAGGTCCGAGAAAGAATCCGTTCGGTAAATCCTTTACCTGAATCTTTCGACCATCCAGGATCATCTTGGCTCCTTCGGAGATCCCTTTTTCGATATACCCCAGCACCCGCTTTCGATGCGGTTCGTTGGTCACGGGTCCCATGGCGGTCTGCTCGTTTAACCCGTCGCCGATTTTCATGCCCTTGGCCGCTGTTGAAAATGCTTCAATTAATTCATCTGCCACATCTCCAACCGGCGCCAGGATTGATCCGGAGAGACAACGCTGACCTGTGCAGCCGTAGAAGGAAGTAATCAGAGAAGGCATGGCGGCTTTCAGGTTGGCATCCGGCATGACCGCAACGATGTTTTTAGCGCCTCCCAGCGCCTGAACCCGTTTTCCGGTTTCCCCGCATCTCTGGTAGATGTATTTTGCCGTGGGAGAGGATCCGACAAAGGATATTCCGGCGATATGAGGGTGTTCAAGCAGCGCGTTGACCACATCACGGGCTCCGTGCACCATATTGACGACCCCTTCCGGGAATCCGACCTGCTCCATAATTTCAAAAATGCGGGTCTGGGTCATCGGAACCTGCTCGGAGGGTTTGACGATGAACGTGTTGCCGC
>MGQD01000027.1:4046-4181 GCA_001797695.1 Deltaproteobacteria bacterium RBG_13_49_15 | reverse complement strand
ATTCCCAGAACGCATTCCGGGCGGCTTTGACGGCCTTGTCCACATCTTCTTTGGTGCCGTAAGCGACCCGTGCGATTTTTTCTCCCTTGGCCGGGTTCCAAACATCGCCAAAGGACGTGGAGTCGGACTCCACCC
>MGQD01000027.1:3890-3959 GCA_001797695.1 Deltaproteobacteria bacterium RBG_13_49_15 | reverse complement strand
CATAAGGGGAACGGGAGAACGCATGAAGCGCAATAATGGTTACGATCGAAAGAGAGATATCGATCAGAT
>MGQD01000027.1:887-3698 GCA_001797695.1 Deltaproteobacteria bacterium RBG_13_49_15 | reverse complement strand
GGAGCGCGAGAAGAGCTATAAGCACCATAGGCATGACGGCTTTGGAAACTTCGCCCAAGGGTACCCCCGAGATTCCGCAGCTGACAAACAGGCAAATCCCCACCGGCGGGGTCAGCATTCCAATAGCAAGGTTGACCACCATGAGCACGCCGAACTGGATCGGATCGACCCCCATTTGCAGCGTAAGCACCGAGAGGACCGGCACTAGAAGGATCAGGGCAGCGGTTGTTTCCATGATGCATCCGACAACCAGCAGTCCGCCCATGATAAGAAGCAGCAGACCCCATGGCGGGAGACCTAACGAACCAACAACGGCGCTCAGCAATTGAGGTGTCTGTTTCATGGCGATCAGCCAGGTAAATACTTTGGCCATGGCGATAATGAAGAGGATAGTAGCGGCGATGATCATTGAGCGGATGATAAGCCCGGGCATATCCTTCAATTTTAATTCCCGATTAAAGACCATGCTGACCACCAGGGCATAGAATACCGCCAGAGCCGCCGCTTCGGTAACCGTAACGATACCGGTGAGGATACCGCCCAGCACAATCACGGGCGCACCCAGCGCCCATATCGCTTCTTTTAGCGAAGCCCATGCCCGTTTGAGCGAGAAAGGCAGCCGAAGACCGTAACCATGTTTCCAGGAGATAAAGATAGCCACCGCCATGAAACAGATCCCAAAGAGAATTCCCACCAGCATGCCGCCTGCAAAGAGTTTGGCAATGGAAGCATTTGTGAGAAATCCAAAAATGACCATGGGAATTGACGGCGGGATGATGACACCAATGGAGCCGCCGGCGGCCACAACCGCTGCGGCAAAGGCAGGAGGATAACCCTGGCGGATCATCGCCGGGATGACCACAGCCCCCAAGGCAGCGGTATCCGCAGCAGCCGAACCGGAAATGCCGGCAAAGAACATGGAAGCGACGATGCAGGCGCAGGCCAGTCCGCCGGGCACCCAGCCGACAATACTATCGGAGAAATCAATGAGCTGCCGGGAAATGCCGCCTGTTTCCATAATGGAACCGGCGAGCATAAACAGGGGAACGGCCAGGAGATCGAAGGAGTCCACCCCGGCAAAGAGGAGTTGAATAATGGTCTGGCCGAGGGCGGAAATTTTTACACCGGCGGGGAACATTCCAGGGGTCAACATGAACCCGATGGCCGGAAGTCCGATGGACAGCGCGATCGGCAACCCCAGAGCGATAAACAGAAACAGCAACCCGAAAAGAAGGGTGACGATCATGGCGTTTTGTATTCCGCAGTGCTCGAGATGTCAGCCAGGACATGCACCAAGAAGATGACGGCTGCGAGGGGGATAACGAAAAAAGGAACCGACATGGGGATCTGTAGCGAGGAGGATGTGTGCTCCCATGCCTTGATCGTGTACAAAGTGCCGAACCAGGCGATAACGCCGAAGCAAAATAGGGCAAGGATCTGAAGTATTATCGCGATTCCCCTCTGGGCAATAGATCCCAACCGATGGCCGATTCCTTTCAGCCCGATGAAACTTGCCCGTTTATAGGCAGCCGTTCCTCCGAGAAAAGTGATGGCCACCAGAAGGTGACGGCTGACCTCCTCGGACCAGCCTAAAGAGGCTCCGGCGTAACGCGAAACTACCTGGGCGAAAAGGATCACGCAAATCGCCGATCCGATCAAAAAGAGCATTTTTTCAACAACGGAATTAACCGCCTGGCTTGTCTTTTGTAACAATAATCTTATTGTCATGCCCATATATGTTCATGTCAGGTTGCGGCGTATCGAATAAGGGGGCGAATTTTTCTTCGCCCCCTTGTCATGCTTTTATCGCCTTTACTTACTTGACTGCTTTTCGAATCGACTCTACGATTTTTTTCGTATCACCGCTGGCGGCTTCGATGACAGGCGTCGTCACTTTACGGAATGCTTCAACGTCCGGCTTTTCCTCGATTTGCATCCCGGCGGCCTTGAGCTCTGTAAGCTGATTCATTTCGTTATCGCGGATGAAACTTCGGCCCTTGAGAGATGCCGTTCGGGCGGCAGCCATGATGATCTTGCGGTCTGCAGCGGGCAGGCCGTCCATAAACGCTTTGTTGCTCACAAAGACGAGCGCCGAGTAAACATGCCTTGTGAGGGATAGATATTTCTGGCCGGCTTCAATGAGTTTGGCGGCATGGATTACTGCAATCGGGTTTTCCTGTCCATCGATGACCCCCTGCTGCAGAGCGGTGAATATCGGCCAGGCCATGGGCGTTGGATTGGCGCCGATAGCGCGCCAGATAGCCAGGTGCGTTGGGGCCTCCATGGTCCGGATTTTCAATCCTTTGAGGTCTTCAGGGGATTTGACGGGACGCTTGGAGTTGGTGACATTTCGGAAACCGTTATCCAGATAGTGGAGTGCAACAAAACCGGCTTTTTCGAAGCGTTTGGCCAGCTCCTGGCCTATTTCCCCATCCAGCATTTTATCGGCCGCTTCATAGGACGAAAAAAGAAAGGGCATTTCCAGGGCCTTAATTTCCGGGACAAAAGCCTCTATGGGGCCGGTGGTGCACACCGACATCTGGGTGGTTCCGAGCTGGATCTGCTGAAGAACCTGGGTCTCGCTTCCCAACGCGGCTGAGTGGTGAATGGTCACAGTATATTTGCCCGGCATGGCTTTTTCGATTTCTTCCCCAAACCACACTGCCGCTTTGTTGTGTACGAAGTTCGGAGTGGTTACCGTAGCAATGTTGATTTGGGTTTGTGCCAAGGCCGAACCGGCAAAGACCGTCATGCAGATTCCAATCACCAGGGCTATTTTTCGAATTTGCATCTGATTACCTCCTTTGGGTT
>MGQD01000027.1:0-457 GCA_001797695.1 Deltaproteobacteria bacterium RBG_13_49_15 | reverse complement strand
CTTCTGTGTGATAGGGCTTATCCAAGCTCCGAATAACTTCAGGATCGATGGAGGTTGCCGTTTCTGCCGCTTCCAAAATGGACTTCCCTGTAACCGTCGGATTGTCCTGAAGCATATCCTTTAACCGGTTTAACACTGCCGGGACTCCACCTGCGGCATCGATGTCAGCCATCTCATGGGATCCGGCAGGGATGATCGAACACAAGTTCGGCGTTTCTCGAGAGATTTTATCGAAGCGATCAACGCTGATATCGATTCCCGCTTCCTTCGCAATTGCCGGAATGTGCAGGACCGTGTTGGTCGAACCGCCCATGGCCATATCCACTCGAATGGCATTTTCAAAAGCGGCTGGGGTCATGATGTCTCCGGCCTGAATATCTCTTTTGACCAACTCGACTATTTTTCTGCCGGATTCGTAAGCCTGCTGCTTTTTTAACGGGTCCAAGGCAAGTGTGGT
>MGQD01000026.1:9749-15974 GCA_001797695.1 Deltaproteobacteria bacterium RBG_13_49_15 | reverse complement strand
AAAAAGGATAGCTTCAGACAGCATTACAACCTGTAGTGTAATTCCTCCCTGATTTGGATCATTGTCTCAGAAACGCGTCGCTTTCATATTGAATCCGTGATGCCGCAAAGAAATTCAGTGCTGCAACCGCTATAGTCGCGAGAAACACCGAGCTGTAGCCGTATTTCACCCAGAGTAGTCCTCCAACCATGGGTGCCGTCATTGAAAAGAGATGATCGATTGTCACCCCAAGTGAAAGCGTGGGGGCAAGGTCCGTTTTTTCCCTTACGATTTTATTCAAATACGTGGTTCTCGCAATCCTTGTGGCAAACATGAGATTATCGATTATAAAGAGTGAATACAGCAAATATACATTTTTTGAAAAAGCAAAACCAAGGCAGATTACAACCATGAAAAGGGCATCAGCCTTGAGCATTTTTGCTTCACCATATCTGTCAGTGAGCTCCCCAAAAGCCTGTCTGAAAAAAACACCTAGAACTGAAGCTATGATTATAAGCATTGCAATTGTCTCGGGTTTTGTGCCGAAAACGCTGATTAGAACCCAAGGGCTAAAAGTCAAAAACATCTGCTTTCTAACCCCAAAAAGAACATTCAGGGCATAGTATAGATTATATTCCTTTCTATAGATGAATTTTATCTTTTTTATAGTTGCCTGGGACTGCAATTTGAGTCTTGAAAAAAGATATGCTGCAATTATGGCAACTACAAAGGCAATGAGATAAAGGGTATGATAGGTTATATGGAATTTCGAGAAACCAATGAAAACTATCGAGGAGCCAAGTATTGCAGAGAAGTTCCTCGCGCCGCTCAGCTGCCCGAGCCTTTTCCCTTCCTTGTTCGCCTGAGAAAGCGCGAGTCCAACAGAGCTTTCGACAGTCATGAAGAGATGATCCCCAAGGCTCCAGATGACCATGAAAAAGGTCATAAGTGTTAGAGTTGGAGAGAGATACCCGAGCCCCAGTATCCCAACGCCGGAGAAGAGAGCCACGAGCACCGCCCAGTTTTTCATAGAAATAAAATAAAAAATCGAAAACACAAAAAAGACTGAAAAGCCGGGAAATTCCCGCGGAAGCTCGAGAAATCCGCGAACTTCGGAACCAAGAGAGAAAATGTCATAGAGGTAATTGTTAAAACTTGAGGTGAGTATCCCGCTGTTGATGCCGACAAAAAGAATACCGAGGAGGAATATTTTTAAATTCCGGTCAGACTTCCTGAACCTGACAAGAACATTTTTAAAGTATTGCATAAGTTTATAATTTATAGCCCAGGATCAATAAAATGCAAAGGCAAGATTTGAGATATGCTATTTGAAATATTTCCCCAAGTCAGCTTTCTTTTCCCTGCATAAAAACGCCCCATTGAGCGCATAGCTGTTTGCGAGCTTGAGGTCAGAAAACTCTAGCCCCATTTTTTTAAGGGCGAGCTAATGTTCAAAATTGAGATTGGTATTCAAAAGCTCCGGATCACGAGTTATGACAGCGGTCCCGTTCGTGGTTTAGCATGGACAGTTCGTGATGGTGATGTTGTGCCAGAACCTGCCACTTTGCTCCTTCTCGGAACTGGTCCGGCCGGGCTTGCAGGGTTCCGCAGGCGGATGAAGAAATAACCTTTCTTAGGGAATAACCACCAGGCAGAGCCTAAAAACCCTGCTTTTCTTTTTTTGAAAGGCCATTTTTTCGGGATGGCGCGCCCGGCGTGACTTGAACACGCGGCCTACGGATTCGAAGTCCGGCGCTCTATCCAACTGAGCTACGGGCGCAAAAAAATGGGGTGAGTGAAGGGGCTCGAACCCTCGACAACCGGGGCCACAACCCGGTGCTCTGCCAGCTGAGCTACACCCACCATAGAAAGGAATAAGTTAAAAGCGTCAGCGGTTTTAAATGGCATCCTATTTTTATCAGATCAGGCCCTGCATTTCAAGTGGTTTTAATCGGATTTAAGTTCGGTTTTTATGGCGGGATGATCTCCCCCCGTTTTGAAGAAGCGTCAATCCGAGAAAAATATAATGTAGCCCGGATGCAATGGTGAGGCCGGCCGTAATCCAGATAAGGGACAGGCGGACATAAGGTTCCAGGGGAAGGCTCGGGTTGAGAAGGCTCAAAAAAACGGTGGCGAGCTGGAAGACGGTGGTGAATTTGCTGGCAATGCTGGGCTTGATGTTGACGGGAACTTCGTTGATCGAAAAAATGGCGATCCCGATGAGGATCAGCACATCCCGGCTGATGACGATCACCGACAGCCAGGAGGGGATGATTTTGAGGACTGCCAGGCTGACATAGGCGGAGGTTAACAGGAATTTATCCGCCAGCGGATCCAAATACGCCCCAAGGGCGGTGCGTTGATTGGCATAACGGGCGATGAAGCCGTCGAGTCCGTCGCTAATGCCGGCTGCGGTAAAAACCAAAAGTGCAGCGGCCGGCATCTCTTTCAGCAGGAGGATCACAAAAAGGGGTGTCAGCAAAATCCGCAACACCGTAATCATATTCGGAATATTTATGATCAGCGTATTCCTACCTCCTATTTTAGCCTTCTGGGATGGCTGGAACCATAAAAAGCGATCAATTTTTTCGGATAAGAGAGTAGTCGGCGATATCCATCAACAAATCTCTTTGTGGCGAAGGGGTGAAGATGGAGATCGCTTCTTTGGCCTTTTCAACATGGCGCACGGCCTCCCTTCGCGTATAATCGATCCCTCCGTATTGATAAAGCATTTTTACAAGCATTTCAAATTCATTAACGGAAAAATCGCTGTTTTGGATGATCCTGCGGATTTTTTCCCGGTCCGCCGCTATGGCTCCTTTCAAGGAATAAATAACAGGGAGTGTCAGCTTCCCTTCCTTCAAATCCGCCCCCACCGCCTTACCAAGGCTTTTCGTATCCGCAATGTAGTCAAGAAGATCATCAGCCATCTGAAACGCAAGGCCAAGGTGGCGGCCATATTCCGATAAGGCGTTTTCCTCATTTTCCGGCGCATCGGCCAGAATGGCTCCTGACCGGCAAGCCCCCTGAAAGAGGACCGCTGTTTTTCGTAGAATCACTTCTAAATACTCAGCCTCGGTGATATCCAGGTTCCCTTTGAGCCATAACTGCTCGATTTCTCCCTGAGACATGTTTTCCGTGATACCGGCGATAATGCCGATGATATTCGGGCGGTTTGTTTTTGCGGCAAGAGTGAGGGATCGCGCCAATAGAAAATCTCCGACTAAAACGGCTGTTGGATTTCCCCAGATGCTGTGGGCTACCGGGCGTCCGCGGCGCAGCGAAGCCTCATCCACAAGGTCGTCGTGAAGAAGTGTCGCAGCATGGAGATATTCAAAAATGGTGGAAAAGGATATATCGTCGTTTCCCTGGTACCCGCAGATTCTGGCGGAAAGAACCATCAATAGCGGCCTGAGCCGTTTCCCGCCTCCAAAGAGGATATGTCTGGCCACCTTGGAAACCAAATCCAGGTAAGGGTCCAGGTTGTTGGAAAGAGCGGTTTCAATTTGGGCCAGATCATCTTTAACCTGAATCAGGATCTTTTCCTTGAGATTTTTCAAATCGCATCTCCGGTTAAATCGTATTCCGAAGCATTCGTGATCTTCACAGGGACAAATGAGCCGATGTTAAGTCGATTTCCTTTAACCCGGGTGATCCCGTCTATCTGCGGGGCCTGAAAGCCGGTTCGCCCGGTGTATCTGTTTTTCCCTATTTTTTCTTCTATCAGGATCGGGAATATCTTTCCCTTGTGCGAGCGATTTTTTTCAAGGGAGATGCTTGCCTGAAGCGACATCAGGTGATCGCGTCGCTCCATGGCTTCTTTCTCCGTTACGCTCCCTTGCAGATTGTGCGACGGGATATCTGCGGCATCGGAGTATATGAACACTCCGGCATGGTCGAAACGGACATCTTCTGCAAAAGCGCACAGGGCATCAAAGTCCTGCTCTGTTTCCCCCGGGAATCCGACCAAAAATGTAGTCCGGAGCGCGGCATCCGGTGCAATAGAGCGGATGGTATCAAAAAGTTGATAGAGCTGTTCCTGGGTATATTCTCTTCCCATCCGTTTGAGTATGCCGTCGCTGGCGTGCTGAACCGGAATATCAAAGTAAGGGCATATATTATGGCTTTTTGCAACTGTTTGAATGAGCGGTTCGGTGATGCTTTTCGGGTGTCCGTACAGAAGTCGTATCCGGAAGCTTCCTTCCACCCTGGATATCCGTCTCAAAAGAATGTTCAAATTAATTGCTCCTGAAATGTCGTAACCGTAGGATGAGGTCTCCTGAGCGACCAGAATCACCTCTTTTACACCCGAAGCGACCAGAAATCGAATTTCAGATAAAATATCTTTTGCGTGCCTGCTTTTTTGTTTTCCGCGCAGCGCCGGAATAATGCAGTATGTGCAGTGCCGGCTGCATCCTTCGGCGATTTTGACGTAAGCCAGATGCTGGGAGCTGCGCACACGGTGCTCGTCTTTTCCGATGGGGGGTCTTGAATTTGGATCCGTCATTACACATGCGGCTGTATTCAAAAGCCCGTTTGCCGCTGAAACGATCTGATCATAGGCCCCGGTTCCCAGAAAGGCATCCACTTCAGGAAGCGTCACGGAAAGGTTCTCCTGGTATCTCTGGGGAAGGCATCCGGTTACGATGAGTCGCCGGCACCGGCCGGATTTCTTATGTTTCGACAGCTCAAGAATCGTATCGATCGATTCATTCACCGCGGGCTCGATGAAGCTGCAGGTGTTGATGACAATGACCTGGGCTTCTTTGGGATTCTGGGTGATGATGATACCGCTTTCCATAAGCCGTCCCAGCATCACTTCGCTGTCGACCAGGTTTTTCGGGCACCCAAGGCTAACGAGATGTAGTTTTATCGAATCCATTGGAAAAACGCTCGATGAATGGTCCGTTTCCCTCCTTAAGAATGAAAAGCGATTCGACATGTTCGAGGCGGTTTGTGAGTTCGATCCCTTTCTCATGTCCCATCACCATAAGCGCGGTGGCTAATCCGTCGGCAAAAGTGCAATCTTTTGCCAGAACCGATGCGCTGATCACACCGTTTGCAACCGGCCATCCGGTTTTCGGATCCAGTACATGGGAATACCGGGTTTGGCCGATTTCAAAAAAATTCCGGTAGTCGCCGCTGGTGGCAAGCGCCATGTCTCTTAAAAAGACGATTTTATGGACCTGATCATGCGGGGCCAGAGGATCCGGACGATTGATTCCGACCCGCCATGGGCTTCCATCCGGTTTTTTCCCGGACGCATACACTTCTCCTCCGATTTCAACAAGAAAGTGTTGAAATCCGTTTTTGCGGATGAGTTCCGAAACGCTGTCCACGGCATATCCTTTGGCAATGGATGCCAGATCCAGGGTAACAAACGGATCTGTTTTTGCCAGATGACGATTTTCGAAAAGCCGGATGGATTGAAACCCGATCCGTTTGTGCAACTTTTCAATTTCGGATTTCTCAGGGATTGTGGTTCTCTTTCCTGATGCCCCGAACCCCCAGAGGTCCACCAGCGGCTTGACGGTTCCGTCCCAGGCCCCTTCGGTCAAACGGAAGACGGTTCCGGCTGTTGTCATTACCCGGAAAAAATCCTCGGAGATGGGGAATTTCTCTCCGGCCTTTTCTAGTGCATTGAACCGGCTGATCTCACTCTCCTTAAGGAAAGTGGACATGCTCTTGTTGATCTCTTCAAGGCGCCTTTCGATTTTCGCTTCAAGCCCGGATAAGCCCTGTTTATCTTTCAAGACGATCTTGATGTGATATTTGGTTCCCATGGTTTGGCCGGAAATCAAATGTTCCGACAGGCCGGCATCCGATGGGAGGGGATAAAAAAGAAGATACAGGATGAAAAAATATGAGCTGAGGCGATGATTCATATTCCAACGATTCAGGTCAGCAGATCCTCGGCAACTGTTCCCCAGTCAGCATATCAACGATCCTCATTCCGCCGATCCGGGTTTGCATAATTACCTTTGACCCATGACCAGGAAGGACTTCCCCGATGACACAAGCATTTTTTCCATCGGGGTCCTCCCTCATCACGGCAAGGAGATCGTCACAGACATCTTTAGCTGCAAAAGCCACGAGCTTTCCTTCGTTTGCAATGTAAAGCGGGTCAAAACCGAGAAGCTCGCAGATCCCTAAAACTTCCTTCTTTACAGGAATCGTTTCTTCGTAAATTTTGATGACAACCCCGGAGCAGGCGGCAATTTCGTTTAATGTTGTCCCCAGACCGCC
>MGQD01000026.1:3494-9705 GCA_001797695.1 Deltaproteobacteria bacterium RBG_13_49_15 | reverse complement strand
GCATCCGGCGGACCAGGTGATTTAAAGGGGAGGTATCGCTTTTCACCGGTGACTCAAAGCTCAAACCCTCCCGCTGTGTAAGAACAGCGATCCCGTGCTCGGCGATGCTTCCGTTTAGAATGATCCTGTCTCCAGCCTTGGCGTTTCTCCCGGAAATGTCGACTCCTTTCGGGATCGGCCCGATACCGGATGTGTTGATGAAAATCTTATCGGCGGCTCCCTTTTGGACCACCTTGGTGTCGCCGGTGACGATCGACACGCCGGCCTGATCCGCGGCCTTGCGCATTGTTTTAAGAACGGCTTCCAGATCTGATGACGAAAATCCTTCTTCCAGTACCAGTCCGACGCTTAAAAATAACGGATCGGCGCCGCACATGGCCAGATCGTTGACGGTTCCATTCACGGCAAGGTCGCCGATGTTTCCTCCCGGGAAAAAAATCGGATCCACCACATACGTATCCGTGGAAAAAGCCCATCTCCCGGAGGACATCTCAAAAACAGCGCTGTCGTCGAGTCGGGAAAGGATCGGGTTGCCGAAGATCGGTACCATCAATTCCGAAATCAACCGGTGAGATATCCTTCCGCCGCTCCCGTGATCCATTAAGATGCGTTCCGGTTTCATGAAAGCCTCATTTATAAATGATTTCGAATACTCTTGGTATATGATTTTGCTTGGCCGGATCAAGCGAATAATGACGGAAAAGACGCAGGACCGATTTCCAGAAAGCTCAGTTCATGGTCGGCTTTGCCGGTTCAATAATCCTTCTGGCCATCCAATAATGACCGGACCAGTATTCCTCGTTTAAGTTCGAAAGCGTTACCCCATCAGTTTTCGATGCATGGATAAAACGCCCGTTTTCGATATAAATTCCCACATGCCGTGAAAAGAATCCGGTTTTAAACAAGATCAGGTCCCCGATTGTCAGATTTTGGCGGGAGATCCTCATGCCGCTTCTGGCAAGATCAAGAGTGGTCCTCGGAAGATGGATTCGCACTTTTTCCTTATACGTCACATGCACAAAGGCGGAACAATCGATCCCTCGTTTTGACATCCCTCCGAGTCGATATGCCGTTCCTTTCCAGTTCTTAAAATGGTCCATAAGCTTTTCATAAATTTCAGCCTGCGAATAAGGGACTATCTGTATTCCATAGAGGTCTGCAGAAGAAGGATCGGGAATCGTAGCTTGGCGCAGGCCGGAGCATCCGGTAAATCCTAAAAAAATGGGGAGGACTAAAATCCACCTCCATTTCAAGGATCGGAGCCCAAACCATCGGCATGATAAAGAACTCATGGCAGCCCCTATGAATGAGTTTTGATCCCATTTTCCATAAATGCCCACCTTAATCCTTCGGATTAAAGGAATTGTCCAAAAAGGTCCGGGAAATTTTGGATAAAAAAGAGGATGCATAAGCTCGTCAGGCAGCTTTGAAAAGACTTCTAATGATAAGATAGTCTAACACACACGGCCGAACCCCCAGGAATACGATCGCTTGAACATCTCATGTCCGCCGATCCTCACTCCATGAAACATGGTTTCGGCCATGGGCGTGGAACCCAACAGGCGGGCGACATCGATCATGAGTTCGGCATCCGCAACCAGTCTCTCCACATCTTCGCCCGGATACCCGGCCCAGTATTTCAGATCATGCAAAAAACAGGCCGTGTAGAGGCTGATCCCTTTCCAGGAATCAAACCACATGGAGCAACCGTCGCTTTTAAAAGGTCTTTTCGGAGGATCCTTTTCGATTTTATCCCAAAGTGTTTTCAATCCGAAATGCCGGCAGATCTCCTTGATTTTTGAAATCGTTACCTCTTCCCCTTTTTTCGGAAGCTCCATCATTGTGCCTTTCTTTATCGAAATTAGGGGACGTTCTTGATAAGTTGAATGTGAAATATGAGAATAATTCCAAATTTGTCATTCCGGTGAAAACCGGAATCTAATACTTCCAATATGTTATGGATTATGGCGCCTGCCCCGGACGCGATCCGGGGTCCGCCAGAATGACAGAAAAGTGTAGTTTTTCAAAGGTCTCAATATGTCACGATTTCAAGAACGTCCCCTTGTCGAGGACGCGGCGGATGGTGGCGGCGAAAACGCGGAGATCGAGAGGCTTTTCCAGATACCCCTGGATCCCCATGCCGCCGGCACTTTCTTCGGATATCCGCTCACTGAATCCGGTGCAGATGATGATCGGGATGTTGTCGCGAATGCTTCGGATCTGTTGCGAGAGGTGATCGCCGGTCATCTGAGGCATGGTCATATCGGTAATCACCAGGTCAAAAAAGTCGGGTTTTGAGCCAAAGAGCTTCAATGCGGCAATAGGATTCGTTTCGCTCTCCACGTGGTATCCGAGTCGATTCAGTATCGCAGTCCCGATATCCAAGACCGATGGTTCATCATCAACGATGAGGATCCGCTCGCGGCCGGTGGGGTATGGATCTCTTGTCTCAACTTCAGGGGCGGCTTCTCCCTCGGCCTGAGGAAAGAAAATACTGAATAGGGTTCCGTTTCCTGGTTTGCTGTCCACGAAGATCCTGCCGCTGTGGCTTTTGACGATTCCATGAACCACCGCCAATCCCATTCCCGTCCCTTTTCCGATATCTTTGGTGGTAAAGTAAGGATCAAAAATCCGGTCTTTGATGTTCGGGTCGATCCCTTCCCCGGTATCGCTGACGGTCAGAAGGACGTAATTCCCGGGGTCAAGATCGGAATAGGGACCGGAAACCGTCTCATGCACCGTTTCGATTCGGACGCCGATTTCAAGGAGGCCTCCGTCCGGCATGGCGTGGGAGGCATTTGACGCCAGGTTGATCAGGATCTGATGAATCTGTGTGGGATCCCCCAGAATTGTATCCAAAATGAGCGGCATATCCTGGCGGATTTCTATGCTGGCAGGAATGGAAGAACGCAAAAGTTTTACCGTCTCTTTAACGATCGGTATGAGGTGAATAATCTGCTGCGCCGGTTCCGACTTACGGGCAAAGCTCAGCAGATGGCGCACCATATCCTTGGCCCTGAGGCTTGCCGTGCGGATTTCCTCCAGATTGCGCCGTGCCGGATGCGATTTGGGAACATCATTCACAGCCAGTTCCGAGTTTCCCAAAATGATACCGAGGATGTTGTTGAAATCATGGGCGATGCCGCCGGCCAGTGTTCCGATCGCCTCCATTTTCTGGGCCTGTCGGAGCCGGGTTTCGAGCTTCTCCTTTTCCTCTTCAGCTTGCTTTTTTCCCGTGATATCCAAAACAGCGAAGATATCTCCGATAGAAGCGTCGGATCGATCCAGGCGTGCCCAGTTCGCCAAAATATCGATTATCTCTCCACCTTTTTTTCGCCATTGAGTCTCGACGCTTCCCGTCCCTTTGCTTGCAAGCTGATCGTTTTTAATTTTTCCAACCCGTTCGAATTCATCCTGGGTCGGATAGAGTACCCTCGCGCTTTGATCAATGAGTTCGCCCGAATCATACCCAGATATTTCACACATCTTGTCGTTTACCCACTTCATGGTCCGATCCGTGACCACTCCGATGCCGATCGGCGCTGCCTGAAAGATCCCCTTAAGCGTGGCTTCGCTTTTTTGGAGCGCGGCCTCGGCTTTTTTCCGTTCTGCGATTTCTTCGATTAGAAGATCCCGTGATACGGTGGTGGTCTTAAGCCTTTCGGCCATTCGATTGATATTTTCAGCAAGGCGACCCAGTTCATTCGAGGCGTCAAAACGTATGCTTCGATCGAAATTTCCTGTTGAGATCGCCTCGACCTCCTGTTCCAGCAAATCGACAGGCTTGAGAATGGAGCTATAGCTGAACCGAAACCCAAGGAAAACCGCCAGAAGGATCGTAACGAAAAAGATTCCCAGAAACACCGAAGAAAGCAGGCGCAGATCCTTGAACGCGGCGCTTGTCGGTTCTTCGACGATAACTCCCCATCCGGTCAAAGGAATTACTGAAACCGCCCCGATGACTTCTTGGCCGGTTAATCCCTTGTATTCGAAAACGCCGATTTTACCGGAGACAAAATGGCTCACCCCCGGAATCATGGTCAAATCCATTTTCTGAAGAACCGAAGAGAGGTCCTCATAAGCAATCAAAACCCCTTTAGAATCCACCACGTAGGCATAACGGTTTTCGCCGATTTGATATCGTGAGATGAAATCCCACATCTTTTGAATGGTTGCACCGGCAACCAGCACGCCGATGACATGGTCTTTCAGATCCAGAATCGGGACAACCATGCGGACGATTGGGAATCGGCTGAACGGCGACAGTTCCAATGGACCGACATGGATTTCTCCGTTTCTGGCGAGCTGGAAAGAACGATCGGATGCCACATTTTTCAGTTCAAATGGCCTAAACGAGTAATACCTGGAGACTTTGCAGATTTCATTTCCTTCGAGATCCATAAAAGTGATCTCATCCAGATCCGGCATTTGGTTTAGAAATATATCCGAAAGTGTGACGAGTTCCTTGTTGTTTTTCATATTCGGGACCGATGTTGCCGCGGAAAATTGAATCTGTCCCAATATTTTTTTCAGATAAGCGGATATATTCGTGGAAACCACTTTTCCGATTTCCTGTTGAACATCGATGACCCGCTGTTTTTGCCCCTGGAAATAAAATGTGAAGTAAATGGCGGTCAGGATGCTCAAGGGGATGATCGAAGATACCAGAAGAAGCGTGACGATTTTCCGGGACAATCCGGCTTTTGTCAGGAATTTAAGGGATTCAATCATTTCTGTTTTTTAACCTCCCTCGAGGTCCATCCCGGCATGGGCCAGATCACGGCGCTTTCAGAAAGATCCCAGGGCCAGACGGTGCGGTAGCTGTCATCTTGAACCTGAACGATGATTCCCTTGCCAAGCCTGTTTTGACCGGTTTGCGGATCAAACGAAACGCCGTCCCACGGCATGATCAGGTTGTCGCCGCTCATCTCGGTGGCCAGAAGGGAATCTCTTATAGCCGCTGGAGTCAGGGCCCTGGCCCGGTTGATGGCATCGGCAAGAACGATCAGGCCTGTGAAGGCGCGCGCGGAGGTCCCGTTCATATTCCTTCCGAATCGTTTGAAAAACAGATCGTTGACGGCTTTTAAAAGAGGTTTTTTGCTTCCAATATCCGGCGCCCAGACTTCTCGACTGAGGATGAAATTTCCGTCCGGTCCGAGCTTTTCTAAAAAAGACGGATCTACAAAACCGGCGTTCATGGCGACAATGGCCTCGGGGTTGATTTGACGGGCTTTGTATCCTTTCATGAAGGAAACGGCATCATCGGCATAAGAAGATTGCAAAAGAATGCCGGGCAGGGCGGATTTAATTTGGTTCAGTTCCTCTTCAAAAGACATCTGTCGGACGTCATAGGGGATATCCGCTGCGATCTCGTACCCGAAATTCAGCGCGAGTTTTCGTTCAACTCTTGCCACGCTGGTTCCCCATAAGCGGTTTTCATAAACAAGAATCAGGCGCTTGGGAATTCGGATTTTCATTTTTCCCCCGAGTTCCGAAAAAAAGGTGAAAAAATTTTGTGCAAACATCAGGTCATCGGGGGTGGTTCGAAAAAACCATTTGAGCCCGCGCTGGGTTAAAATGGGGGCGGTGGAATCCGGATTGAGAAAAGGGATCTTAAGCGCTTCGGCCTGTTCGCTTGCGGCTGCGGTGACGGTGCTGTTATAACACCCCAGCAACGCGATGACCTTGTCTTGAAGAATCAGGTCTTTCACAATCGCTGCGCCGCGAAGGTCGTCGCTGCGGGAATCCCTGTAGAGGATTTCGATATTGGCATTACCGTGGGATGAAAGACCGGCCTTCCGGGCAAGAGGGAGATCAATATCATACGACCCATTGACAATATCGGCAGCCAGATCGATGGCGGCTTTAATATCCTGGCCGGTGGAGGAGCTGTGACCTGAAAAAGGATAAATGGCGCCGATTCGAATCGGTTTCTCGGAAGCGCTTGCAAGACTTTCGATGCAAACTTTGAAAAACAAAACCAGACACATGAACAAAACAAGGATACAAAACGGTTTTAAACGTTTCATTTTCCATCTCCCGATTTCGCCGTCTGCGGTTTCCTTTGCGTTCAACATTTTAATTATAACCGAATCCTGCATGCCTGACAAGTATGGGGATGCGAACATGTCGTCTTGAGTGAGAAACATAAGGTAGTATTCGATGCATGGGGATAATAAAAAAATGTTGCGTTTTATCAAAGCGTTGGATA
>MGQD01000026.1:3047-3359 GCA_001797695.1 Deltaproteobacteria bacterium RBG_13_49_15 | reverse complement strand
GGCGCAGCTTATTCCGAGACGGTTCTTCAGACCCAGCCCAACAACACCAAAGAGGGTGTGGATGTGGATCTTTTGGCAGTTGAAATTCGAAACGACGTGCTGACCGTCAAATTTAAAGCCAGGAACACCGGAGCGAGTAAACAGACATGGTTTTTCCATTATGAGAATTGCTATATTATCGATGAATCCAACCAGAAAAAGTATTTTCCGTTGAAGGATTCCGACGGCGATTACATTGCAGGTCCCGTTTATGACAAGGATCACGGAGGAAGATTCTGGTATGACATTCTGCCGGGGAAATTTAAAGGGTTT
>MGQD01000026.1:1572-2973 GCA_001797695.1 Deltaproteobacteria bacterium RBG_13_49_15 | reverse complement strand
GGAGCCAAAGCAATCGATTTTCGTTCGGTGGATATACTGGGGGTCGCCTCACGAGAGATTCAATTTGATGCCAAACAGCTTAAAAAGGCATTGGTTGATCTCGGCGCCAGGGAAACCTCTACTGAAATTCATATTGAACTTGCTAGTGATGTCCTTTTTGATTTTGATAAAGCCGACCTTCGGGTGGATGCTATGGAAGCCCTTACAAAAGTTGCCGGTGTCATTAGAGGATTTAAAAGCCCGAGGGTTGTTGTCTCCGGTCATACGGATTCAAGGGGTTCGGATGATTACAATCTGAAGCTATCTAAACGCCGCGCCGACTCGGTAAAAACCTGGCTTTCAGCCAAAGGAAAGGTTGACGAGTCGATCATCGATACCGCCGGGTATGGAGAGGCAAAGCCGAAAGCGCCGAACACGAAACCGGACGGATCCGACAATCCGGCAGGGCGGCAAAAGAACCGTCGTGTGGAGATTTTTATCAAAAAATAGCCAACTGCTTCATGGCCGTGAAGCCCAGGCCAGCAGATAACACATCGCACCGGCCAGAAATACCCACGTAAATCCCGCAGCGATCGCCAACATCATTCCCAGAATCGACCCTACTACGGAAGCCACTCCGTTGATGCCCCATAACGCCGACACTGCTGCGCCTTGGGGATCCTGTGCAACTTTTCGAAGGCCGATGGGAAAGGGCATGCCCATCAGAAAACCGAAAGGAAATACCAGAAACCCAGCCGTCAGAATGCGCACCGGCAGGCTTAAAGGAATAGCGGCGCGAACCAACGCCGGGAGAGCAAAGGCCCCGAGAATAACCAGAGCGATAACCATACCAATGATCCAACCAAGGGTGGTTCGGATTTGGTCCAACTCTAGTCGACGGGCAAAAAGGCTCCCCAGTCCGCCTGCCAGAAGAAGGGTAAAAAGAATCACAACCAGCGTATAAATCGGATGGCCCAAAAGAAGAATAAGGCGCTGAATCAGGGCCACCTCACAGACAATAAACCCGATGCCCAAAGCGCTGAAATAAACGATTGTTCTTGCCCTCGGCGTTCGAAACCTCAGTATCCTTCCCCCCAGAAGGAATAGGGCGGTAAAACATGCCACCGCCGTCACCGGAAGTTTAAACAACCGTAAAGCGAAAGAAGGAATCCCAACAGGTTTGTCGAGCGCAAAATAAAACGGCTTGTCGTCCGCAACCGGGGTCGCCATCGTTTCAAAGCTGTCGGTGTAACGCTCAAAGGTAAGTTCTCCGGAAAACAAACTGGCGTAACTTAATTCGGATTCCCGGAATGGAGCCCAGATGGTATGAGCATTCGGATGCCCGGCCAGAAGCATGTCAACCAACGATCTGGTCAAAGGGGATCGGGTCAGCATGAAGACCGTCTCCACCGGTTCCTTTCC
>MGQD01000026.1:1232-1493 GCA_001797695.1 Deltaproteobacteria bacterium RBG_13_49_15 | reverse complement strand
AAGCTATTGGCGACAAGCCGGGGAATATCGGTAGGCCAGCGGATAATAACCAGGGTTCCGCTGTTCGTGAGATGGTCATAATAGGCCTCAATCGCTTCTTGCGTGTACAGATAATTCTCTGTAAGGGAAAGGCCTCCGCTGGCCACGGATGCCCAGGAATCTACAAACCCGAGAATGATCATATCGAATTTCTGCTGGGTACGGCGGATGAAATTCCGACCTTCCTCCATGACCAGGTTCACATTGGGATGATCGTAAAGA
>MGQD01000026.1:0-1151 GCA_001797695.1 Deltaproteobacteria bacterium RBG_13_49_15 | reverse complement strand
GCGACCACCGAAAGCACTACGTCCGCACCTCCGCCGGGTCCGATCACAAGGACCTCCGGCGATGGCGTCAATCGAAACGGAAACGACCGGAACCATTTGTCGCCGTCCGGTTCGAGCGCCCTACCGCCGTTCCATCGCAAAACGCTTGTCTCGGCGTCGCTGTCGATGAACAGGCGCGCCAGATGATAGTTGTCAAACCCCGTCACCGAGGTGATCCGCGAGTAGGCATTCCAATGGTCGCTGGTTATTCTGGCTTCCGGGTGATCGCGCAAAAGCTTGTAAAGCGCCTTGTTCGGGGCGTCACGGATCGTCAGCGACTCTGTATGAACGTTCCACACCGAAAGGGCGACTGTGCCCAGCAGAACCAATACGGACGCGATTGTCCAGGATCGCCGAACACCTTCTTCCGAGGACAAGCTCAAAAGCACCGCTGCCGATGCCGGTAAAATCGCCGTCGCCAGCACCGTTGTTTCCGCTCCCAGAAGACGAATGACCAGAGGGACCAATAGCGTCCCCAAAGCCGCTCCCAAAAGGTCAGCGAAATAGAGGCGGTTTACGTCGTGACCGAAGGTCTCAAAGGCCAGACTCAGCGCCGCTCCTCCTGCCAGAAATGGAAACACACTCAGCAGAAAATAAAAGTTTAACCGCTCCGGAGTAAATGGAAACTGAAGAAGCCCGTAAGGAAATAAGGGCAGTGCAATGGATAGAATGATTGCCAAAAGGATTAGAACAGATCGGCTACGGTTTTCAAACCTGGACAAACCGAATAGATAGACTAAAAACCCTCCCAGCCCCCATCCGAATAATGCCACCGAGATGGCGACAAAGGTATAGTGGTACCAGATGGTGGCGGAAAAGATCCGTGTAAGAGTAAGCTCGAAGATCAATCCCGACGCAGATAACCCTGAAACAGCAACCAATAAAGTTGCGGGGGCACGATTATTTATCATGGGTGTCAAATCCTGATTTTTGATTTTATGATGTCGAGTTTATTTCTTACATCTTTGATCTTTTAAATCAGATTTTTAAAAATTGAAATTCTTGTCGAAGGTGCATTTGGACGGCTACGTTTTACGCTTCAACAAGGCCCCGAGATCGGCGAATGGCCTGTGGGTTGAAGGAGGGTCTTGCTCCCCGCCCGGCGTCGCGCA
>MGQD01000025.1:28528-32343 GCA_001797695.1 Deltaproteobacteria bacterium RBG_13_49_15 | reverse complement strand
TGACTCCCTGATCCCTGGAGACTTCCGATGAACCTGTTTGATTGGCGCAGTGAATTAAACCGAAAAGGGCATCATGTCGCCATCTCCGGCCAGCCGATCGCCATGCACTGTCATCATTATAATATCAATCTGCAAAAAACCCTGGAGGATACTCTCGGCGAGCAGGGGATCCACCTGGTGTATCGATCGGTTGAGGAAACGACGTTTCACGGACTTAGGGATCTGTTCAATCAATACCGGAAGGTCAAAACCATCAAATCCAAGCTGGAAATGGCCTCTATGTTGTATCAGAACTGCGGGCTCGGAATAATCCATTTTCAGGCTGTAAAGCCCGGCTTTGCACAAGTGATCAGCACTTCCAGCCATCATGTAACCGGGTGGCTTGCCAAGCACGGCAGGCGCGAAAGCCCCGGCTGCCATTTTGCGCGGGGATGGATCGCCGGCGCCCTGGAGGCGATATATCGAAAACCGCTTGGATATTACGATGTTAAGGAAACTCGATGCAAGATGATGCGGGATAAGGAGTGCGTTTTTACCGTTCAAAAAAAGTAACACTTCCGCTTCAATCTTCTTTTTCTGTATCCGCCGGCTTTAAATAAACAGAGGGATGCCGCTTTTTCATTACAACCTTCAACTAAGGATTGTTGAATCCGTAAAAAGTCAAAATTGGGATGGCAAAGTAAAAAGCTTCAGATGCAAGGCGCGCAAATCCTGAGGAATGAGGTGTACTTATGAGGTACGCTGCAATGACGAAGGATGCAGCGCAACGCAGCAGGTGGACTTTTTACGAAGCCATCAAGGATTAGCTGATGGCAATCGATGGGAATAAGATAATCCACGCGGTCATGGAAGGGAGCAAGATCAGAGAATCAAAGGGGATCATCCCTCTTTTCGGCGTTTACTTATCCCTTTTTTCGGTGGATTACTACAACCGGTTAAATTTTGAATTCGAAAACGAAATGGGGGAAGCGCGCGATTTGGAAGCCAAATCCTTGCTGATCAGGGCGGCCCAGGAGTGCGGATACGCCACGTTTCAAGGGATACGAAACTCCTGGGAATGGGATCAGATCGTTGCCCCGATGATCGAGACCAAGGAAGATCAAATTCTCGGTTTTACTGCAGTAGCCGTGGCTTTTGGGTGGGGCGATTTGGAAGTAAAAGACCTGATTCCAGGAAAAAAACTGGTGATCCGGGCAGGCGACTCCTATGAAGCCACCGGGTACATGACTCGATATGGCGCCGCCAAATCCGGCAAATGCTATATGTTAAGGGGGGTGACCGGCGCGTTCATGGATCTGATTTACGGGGGTGATTATCCGGATGGGCTTTATGCGTTTTCCGCCGAAGAACCCCGCTGCCGGGCCAAAGGAGATCCGCACTGTGAGTTCATTGCTTCAAAATCATCTCGCTCAACTATCTCTTAAGAGCAAAAAAAAATATCAGGAGCAGCCCTGCTGGAAGGCGATATCTTGCTCCAAGGTGCTATGTCCCGCTCACAGCAAACCAATCATGGAATGCTGGCTGATCCCGAAAACCCATTGCACCAATTTCATTCACGAGGATTTTTATCAGAAGCTCTCTTCATGTCTATCGTGCACCTATTTCAGGGAAAGGGGGGAAATTCACCCCAGCGGCTGGAGCTATTTTATTTCAGATCAAATTCACAAATACAATATCAAAGCTCTCGAGCACCTCTATCAAAAGGAAGAAAGTTTTGTTGAGATATTAAACCGGATTCCGGACGGGCTTTTTACAACGGATCATGAATGGAGGATTACCTATTTCAACCCGGCTGCAGAGCGTATCACCGGTTTTTCGGCTTTTGATGCGGTCGGAATGTATTGCAAGGATGTGTTTAAAAACTCGATTTGCGAATCGGATTGCGCGTTAAAGCGCGCCGTGGCAGAGGGGAAAGACGTTCACAATCGCGAATATGAAATCACCAATGTCTTAGGTCATAAAACCCCCATCATCTGTTCGACATCGGTTTTCCGGGATGCTTCCGGGAGGATCGCCGGCGGCCTTGAAATTTTCAAGGATACGAAGGAATTGAAAAGCCTGCAGGAGGAGGTTATTCAACGAGAGAAAAAATACCGCCGCATTTTCGAGGGAAGCCATGATATGGTCTATATCACCAATCTGCAGGGGCACATCATCGATGTGAATCCGGCCGGGGTGGGTATGCTGGGATACCGGACGAGAGAGGAGTTGCTCGGTCTTGGGTCAGCGGAGAAACTGTATCGGGATCCGAAAGACCGGGAACGATTCCTGAAATTGATGATCCACGAAGGATACGCAAAGGATTACGAAGTCGATTTTAGCAAAAAAGACGGATCTCCCATCCATGTGCTGATATCGAGCCGCAAATACGAAAATCCGGAAACGAAAGAGACTCAATTTGAGGGGATCATCAAGGATATCACCCATCGAAAGCATACCGAGGAAAACCTCAGGCAGCGAAACCGGGAGCTCTCCATTTTAAACAGCATCGCCATGGCCCTGAATCACAACATGCCGCTCCCGCAGATCCTCTTAAAAACACTCAAAAGCATCCTGTCCGTGTTGAATCTTCAAAAAGGGGCGGTGGTGCTCCTGGACCGGCTGGAGAAAAAAGCCCGAATTCAAATTCGTCATGGCCTTTTAGCGGCTGAACCTTCCAAAGAAGGGACCATCATTTTCAAAGATTCGGTATTGAAGGAGTATCTGTTTGAAGGAAAAATGGACTTAAATCCCGAGCCATCCTTCCCAACCTTTCAAATGCGATACCGGATGAAAAAAGGCGTATTAAGCCCCTGGCTCACCTGTTTCCTGATCACGTTCAAAGGAAAAGGGGTCGGGTTTATCGGACTCGATATACCGGATGGCCGGAATCTGAGCCTGCAGGAGCTTGGTTTAATGGGATCGTTAGGCAACTTCCTGGGAGGGGCCCTTGAAAACATGCAATTGATGGATACGATCCGGAGCCATCGCCAGGAATTAAGACAACTGACTGAAAAACTGTTTAATACTCAGGAGGAAGAGCGGCGCCGCATTGCCCGGGAACTCCATGACGAATCCGGGCAATCGTTGACGGCGATTAAAATGGCCCTTGATCGGCTGGAAGAAAGCGTCCCTTTAAAAAATACAGCCCTTGCCAAAGAAATTCACGAAATTGCTCAGATGGTAAAACGGACCTCTATGGAAATCCGGGGGCTTTCATATCATCTGCATCCGACCTTGCTGAGTGATCTCGGGCTGGAACCGGCGCTCAACCTGTATCTTAAGGAGATCAAAAGCCATTCGAAGCTTAACATCGAATTCAACATCGTGGGATTTGACCATCGACTCGATGCCGACACTGAAACCATTTTATATCGCTTCAGCCAGGAAGCCCTCACCAATACCCTCAAGCATTCCGGCGCGAAACATTTTCGGCTTTCCATTATCAGAAGTTTTCCGAATATCATCTTCGTGGCGGAAGACGACGGCGGCGGTTTTAATACCCAGATCGTCGGGAAAGATAAGCAGAGCCTGGGGCTTCTCGGAATGCGCGAGCGGACGGACCTGCTCGGCGGCATATTCCAGGTGAGAAGCAAAATCGACAAGGGGACGCGGATCCGGATAGAGGTCCCCTTGAAGGAGCTGTTCGGCCATGCCTAAACCGTTTCGCATCATGATCGCCGAAGACCACACCATCGTGCGGCAGGGGCTGGCGCGATTGCTCAAAGACCGGCAAGAGTTGGAGGTCGTCGGCCAGGCGGTCAACGGACGGGATGCCGTGGACCGGGCCCTGGAGCTGAAACCGGACGTCGTCATCATGGATATCGCTATGCCGC
>MGQD01000025.1:26367-28471 GCA_001797695.1 Deltaproteobacteria bacterium RBG_13_49_15 | reverse complement strand
CTTTAGCGGAACGTTATCGGCAGCTCTCCAATCGGGAAAGAGAAGTGTTTCAGATGATTACCGAGGGGCACTCCACCCGCAAAATATCAGAAATACTATGCGTCAGCATCAGTACGGTCAAATCCCATCGGATCAAAATAATGGAGAAACTTGAGGCGAACAGCTCCGCCAAGCTGGTCCATTACGGCGTCCAGCTTGGATTGGTTGATCCGGATCTCTAGTGACGCATTTGCTGCCTGATTCATGAAAAAGATCGGCATCATCACGCTGACCCGTCAAAACAGCCTCGCCTATTCGGCGTTAAAAAGAATCGTTTTGAATTTGGGTTATGAAGCGATTTGCGGAGAGGCGATCGGAACTGATTGCATTTATTTCCCATTGGAAGAAATCAACCTGGTCGGCCATGACTTCCTGGCCGATTTTTTCAAGAGGGCGGGGTTTTCAGATGCGGAGAGCGTGTTGATCTCCGTTCCCTATACCGTCAATCTCTTCATGCTTCCCAAAGTGATCCGGTGCCTGAGAGCCGTCGGTTCGGCGCCCATCATTTTAGGCGGGAATGAGGCATCCAATAATTATATCAATCTGATGACGTTCGGATTTTCCCCTTTTGTAAATGACGTTACCGACATCGCCCCTGATTTTATTGTCAGAGGAGCGGCTGAAACCGCACTCCCCGGCTTATTGCCGCTCCTGGATAAGACAACGATGGGAGCCGATTGGGACAAACACTTTTTGCTCAATATCCTCAATATCCCAAATCTCGTGTTTAGGCTCCCGAAAAGAAAAGCCATTTATTCCACCATTTTTTCTTCCAAAAGCATCCCTGAAAAGGAGATCTTTTTATCCGTGAAGTATGGAGAGGAATCGATGGCGATCACCTTCCAGCGGGCCTGCATCTGGTCGAAAAAATCACGCGGGGGGTGCTTGTTTTGCGCCATTGCAAAACAGTTCGGTCACCATTTTCATTGTGCCATAGAAGGGAATTTTTTTGAAAAGGAATTGACGGAAGCGATCCGGGAAAACCCCCAAATCAGACAGGTAGATATTTGGGACGATACGTTTAACGTCAATGAGGCGTGGACTTCGCGAATCTGCGGGTGTTTGAAGAATCTTAATTCCAGGATCGGAAGGGAAGTTGTCTACAGTTGTTTCCTGAGGCCCCAGGGGTTGAACGCCGTTTTGGTCGAAGAGATGCATGCGGCGAATATCAGGGCCGCGTTTATCGGCGCCGATGCCGTAACCGATGACCTGTCGAAGCGGCTGAGAAGGGGGTGCTCCGTATCGGATATGAATCGGTCCATCGAAGTCCTTGCAAAAGGAGGCATCGTCCCCAGCATCAGCGTTCAAGTTTTCACTCCCGAGTCGACCGCAGATGATGTCGGCATGACGGCTATGCTTGCGATGGAATGCATCAGAGACGGCAAGTCAACGGTTCATGTCCACCTGTATATGTTTCCGCTATTCGGGTCGGATATCCATGTACTTCTTGAAGCTAGAAATAACCTGAAAACGATTCCTGCGCCGCTTTTGAAACGGATTCCTCAAGCGGGATTTGAGCCGTTTCGGATCCCCTATGATTACACCCATTATGATCCGGATGTAGAAGAGATCAGGCAGAGAGCCTATCAACTCCTGGGCATCGAAACCTCCTTTTACGTCCGAACCTATCCCGGAGATAAGGTCGACGCCCGGCAACTGAAGGCGGTTCTGTCGCAGATCCGAAAATGGTGCATTGAAGTAAAGAGAACACACCCGGTTAAAACCTTATGGGCAATGGCGATTCTTTCCCTGGAAGATGAAGGGGGCGGATTGACAAAAAACGGATTGCTGAATCGCTTTTCGAAAAACGCGCCCGCATCTGAAATCCCGGACCATTTAAGAAAAACTCATGGGGATTTCGGTTATCGATACACCCTGTCAAGAAGCCTTGAAGAGGTGGTGGATATTCTGGTTCGAAGCAACCGGGTTGAAACCACAAAAGAAGATCGGATTCGATTGACCCCTGCCGGAAAAGAGCATCTCATTTTGCTGATCGAGAAAATCGACGCCCGGGAGTTGAAGATTGCCGCATTTGGAAGGGTCGGCAAACGGCAACTTCTGGATC
>MGQD01000025.1:22010-26357 GCA_001797695.1 Deltaproteobacteria bacterium RBG_13_49_15 | reverse complement strand
GGCGACATAAAAATCATCTCATAAGCAGGTAAAAATCGTCCTTTAGACGATTTTCAGGAAACATTCGGATCATATATAAAGTTGCCATTATTGTTTTTTTATCAACACACATTAAACAGAAATCAGAGAAAGGAGTATTGATCATGACGAAGCTTACTCCCATCGAACGAGTCAAGCGGTTTTTTAATCGAGAACCTGTAGACAAGATGCCGTTTTTTACGGGAATGGGGATGGTGCTGTTCCCCGCCATCAGCAAGTTGGGGTATAAGTTTCCGACGATTCACCGGAATGCGGAACGGCTGGCTTATTCCGGAGTTGAATCCGCACGCATGTTTAACCTGGATTCGGTCGTGATTCCCTATGATATGTGCTGGGAATCCGAGGCGCTGGGGAACAAGATCTCCCTCTACGAAGATTCCGCGGACATTCTTTATCCGACGATCCCGACTAAAAAATGGCAGGAATTAAGCCAGGTGGATATCACTCAGCACGATATCGACCATATCATGGATAAGTATCCGATGAATCTGATTCCCAAGGCCATTAAAATCGCCAAGAAGGAAGCCCCGGAACTTGCCCTTGGCGCCTGGCAATTGGGCCCGTTCACCCAGTGCGGGCAAACAATTGAACTGGACAAGGTGCTGAAGGCGGTATTCAAGGAACGGAAACGGGTTGAAGATATTCTGGATAAGTTTTCGGATATGATTATCAATATCGGTAAGGCGCTTATCGATGCCGGCGCCGATTTCATTACGCTTCGGGAGCCGGGTGTGGCGGCCGATCTCCTTAGCCCGAAAACATTTAAAGATCTCATTCAGCCCCGTTTAACGCGAATTCTGAAAGCCTGGAGATCTCCAAAAGTATTACATATCTGCGGTTCCACCGATCCTATCGCGGAAATGATGTGGGAAGTCGTCAAAGACTCAGGCGCCCAGGCGATCAGTTTCGACATCAAAAATAATCTGTTGGAAAGCCGAAAAAAACTGGGGAATGACGCCATTATTTTAGGAAATTACGATGTGTTTAAACTCCCTTGTGCAGAGGAGACGACCGTCGAACAAGCGATCGAAGGAATTAAAAAGAACGTCGACAGCTCTGTCGATGCAGTCTGGCCGGGGTGCGATTTATGGCCGGCCATCAAATCGGAAAACTTTAAAGCCATGGAAAAGACCGCCAGGGAATATAAAACAGGTCCGACCCCGGCTGTGGGCCGGCTTTAACAGATGATTGTGAAGCTCCCCGCTCTGAAGAGCGGGGCTTCCCGGCAAGGAAAATGTCTATTTTAGATAGCTTCCCTTGACCCCGTCTTAATAAGTCTAAGGCTTATTAAAAGGCGGGGCTTGCGGGAAGCAACCGGTCAATTACAACCTGTCATATCGAATTGCAACGGAAAGGAGAAGATGATTATGGCTAGTAAAAAAGAATTGCAGGAAGCGTTAAAAGACGGGGTTATCAACTATAAAGAGGATCAGGTAAAGGAAGCCTCACAGACAGCCGTGGATGAAGGATATCCGGCTCTTGAGATGATCATGGACGGTTTGGCAGCCGGGATGGAAGTCGTCGGCGACCTGTATGAACGGCATGAGTATTTCGTGCCCGAAGTGCTGATGTGCGCCGATGCTCTTTATGGAGGGCTGGCCATCCTGCGCCCCCATGTTCCCAAGAAGGACGGGGGAGCAATCGCCCAGGTGGTCATCGGAAGCATCCAGGGAGATGTCCATGACATCGGCAAAAACCTGGTGAAAATGATGTTTGATGTGGCCGGATGGCAGGTTTACGACCTTGGCCGGGATGTTCCCTTAGAGAAATTTGTTGAAGAACAACTGCGGACGGATGCAGAGGTTGTGGCCATGTCGGCCATGATGACCACCACCATGTTGGGCATGAGAAAGGTCATCAAGATGATTAAAGAGAAAAACCCCAATGTCGCCATCATGCTGGGAGGGGCGCCGGTCACGCAAGATGTGGCAAAACTTTTCGGCGCCGACGGGTATGCCGAATCGGCCGGAAATGCCGTGGCGGAAGGGATTAAAATGATCAGCCGGTTGAGGGAATACGAAAAGAAAAAATAGTTGAACCTCAAACGGTCCGATGGCCGGTTCCTGGATTGAAATTTCGCATGCGAGACTGCATCGATGAGATGAAGGAGGATTATCTCGAATGGACGATAATAAGGCGATGGTCATTTTTCAACCCTCGGGGCGAAGAGGTGAAGTCCTAAAAGGAGTCAATGTTATTGAAGCGTCCCGATTGCTGGGGGTGGATATCGAGGCGCTGTGCGGGGAGAAAAAAGTTTGTGGAAAATGCAAGGTTCGCATTGAGGAAGGGCGATTTGAAAAGTATGGGATCGAATCGAAAAGAACCCATGTGAGCCCCTGGCTGGAAAAAGAAGAAAGTAAATTTATTAGTCCGAAAGAAAAGGAATCGGGATATCGCCTGGCGTGCGTGAGTCAAATCAAGGGGGATGTGCTGGTATTCGTGCCGGAAGAATCGCGTGCCGGAAAGCAGGTGGTGAGTAAGGCGGCGCGGGATATCCATATCGAGCATAACCCGGCGGTCAAGATCTATTATATCGAAGTGGACCCCCCGGCGTTCGAAGAGCCCACGGGAGATTTCGAACGGGTATGCAGGGGCCTGGAAAGAGAGTTCGGCCTCACTGATCTGGCCGTTGATATCTTCGCCCTCAGAGAGCTCCCCACGGCTCTTCGGGACGGAAAATGGAGCGTCACAGTCAGCGTTTGGAACGATAAGGAAATCATCCGGTTCCGGCCGGGAAAGGCCGAGCATTCGTATGGATTGGCCATCGATATCGGTACGACCACGGTGGCGGCGTATTTCTGCGACCTGACCACCAAAGGAGTGATCGATACCGTTTCCATGATGAATCCACAGTGCAAGTACGGCGAAGATGTGATGGCCCGCATCACCTATCACATGACGACACCCGACGGGCTGAAGCGGATGAGCGACGATATCATCGAGGGGCTCAATTCCCTGATCGATCAGGCGATCCAAAACACCTATCCCCCCAAAAAGAAACGGAAGAAGAAAAAAGGGGAAGAGGGACCGGACGAATATATGGAAGTGCCGGAAAAAGGGAAAACCTACCTCAGGGTCACCAAGCAGGATATCGAGGACCTGACCATCGGCGGAAACACGGCCATGCACCATATCTTTCTTAAGCTCAATCCGGAATTTGTCGGACTCGCCCCCTTTCCGCCGGTGATTCACCATAGCCTGGACATCAAGGCACGTGATTTAGGGCTTCAGATCAATACATCGGCATATATTTTCGTGCTTCCGAATGAAGCCGGATTCGTGGGTGCGGATAACGTGGGTGTGCTGATCGCCGAAGAGCCGTATAAAAAGGAAGAAATATCCCTGATCATCGATATCGGGACGAATGGAGAACTCGTCCTGGGGAATAAGCACAAGCTGATATCCTCTTCCTGCGCCACCGGTCCGGCTCTGGAAGGCGCACAGATCGCGTTCGGCATGAGAGCCGCTCCTGGAGCGATCGAGCGGATTGCCATTGACCCGAAAACCAGGGACGTCGATTATAAGGTGATCGGGAGGGATGCCTGGCGGAAATACTCGGAACCCAAGGACATGAAGGCAAAGGGGATTTGTGGATCCGGCATCCTGGATCTTTTGGCCGAACTGTATCGAGCCGGGATCATCACCAAAAGCGGGGTGTTCAATCGGAAAGAGCTTGAAAATCACCCGCGATACCGCATCAATCCGAATAACAAGCAACCGGAGTTCGTTCTCGCCTGGGCCGAGGAATCGAGCATCGATAAGGACATTGTGGTCACCCAGAAGGATGTCCGGCAGATCCAGTTGGCCAAGGGGGCGCTGTATGCCGGGTGCAAACTCATGATGCGGCGCATGGGAATGGAAAAAATGGACAAGGTCAAAATTGCCGGCGCGTTCGGCACCCATGTGGATCGCACAAAAGCGCTGGTCATGGGTCTATTCCCGGACTGTGCCATCGAGATGATCGAAAGCATCGGGAATGCCGCCGGGGATGGATGTCGTGCCGCCCTGATGAACCGGAGAAAACGGGCGGAAGCGAACTGGGTATCCCGGAATGTGGAATACGTTGAGTTGACGGTGGAGACGGATTTCCAGCAGCAATTTATGGAAGCCATGCAGATACCTCATATGAAGGATAAATTTCCGCATTTGGAAGGGGTTGTGCCGGAGAAGATATTAAACCAATAGTTCATGAACCGATGGAGAAACCCCCTCCCGGGCCCAAGGACGATCGAGGAGCCGATGTTGCCTGTGTGAAGGTAAATCCGGGAGTTTGCGGATTCCCTTGTCGGGTTAAAGTGAAAAGACTTG
>MGQD01000025.1:18580-21935 GCA_001797695.1 Deltaproteobacteria bacterium RBG_13_49_15 | reverse complement strand
AATTATCATTAAGAGAATTGTTCATGCCGTTGACAAAAAATCCGGTCTATGTGGCTGCCGAAGCGTCGGGGTGCCATCCATCGTGCATCATCCCCGCCGCTGTCCTGAAGGCGGCTGAAGCGGCCATGGAGATGGCATTGCCGAGACCTGTTGAAATCCGATTTATATCTTGTCAGGAGGAGCCCGAAGATGGGTGAGGTGGTGATCCCTTTTAAAAGCAATGCGGGAATTTCGCAGGAGTTGACGCAGCGGTTGCTCCAGAAGGGGAAGTCCTATGGATTAAATGCCATTTTTCCATTTCAAATCGGCAAAATCGTGGTTTCGGAATGGGTTCATTTGAAATGCCGGTACGGATGCACCCATTACAATACTAATTGGTGCTGTCCGCCGGCGACGCCGAATCCGGATAAGGTTCGCGCCATTCTTTCCGAATACTCAACCGCCCTCCTTCTCGTGGGAACAAAGACCTGTTCCGATTTTTATCTGAACAATGGGCGCAAGCGGATCAATCAGGTCCGTTGCTGGAAGGGGACGATCATGCTGGAGCGGATGCTTTTTCTGGAAGGGTATTATAAATCGTTTTCCCTGGTCGGAGAATGTTGCGCTCTTTGCAAAGAATGCGCGTATCCTGATGACTGCCGGTTCCCTCAGGAAAAGCGGCCTTCGGTGGAATCCTTTTCAATCGATGTCATCGGAACGCTTAAAAACCTCGGAACAACATCGACGGTTGCCACCAAGACCTGTGAAACGTATAGTTATTACGGAGTGATCCTGATGGAATAGGGGAGGATATAAGAAGGAATAAATCTTGACTAATTGTGTGTGGAATGTGCTAATAAAATTCCCTTCAAACAGAGCGCCAATCAACCAATAAGTTTTTACCGTACTGCGAAGAGACGAAAGGAGGTGGTGGAAAAGATTTTTTGTGCTGATCTGTGTAAGAACGTGACCCGCACTTAACAAGAAAGGAGAGAGATATGGCTAAGCAGAAACTTATCGATGCATACAGGGGGAAAAGAACTGAAAATGCCCCCTGGGTCCCCTATGCGGGGGTTCATTGCGCCTTTCTCATTAATGAACCTGCAGATAAAATGTTGAAAGACCCAAAACTTTTGGCGAAAGGGGTCGTCAATGCGGCAAAGCGGTACCATGCAGACGGAATTCCTCTGGTATTCGATCTTTCGGTGGAGGCCAATTCCGTTGGGTGCGATCTGAAATGGTGGGGCGACAATGTCCCGTCGGTGACTACGCATCCATGCTCAAGTAAAACTCCAGCTCAGGCAGGGCTTAAATTGCCCACCAGGGACTCAGGCCGGTGGCCATCCTTGTTTGAGGCGGCAAAGATTGCCAAGCCGCAATTGGATCAAATGGATTGCGCGTTGATGGGTCTCTTTTGCGGCCCTTTGACACTGGCTGCCCACCTGGCCGGCGTGCGCATTTTTACGGATGTCTATAAAAATCCCGGCTTTGCCCACGAAGTCATCAAGTTTTCCGGAGAAGTCGGGGCGATTGCGGCCGGTTTCTATGCGGATATGGGATGCGATATCGTCGCCATCGTAGACCCTGTTGCATCACAGATCAAGTCCGCAACGTTTAAAGAATTCGTGACGCCGAACTCCCAGCCGGCCATCAAAGTGATTCACGGCAAGGGGAAGACATCTTCGTTTTTCATCTGCGGCGACTGCACCAAGGTTATGAAGGATGTATGTGAAATCGGCACCCACGGTTTTGCCATCGACGAGCAGCTCAACATGATTTTCGTGCGCGATATGGCTCGAAAATACAATGTTGGATTCGGCGGAAACCTGAAGCTGACCCTGGCGTTGAGCCTCGGCCTTCTTTCCCCGAGAGAAGATGCCATCGTAAGCCTTGCCGCAGGTGGAAACATCGGTTTCACATTCGCACCTGGCTGAGATATGCCCTATGATGTTCCGGTGGAACACATGGATCAAGCTTATGAAGCCAAGGCCTGGTACGAACAATATTATGCCAAGTATCCGGAGTCTTGGTAAATAGAACTCGAAAAGGAGGATACGACCATGGCTGAAGTTATTAATATTGATGTACTGACCTTGGATAGCGTTCAGTGCGCTGCCTGCGGGTATATGATGGAATCCATCGCCGCGCTGCCCAAGGATGTTCAAGAGATGATCGTTTATACAGAATGGTCAATTAAACACAAAGCGGGAATCGGGAAATTTCTGGAACTCAAAGGCCGCGTTCTTCCGACCATCTGCATCGAAAGGGACCTGGTGTTTGAGAGCATCATTCCCCAATATGAGGAACTGATCGATGAGATGGCCAAGCGGGCCCCGTCCCAGAAAATGAAGGAGCGGATTTTGTCTTTGAGGAAAGTAGGGTTTGAGTTTGATAAAATTGCGGAGAATCTGGCAAAGGCCGGTTCCGGCATGAGGACAAGAGTAGACTCCTAAAAAAAAACGAACTGCAATATTCTGATTCCGTAATTTGGGGCCCCGGATGGGGCCCCAAACTCTATTTTTTAACCGAAACAGTTTCCTTCCCTTTTTGATGATGAATGAAATTCAAGCCGCTGAAAAATTACAACAGTTTGCCGTTGACAAGGAATTGCCTTTTCGTGAAACCGCTCTTTTTGGCGTGAAATGTCCGTATTGCGGAAAATCCGATCGAATTCGGACGCTTGAACATCCGGAAGAACTCAAAGACCGATTCACGGCAGAAGAGATGAAGCGGTATTCTGCTCTCTGGATGACAGTCGCACCTTGCGGGGAATTTTTAGGAATATGTAAATTCTGCCTCAATATCATAAAGCTTTTGGAAAACAGAAGAAGAGCAGAGGCGTTGTGAAAGATAAGGAGGTCCGGTCATGAAGATCGAAGTCCTGGGGCCTGGCTGCAAACGGTGTGATCAACTCTATGACAATGTAAAATCGGCGATTTTGGGTGACGAGGGGGCTACGGGGATTCATCTGGAGAAAATAAACGACATCCATTATTTTGCCAAAATGGGGGTTTTTATGACCCCGGGGCTGATCATCAATGGAAAAACCGTATCCGCTGGAAAAGTCCTTTCCGTGGAAGAAATAAAAGCAAAGATCAAGGAGAACCTCTAAGCCATGGCGGATAAAACCCGGGTTTATCTGATAACAGGCTTTTTGGGGAGCGGAAAAACCACCTTTTTAAATCGGATCATCGATGGGTTTCCCAAAGATCAGAAGTTGACCATTCTGATGAATGAGTTCGGTGAAATCGGCGTGGACGGCACCCTGGTGTCCGGGGACGACATCGATATGATGGAGATTTCCAAAGGATCCATTTTTTGCGTTTGCGTTAAAACCGATTTCATTAAAGGTCTTTATGAGCTCAATACCAAAATA
>MGQD01000025.1:18006-18324 GCA_001797695.1 Deltaproteobacteria bacterium RBG_13_49_15 | reverse complement strand
ATCACACCCCCGGATCAACTCGTCTCCGTCGCTTATCGATGGTCGGGATCCGACCTTGATCAAATCCGCCGGATGGCGGACCGCCTTCCCGCATCCATTGTTCGAGCCAAAGGTTTTGTGAGAGAGGAAGGGGCGATGAAACTGTTTAGTTATGTGATGGGGGACTGGAGCATCGAAGATGTGGATATCCCCGAAGATCGGATCCGGCATCAGAACATCGTGGTATTTATCGGGCCGCCAGAATCGATGGGCGGCATTGAAGTTGCAACCAAAACCGGAAGCTGGACAAGCATGGGCGTGCTGCAACCTTATTCCAAG
>MGQD01000025.1:17336-17973 GCA_001797695.1 Deltaproteobacteria bacterium RBG_13_49_15 | reverse complement strand
ATTTTCACAGGGGAGAGATGAACATGGACGAAACCTTTTATGACGTTATGATTCTGGGAACCGGGCCTGCAGGGATTACCGCCGCTATTTATGGACAGCGTTTGGGGCTAAACACCGTGGTATTCGGCGATATTCCTGGGGGGAGCACCTATATGATCGAAAGGCTCATGAACTACCCCGGGTTTGCAGGCGGCATTCCGGGGACTGAGTTCGGCGTCAATGCATTTAAGCAGGCCCAGGATGAAGGAGCATTTTTTACCTTTTCCCGCCTTAAATCGGTAACCCATTCTGAAAAAGGGTTCGAAGGTCTTGACGCAAACGATCAGAAATACCAGGGGCGAAGCGTTATCCTTGCTGCCGGGAGGGTTCCTGAGCGACTGGCGGTTGCAAGATCCCAGATGAAAGGGATCCATTTCTGTTCCATTTGCGACGGTCCGCTGTTCAGAGGAAAAGGCGCCACGCTGGTCGTTGTGGGCAGCGACAACGGCGCTGCTCAGCATGCACTGGCATTATCCGGAGTCGCCAAGCAGGTGATCCTGATTCACCGGAGCCGCACGTCCAAAATGGATGCCGCCCACCGGAAATTGGTGGGGAAGCGCGACAATATCCAGGTGATGCCGGGAACCGAAGTCATCGG
>MGQD01000025.1:15502-17125 GCA_001797695.1 Deltaproteobacteria bacterium RBG_13_49_15 | reverse complement strand
ACTGATCAGGCATATGGAAAAGATCATGGCGCACAAGCCCGATTTTCTCTTGGGCGAACCGGTGGGAAGCTGCACCGATTTTGTCGCCGCTGTGGCCAATCCGGTTAAAATTCATTATAAAGACCGCTTCCGGTTTGCTCCTTTTTCCATTATCGTGGACCCGGACCGGGTTCGAGGGCTTTTGCTGAACGAACAGGAGACCGGTTTTCCGGAAGAGGTCTCCTACCTGTTTTCAAAGCAGCTTGAGGAAGCGGATCTTATTGTTTTAAACAAGGTGGATCTGATCGAAGAAAAGGAGAGGGACCGGCTTCTGAAAGCGCTCAGCGACCGGTTCTCCGGAAAAGAGTATCTCGCTCTTTCCGCAAAACAGGAAGAGGGGATCGAGAAATGGCTTGGAATACTTCTTTCCGGAAGGCCGGGGGCAAACACGGTTTTAAGGCAGATCGATTACGATCGGTATGCTGCTGCGGAAGCGGTTTTGGGGTGGCTGAACGCCGCTGTTCGCCTGCGGTCGCCGTCTCTCTTTGATGCCGCCGACCTGCTCAGATCGTTGGCTCACACGTTAAAAAAAAGCTTTTCTCAAAAGAAAGCCCAGGTCGGGCATCTCAAATTCGTAGTCACCGGCGGCGGAAAATCGATGTGGGGAAACCTCACCAGCCTGGAATCCGAACCGAGCATCAGCGCTCATTCCATCGGCAAAATTAACAAAGGATCGCTGATCATCAATGCCAGGGTCAGAATCGAACCGCCTGAATTGGAAGCTGCTGTAAGAAAAGCGCTCAAAATCGTGTCAAAAGAGCTTGCTGTCAAGTACCGCGTGGATGATCTGCAATGTTTCAGCCCGGCGTATCCGGAACCCCCCCATATCATCCGGGAAACGGTCGGTGCGGAAGAAAGCCAGGATGCAAAATGATCCATATTGAAGTCATAGGACTGGATCCCCCTTGCGTCAAATGCAATAAACTCTTGGAAAATGCAAAAAAGGCGGTTCAAACGCTGGGGATCGATGCAAACGTGGAAAAAAAATGGACTCTTTCTAAGGAAATACGCAATAAATATGGGTTGTTGTTAAGCCCCGCCCTCGTGATCGACGGGGTAGTGGTCGCCCAGGGAAAGGTCTATACGTCCAAGCGAATTGCCTCTCTTCTTTCCTGACGTTTTTTACCTCAATTTAGGCTTTACTTTTTCCCAAATAATTTGTTAAATCGATCACCTTGAAACTCGTCGACAGTGCCATTAAAAAACCCGTCACAGTGACAGTGGGCGCCATCCTGCTGGCGCTTTTCGGTCTGATTTCCCTTTATCGGATTCCCATTCAGCTAACCCCCAATGTGGATCTCCCGGAAGTCTCCATCGAGACCGTGTGGCGCGGGGCAAGCCCTTTGGAGGTGGAACGGGAGATTATCGAAGCCCAGGAAGAGGAACTGAAAAATCTCGACGGGTTAGAGGAGATGACCAGCGAAAGCGCTGACGGGTTGGCTTACATCGATCTCATGTTTGAGATCGGAACCGATACGGACGAGGCTCTCTTGCGGGTCTCAAACCAGCTCGAACGGGTGAAGCAATATCCCGACGGCGCCGAAAAGCCGGTGATCAAGTCCGGCGGCCGCTTTGAGACCGCCA
>MGQD01000025.1:15159-15451 GCA_001797695.1 Deltaproteobacteria bacterium RBG_13_49_15 | reverse complement strand
ATGAATATGATTTTCTGGATGATCATGTCAAACCGCGCCTGGAGCGGATATCCGGCGTAGCGTCGGCCAATATCTACGGCGGGCGGGAGCGTGAACTGCACATCATTGTGGATCCGGATGCCATGGCTGCCCGGCAGGTGACCATGAACGAGCTTGTCCGTGTTCTCGATATCGAAAATAAAACCATCAGCGCCGGGGATTTTGACGAGGGGAAGCGGCGATATATTGTCAGGACGGTCGGGGAATATGAAAGTGAAGCCCAGGTTGCAGAAGTCATCATCAAACGGATCAA
>MGQD01000025.1:13099-15074 GCA_001797695.1 Deltaproteobacteria bacterium RBG_13_49_15 | reverse complement strand
CCCACTATCGTTTTGAACGCGGTCCGGGAGCCGGGAACCAACGTGCTCGCCGTCATGAAAAAATTACGGGAAGCCCTTCAGGAGCTTAATGAAGGGGTTCTTAAAGAACGGCGCCTCATGATCGAACAGGTCTACGATGAGACCGGATATATTTACAGCGCCATCGATCTGGTGCGAAACAACATTTATATGGGCGGGACGCTGGCCATCCTGGTATTGCTGATATTTCTTCGCAACATCAACAGCACCATCATCGTGGCAATTTCGATCCCCATCAGCGCCATCGGAACGTTTCTGGTGATGACGCTGGCCGGACGAAACATCAACGTGGTGAGCCTGGCTGGACTTTCTTTTGCCGTCGGCATGCTGGTGGACAACTCCATCGTGGTATTTGAAAATATTTTCCGACACCGTGAGATGGGAAAAAGCCGGATTCAGGCTGCCTATGACGGGACGGTGGAGGTATGGGGAGCGGTTTTAGCCAGCACGCTGACCACCATTGCCGTATTTCTTCCCGTGGTATTTGTGGAAGAAGAAGCCGGACAGCTCTTCAGGGACATCGCCATTGCAATCAGCTCCGCGGTCGGATTGAGCCTGGTGGTTTCCATCACCGTCATCCCGATGCTCTCCGCCAGGTTTTTGGGAAATGTTAATCAAGCAGATAGAGGGGTCATTCGAAAAAATGGAATTCTGCGCTTTGCTAGGGGATTTGCCGGCGGGATCAGCGGATTTGTCTTCTGGATGTGCGACAGGGTCAGTGCGCGAATCGGTGTAATCGTGCTGCTCGTATCCCTTTCCGTTGGGATGGTCTGGATGCTGATACCGAAAACCGAGTATCTTCCGGAAGGGGATCGGGAGCTTCTTTTCGGAATCCTTTTACCTCCGCCGGGATATAACCTGAATGAACTGGAGAACGTTGCAAAAACCGTGGAAGCCGACGTTTTGCCGTTGATCGAAAATAACAGCCGGAAAAAGACGGGCACGGAGCAATCGCTTCCGCCGGTTGACAATTTTTTCTTTGTGGCTCGCGGCCAGCAGGCGTTCATGGGAGTGGTTTCCAAAATCCAGGAGAGAACCCGGGAGCTGCTGCCTCATGTGTATGCAACCTTAAGGAAAATTCCCGGAATGATCGCCATTGTGCAGCAGCCCGGGCTTTTTTCACAGGGAATCGGGGAGGGGAGATCCATCAAGGTGGAGATCAAAGGGCCGGATCTCAATATTTTGATCGATCTCGGAAGGCGGATTTTCGGTGGGGCGATGCAGGTGTTGCCGGGATCTCAGATCCGTCCGATACCAAGCCTCGATCTGGGAAACCCGGAGATCCGGATTATCCCGGACCGGGAACGTCTGACCCGGCTGAACATAAGCACCAGGGACCTGGGATTGACGGTGGATGCGCTGGTGGACGGCGCAAAGGCGAGTACGTACCAGCTTTTCGGGGATGAAATTGATTTGGTGGTAAAAAGCAGGGAAGGGAAGCTTACGCGGACTCAGGATCTATCCGGCTTCATGGTGGTTTCCCCATCAGGGGACAAAGTAACGCTGGGATCGGTCGCCGACATTGAGCTTCAGGAAGGTCCGACCCAGATCAATCACATCGATTCCCAGCGGGCCATTACGATCCAGATCATTCCGCCTCAGAATATCCCGCTGGAAAGTGCCATGGACCTGGTCCGGGATCGGGTAATCGGACCGATCAAGGCGGAAGGAGCGCTTTCCTCCTTGTATCAGATCGAACTGGGAGGAACCGCCGACGATCTGACCCGAACCAAGAATGCGCTGAAATGGAATTTTATTTTAGCTGTCGTCATCTGCTATTTGCTGATGGCGGCGCTCTTTGAAAACTTCTTTTATCCGTTTATCATCATGTTCAGCGTGCCGCTGGCGGCTGCCGGAGGTTTTATCGGACTGCTGCTCGTCAATCTCTTCATCGCCAACCAGGCTCTTGATATAATCACCATGCTGGGATTTGTCA
>MGQD01000025.1:9943-12995 GCA_001797695.1 Deltaproteobacteria bacterium RBG_13_49_15 | reverse complement strand
GTGAGGACCCGTATCCGGCCGATTTATATGAGCACCTTGACGACCGTTTTGGCCATGATTCCTCTTGTAGTCTCGCCCGGCGCCGGCTCCGAATTTTACCGGGGGCTTGGGAGCGTTGTGGTGGGCGGCCTGTTCGTTTCGTCGATTTTCACCGTCTTCCTGATCCCGGCCCTCCTGAGCCTCACCTTCAGCGCAGTGAATTTGCTTAAACGCTTTTTTAGGTTGACAAACTTATAATCAAATGTATACTATATGTACAAAATAGACAATTCGCCTATTATGTACAAAAGGAAATCGGAAAATGATAAACAAAGTCACAGCCGCGGATGCAAGAAAAAATTTATCTCATATTATCAATAAGGTAGCATATGGAAAAGAGTCATTTGTTCTTACCCGAAGAGGCCAAGCAATCGCTGCGCTCGTCTCCATCGATGATCTGAAACTCATTCAGGATATTGAAGAGCGACTCGATATTGAAGATGCTTGGAAAGCCCGAAATGAAACAGGTGAAAACACCCCTTGGGAAAGACTGAGACTGGAGCTTAATCTTTGAAATACAAGGTTGAATTTAAGCGGTCAGCAGCAAATGGATTCAAAAAGCTGCCGAAATTGGAAAAAAAGCGTATTGGTGAAAAAATAGACTCGTTATCAGAAGACCTTCCAGACACCAAATCGACAAAAATGAAAGGAGAAAACCCCTTTCACCGTATTCGATCGGGAGATTACCGAATCATTTACGAAATTGACGAGGATGCGAAGATGATCGTAATTTTAAAAATCGGCCACAGAAAAGATGTCTATAAACGACTATATATGACAAAACCGTAATAGAATCCAAATTGTTAACCTAACCCCATCGCCGGGATCAATCCTTTAACTTCAAAATCACTTCGAATCAAGCGTATCCGAGGAACGAAAAACCTTTGGGAGCTCTGTCACCGTGAAATATCGGTTTACGTTTCAATTTTAAAAACGGTGATGCCTTTTTCAGGACGATCGGAACGCATGAAATCCTAATCCAGGAATCCAAATCGGACTGAATTTTTCAACCCATCCAATTTCGAATGATAATCTAAATAAACCTGGATAATTTTGATTGACAATCCATATTAGATGCCTTAAAATCCATGTATGCTCAGGAGAGAGACCGAAGACAGACTCCTATTGCTCAACCCCTGGCTAACGGAGCCAAAAGAGGCCGAGTCGATTTCTTCTCGATTTTTACCCCCAATATACGTTCAAAGGGCGATCGAGAACATTCCGACGCTCCCAAACCGGGCAATATTAATCGTCGGACCAAGGCAATCCGGAAAATCCACCTTTGTATGGCGAAAGCTTCTTCCATTCATGCCGAACACTCTTTTCATTAACATGGAAGATCCCCAACTCCGAATGGGGTGCGGGAATGCGGTTGAATTGGCTGCATATATCCGGGCCCAACTTCCATCTTTAAAAGCGGTGTTTATCGATGAGATCCAGCACCTTGAAGAAGGTGCGCTTCTTATCAAAGGGTTGGTCGACAGTCGATTGGGATTCCCGATCTGGGTGACCGGGTCTGCTTCCTTTCATTTGAAAAGCCGAACCAGGGAATCTTTAGCCGGGAGGGCGACCCGAATACAATTGCTCCCATTCAGCCATTCCGAAATACGGAGTTGGGAAAAAAAACAAAACGCCCCTGCCGCATTCACGCAACAGGGGCGAAAGATCTTCCGCCATCAATTGATTTTCGGCAGTTACCCTGCAGTATACCTGGCGCGAAGTGATTCTGAAAAAAAGCTGATTTTAAGCGACCTGGTGGAAGCCCTCATTTTAAGGGATGCTTCGGATATTTTCAGGATTCAGCGCGTGGATGCCTTCCGAAAGCTGCTCTTTTTACTGGCAGGGCAGGTCGGCCAGTTGATTAACCTGTCGGAATTGGCATCAATTTGTAACGTGAATGTGGGAACGGTAAGTTCTTATATTGAGATCCTGGATGAAAGCCACATCATTAACAAAATCAAACCCTTTGCCGGCGGAAAACGCCTTGAAATCACCACAAACCCTAAAGTTTATTTTATTGACAACGGCATCCGCAACCAGTTGCTGCAAAACTTGAATCACTCCTGGGAAACCCTGTCTGATAAAGGGCAGTTGTTTGAAAACTGGACTTTCTCTGAAATTCTAAAAAACCTTCCCTTCCAAAGCAGCCTGAAGTTCTGGAGAAGCAAATCGGGGGCAGAAGTGGATGCCGTAATCGAGCACGCGGGAAAGATAATTGCTTTAGAAATTAAGGCTTCAACCATGAAATCACCCGCATTCACCAGATCCTTGCGAAGCTTTGTCGACGCCTACAATCCGGCAGAGGTTGCCGTCTTGAACCTCGGATTGGAATCTACTGCCGAAATAGATAAAAAACCGGTCAGGTTCTTGATGCCGACCTCGTTTCCATCCTGGATTAAAAGCCTTTTTTCTCAAAGTGGTGGGAAAATATAAATATCCCACTTGACTTCCGATAAATTCAACAAATCCGTTCACTTCCCACCTTCCTGCCTTAAGATCTTTGCATAACTCTGGTCATCTGGTTTATTTGGTCTGTTTGGTTGATCTGGTTTATCTGGTCTATTTGGTCTGTTTGGCCGCGGTGAAATGGGCTTTGCCCTTCGCTGCGCAAATTTCACGGGGTAAATCTATTTGGTCGGGATGGTCTGTCGGTTTCCCCAGCTAGATTCTCAAGTGTTGTTCATCTAACCCTAAGGCGGCTCCGATTTTTATCAGGGTCGCGATACGCAGCCGGGCACCAGGACGCTCGTATTTAACAACAGCCGCCTGAGAAACGCCCAATCGTGAAGCTAATTCTTTCTGGGTGACACCGAGATATTCCCGCCACGCCCGAATCATTGAATCATTCCGTAGAACGTGTGCTTCAACAACTTCCTGAGGGATGCCGGCGGCACGCGCTTTTTCAGCATCCAAAAGGGGCTTGATTCGGCGCCATTCATCCCATGGGATCAGAACATATGCAGGTTTTCCGCAATATTCGATTTTTTGGTATTCAATAGGTGTGCTCATTACG
>MGQD01000025.1:7013-9877 GCA_001797695.1 Deltaproteobacteria bacterium RBG_13_49_15 | reverse complement strand
ACCGACTCTAAGGCGATAACCATATTCATGGATTACCAACCTTTTCATGTTGGGCCCATCAGGGAAGGCAGCCAGTCCCCGAGTCGCATCGAGAATCCGTTCTTGAATCGTGCGGTCACCAATCTTTGTTAATTGTTTTAACGCCTTGAGTTACCATATGACTTTCATTTCACAGCTATTTTAACTTGATATAACCTATTGTCAATATAAAAGGTTATTTCTGGTCCGTATACGACAAGCGGGGCTTTTGCTTCGATAGCTTTCTTTATAAGATAAGATTTAATCAGATTCATGCAGGAGATGCAAACGGCACTTGCTCTTTTGAGAGCGGATAGTGGATAGAAATTTGGAAATAAAGATTTAACAAAAACTTCTTTTATCGTGTCTGTTTGCGGACTGACATATTCATGATCAACGTGAAGATGCTTTGTGACTTTATTGATGTTCTCAATAGCCGTTGGCGAGATAAAGCCATGATTAAAAGTGATGGCGAGAACCTTGAGTTGGTAATTTTCTATCAATAATCGAAGAGTGTAGGTGGAATCCTTTCCACCGCTATATGCCATCAGAGCGTCATAGGGCCTCCTTGGCTTGTGCTCCATAAGGATGCGATTGAATTTGTCTTTAAACCTCGTTTTGAGAACTTGTAGATTTCTCGTTCCTTGATAATGGGAGCAGTATGAACATTGACCTTCTTTATCAAAAGAGATGCCTGGAAAGGTTTCAGGAAGGACGCATTTACTACAAATTTTCATTAGACTGTTAGATCTCTCGCAGAGGGCGCAGATGAATTTTTTCCAGATTTTTTGAGAAGGAAAAATCTGGAAAAAGGATGCAAAAAATTGGTCTGTCTGGTCTGTGGGGGAACAGGGGTTTTGGGGGATTGCGTTTCTCAGACTAGTCCCTTGCGTTTAAGAATATCCAGATAATCGGCATAAGACAAAGGGCACGAAACCAGATTCTTAAAATCTTTGCCTGATAGTTTCAATTGTCCGCGAATTTTATGCATGATTTTATCAGGGAGGTCGCCTTTTCCGTGTGAATAATGGACTCTGAGAATCTTTTTATCATTAACGGTTAGCCATCCATAATGATGACCGGTTGAGCGGACCTGCAGGGACAACTTATTGAAGATTCTTCTGATATCAGCTACTTTCATTCATCGTTATCGCTTCATCCATGTACTCAAGCCATCTCTGAGGCAAGATTCCCAAGTTTTTCCGGTTTTCCCTTAAGTCCTCATAGAGCGCGATTATCTCTTCGCATAGACCGTTAATTGCTTCGAATTCGGTGTCTGCATAATTGAAAGCTTCGATATCGTCCAGCGAGGCAATGTATGCGTCTTTATCCTTTTCAATGGTGATATAAATCGGTCTGTTTAGGGTATATCCTGATTTTTTCAGGGAATTTAACGGTACAATTCTATAGCGACCTTCTACTGCCTTGATTAGATTCCGTGAAATGTTTTTGCATTGTCTTTCCGTTAAAATCTCAGGCCCCACAAGCATGCTTCCTTTCAACTTGTTTTTGTTTATTCTGTCGTCTATCTTTGGCACAGCTTAACGATGATTTTCAATTGATGATATTTATATCCTTTTATTCCTTCTGAAACAAGTGCCTTTTGATTCATTTAGGTAATCGAAAACCTTTCTCTTGTTTTTTTTAATCGACGACCTTCCGTAACATCCCCAGGTGCACCAAACAATTTAACGGGGCAAGTGGAAAAATTAGAAAAATCCATCAACTGGATCCGTATCGAAGCCATTTTGCTCTCACAGAGAGCGCAAAGGCACAGAAAATTAGCCGCCTTGCGTCGTGCCGACGTAAGGGGCACTGAGAGTGGCGATACTATGGATCAAAATATTTTGTATAAAAATGTTATTCACCTGAAAGCCGTCATCGCCGTTGTATAATACATATCCGTTTCCGCATCTGTTTTTGACGAGATTCCTGAATTGCTCGATTCCTTTTAAAAAATCTTTTGTAAAGGTGGCTCCTGATTTGATTTCAATAGGTATGAGTTGTCTTTGCTTTTTGATTACCAGGTCCACCTCGTTTCCATGGGTGTCGCGATAAAAAAACAATTGGGGACGTATTCCAAGATTGTATTGGGATTTTAATATCTCAAGTATCACGAAGTTTTCATACAACCCTCCCCGAAGGGGATCCCGTTTGGCCTGGTTTGAAGTTTCAATCCCCAGCAGATGAGAAACCAGGCCGGTGTCGGTAAAATAGATTTTTGGAGATTTGACCACCCGCTTGTTGATATTTTCAAAAAACGGCTGCAATTCAAATATGACAAATGAGGCTTTTAAAACACTGATCCAGTTTTTAACGGAGGTGCCGGAAAGGCCGATATCATTACCAAGGGATGTGTAGTTGACAATCTGGCCGATGCGCCCTGCCAGCAAGCCAAGGAACTGTTGAAACAGATTCAGGTCTTTGACATTGATAAGCGTCCTTACATCCCGTTCCACATAGGTTTGAACATATCCGTTGTAAAAACGGCCGGGGCTGAGGCCTTCCTGGTGCAGGCGAGGGAAGGAGCCTTTTACCATTATCTCAAATGCATCCCATTTTTTTTTATAACTGAAAAGTTCCGTCAGAGAGAAAGGGAGCAAGGTCAGCAGGGCTGTCCTGCCTGCCAGGGTCTGGCTGACTGCCTGATGGACATCGGGCTGATGGCTGCCGGTAAGAATGAACATGCCGGGTTTTTGTTTTTCATCGACAATCCCTTGGATATAGGACAACAATACGGGCAGGCGTTGTATTTCATCAAGTATGGCGCCATGAGGGATATTTTTCAGGAATCCCCGGGGATCTGTTTCCGCAGCCGTACGCACGTCCGGATTTTCCATGGAGTA
>MGQD01000025.1:6011-6845 GCA_001797695.1 Deltaproteobacteria bacterium RBG_13_49_15 | reverse complement strand
TTGTCTCTGCATCCGGCAAAAAGCGATAGGTACCCCGGTACACCGGTTGCCGTCCCCCGTATAGGATTTTGGATCGCTGTTCCTTTGAACAGATGCTGAACCGGAAGTCCATCGTCCACCCGGGCTAAAATATCTGCCGGAGGCTGGAGAAATCTTGCTTGATATCGGATCTCTTCCGGAAGCTGCTGCAGCCCCAGTGCTTCCCGGGTTCCTGTGCCGGAATGACAGGAATCAAGCAGGACTTCAACAGCGGTCCCTTCCGGCATACCGGAAAAAACCTCCTGGAGTTCATCATCCAAGATGTAGGTCCCGTCCCAATTCATGTCATAAGGGCATAATATTTCATCTAAGTGATCTTTCAATTCATCACCGTCCCGATCCCTGACTTGGGAGCCATGGCCGGAAAAATGAAACAGGAGGCGGTCTCCTTTTTTGGCATCCTTGACCAGCCACTTCAAACGCTCAAGAATCGCTTTTTTGGTTGCTCGTTCATCGACCAGCAGCCGGATTTCTTCTACTTTAAAGCCGAAATATTTGATGAGAATGTCCCGGATATTTGTTACGTCGTTTATGCAGCCCTTGAGATCCGATCCCGGCATCTTGTAGTGGTTTATTCCCACCAGAAATGCTTTTTTACTCATAAGGTTTCCTTTCTACATTGCGTCATAAAACAGAGGACAGAGGCCAGAGAAAGAAGTTCGAAGTGCAAATTTCGAAACGCCTTGAGTTCCAGCCTTCACGAGCTGCGCTTATGCGGGTTTAACCCCTTTGTTGAAGATTTCAGCAACAAAACCGACTCTCTCGCTTTTTCCGCCAAGCGAACTTTTTCCGGCC
>MGQD01000025.1:4927-5576 GCA_001797695.1 Deltaproteobacteria bacterium RBG_13_49_15 | reverse complement strand
TCTCGCCTTTTAAGATGTTTATAAGCTGAGGAATTTCATCAATAAAGGTCCTCCTTAAAAAGGTTCCGATGTATGGGACGATGCGGGGATCTTTTTCCATCTTAAAAACCGGTCCTTCAGCCTCATTGAGTGATTCCAATTCCGCTTGCTGTTTATCGGCATCGGCAACCATGGTGCGGAATTTATAGACATCGAATATGCGGCCGTTTACCCCGCATCGTTTTTGTTTATAAAAAATCGGGCCTTTCGATGATAATTTGATCGCTATGGAAACTAATAAAAAAAGAGGGAAAAGAAAAACGATTGCTAACGAAGCCGCGATATAATCAATTCCATTTTTTATCAACAACATTTCCCGATTTGGCGGAACCGAGCTTAATACGATTGTGGCAAGTCCTGAAAACACTTCAAATCCAATGAAGGAGATGGCAGGATTTTGGATCAAATCCTTTATCTGCCAATCCGGAATAATCCGAACCGGAACGCCGATTTGTCCTGCAAAGGCAATATATTTTTCAACGTGTTTGATCAAATTAATCGGCATGGCAATGAATAATTCATCTATCGGCTTTTCTAAAAGAATATGTTCAAGATCCTCCAAAGTCCCGATAACCTCATAATTATTAAAAACTTTATTTCCCAATGATCC
>MGQD01000025.1:4516-4783 GCA_001797695.1 Deltaproteobacteria bacterium RBG_13_49_15 | reverse complement strand
GATAATCAAAATATTGTGAAATTTATATGGACTTTTCGGATCCTTCGTATATTTGCTATGTATGATCCATTTGCTGAGTGTAAGTGATCCCACATTGAGCAGATAAAAGATTGCCATCAGCAGACGACTGACACCTTGAAGTTTGAATGCATATAACATGAAAATAATGATCACAAAGCCTGTTGTAGTCGCTTTTATGATACTAAAAAATATTTGCGCAAAAGATCGTCTGAGGAACGAGAAATAAAAGCCGAATATCTCGAAAAG
>MGQD01000025.1:362-4489 GCA_001797695.1 Deltaproteobacteria bacterium RBG_13_49_15 | reverse complement strand
AAGAATTATGTAGTAATCGGGGGATTCAGTCAGCCCTAAATATGGTGAAGGGAGTAAATATTTTTTAATAAAATATGCCCAAATGAATGAGGCGATGGTTAAAACAACATCAAGGATATTATGGAGCCTGATCGCCAATTTACTTTCTTCAAGTTTCATATTTCACTGCTTACCTTTGATCGACCTTTTCAGGACCATTCCACGTTTTCTTGATTTCGAAGCTGTCTTTGCAAAATGCGCCAGAGGCGCATAAAACGCCATGGATCAAGTCAACTCTGAGATTCTTAGACAATTCGAACAACAGGGATTAACCATCAACGAAGGAATTGCGATTGATGCTCGCCTGGTCCAATCCGCCAGCCGCCCTATCGGTAATGATAAAATTCGCCCGGTTAAATAAGATTTAAGCCTTCTTAGTAAAAACATCCTTCCACGATATGATTTTAAATATGGCTCATCCGGGTTTTTAATGGGTCTATACAAGATGTTGTGGTTTGAGAAGCTACCTTCTTTCAAGAATACGTTGGTATCCTTCAATTGCGTTTAATGCACATCTGTCCCAGTTAAAAGTTTCTTCAATCTTTTTTTTTGCAACAATAATTGCGCTTTCACGCAGCTTTTTATTTTCTATCAGCATCATAGCGAGTTTTGCCGTCTCCTCGGGTCGATTTGATTTCAGAAGGAAACCAGCGCCATTATCAAGTTGAAAAGGTATACCGCCAATGGATGTAGCGACTATAGGAAGGCCACAGGCCATAGCTTCGAGGATACATAGTGGAAGTGTATCGCCCCTAGTCGGATAAACGAATATATCGGCAACATGGTACAAACTTCGTACTTCATTGTCAGTTAACCACCCCGTGAAGATAATTTTATGCATAGTTAGTAGATGTGCTTTCGCAGTGTTTAGCAAATTTTTCTTCTCCTGGATCGACTTAAGCTTTCCGCCTACTATTGCTGTGACAGGATAGGGAATATGGTGCAATGAAGATAGAAATGTATCTACTCCTTTGTAGGGGTATAAACTACCCATAAATAGAAGTCTTGGCTTTTTATCATCCTTTAGGCCCAGTTTAATTTCTAATTCTAATATCTCAGATTTTGGAGGATCTCGCCTAAAAAAGTCGTTTACACCATTCGTTAATACAGAACTGCGGTTTATTGGAAAATTTAATTTCTTAAGTATTTCGCCTTCTATTGGAGAAAGAGTAAATATCCAAGCTGCTTTTTTAACAACGAAGGTGAATGGTTTATTTATTGCAATATTTGTTAGAATTTTTTTAAATAACCCGAAATTCATTATACTGCTGTAATTAAGAATTTCCATAAAGCCATGTGAACTAATACAATAAGGGATGCCTTTGCGGATGCAAGCCTTTGCGATCTCTTTCATAGCAAAAGTTGGAATTGGATTGTGTATATGAACAAGCTCAAAATTGCCATTTTCAATGAACTGGGGAATTCGCGAATAATATAACGGAATATAGACCCACCGAGGTAACATATTATTAATCTTTGATAAGATATTCTCCCCTGAAAATTTATAAATTTCAAGTCCACCGTCAGTATAGTGTCTATTTTCATCTACCATCATCGCTAATGTGTAAGGTATGGTCCGGCTGATAGATAAAGAAAGCTGATAGGCGGCGCTCGTTGCACCTGTAATTGTTCTGAAAGGATGAGTAATAACAACGCCAAGAACTCTCAAAGCGACACTCCTTTCAAGATTTTGTCTGAAAGGTCAGGATTTTTCCAGATATTTTCGAGTTCTTGCTTTATTGAGTATTTTGGCTCCCAACCGATTAGCTTTTTAAGCTTAGAAATATCCGCTGACATAATAGGTCTATCCGTTTTCCTAATGCGGTTTGAGTCAATCTCAATAACAATTTTATCTCCTACTATTTTTCCTAACATATTTACTATCTCTTCAACTGAAAAATGTTTGGAACTACCAAGGTTTATTACCTCTCCACTAGATATTGTGTTTTCATTTGATAGTCCGATTGAACTTAGACCCTCAATAACATCTTTTACATATATATAGTCTCTTCGGGGCTTTATATTTCCTAAAACCAACTTTCTCTTTCCGTTCATTAATTGTGCCATTATTTCTGGAAGGACATGCGGATTTGTTTCCCCTGGCCCAATCACATTAAATAATCGTACGATTCTTGCAATGAATCCTCTTTCACGAGAAAGGTAGTTTACATACTGTTCACCATGCAATTTTGTAAGACCGTAAATATCGCTAGGTTTGATCGGACTATTATCTTCACTGTGAGGATTTACGTCGGGGGAATAAACTGCGCCAGAAGAGACGAAAATTAGCCTAGTAGTGCGAATAAGTGTTTTTGCGAGATTTACAGTTCCAATCACATTTGTTGAAATAGCAAGATCTGGATACTTTTCACATTCAGGGATAAAATGAACAGCTGCTAAATGAAATACAATGTCAGGCATGAGCTCGCTGATTATTTTGTGAATTGCTTTGAAATCGCGAATGTCGCATTCATGAACTATATATTTAGAATTTCGATGGAATAGCTTTCTATGCAAACCAAACCTAAAATTATCCACCAAATGAACCTCGTGATTTAGTGACAATAAGTTACATAAATGCCTTCCAACGAATCCATCACCGCCGGTAATGATTATCTTCATTAAAATAATTCCTTTTGTGATTTTGGCTCGTCCGGGTTTTTAATGGGTCTATACAAGATGTTGGGGATTTTTCGGGCTTGAACCTCTCCCCCATCTTGAGAGCTTTGCATAGCCTCTATTTTTTTTACCAACGACTTTTCTTTTCCCTGTCAGGTCTGATCTAATTTCTATATTAATACCATAATTATACTAATTTTACTTGACATTTAATCATAACCAGGCTATTCTCCCTTAAAAAACCGCCAATGGGAGGAAAGCCATGGGATTTAAAAAGATGAACGAATCGTTTACGTTCGCAGATCTGGCAATGACGGATTCCCTGGAGCATAACCGGAGCCTTAAGAATATGGAAAAACTGGAAAAATCCATCAACTGGTCTCGTATTGATGCCATCCTGATGTCCCATTATAAAGTTCCTCTGGCACCTGAAAATCAGGATGGGGGAAAAAAGCACCGTCTATTACGCTGTCGCAGCTTAGGGTCCTACTGAAAGTCATTTTACCTATGAAACGGCAACTTTTGAAACCCTGATCGAACAGATCACCTGGATACAGACCCGGAACCATCGCGCCTACCTGTCACATAGAAGAAGGCGCATACGTGAACTTGTCAAAAAACACTATATGCCGTTGTAGGGCTAGTAGTATTTTCATTTCTAAAATACTCATCAATAGTCTTAAAAAATGTGGTTATTGTTTCCTTTGAGGATTTTTCTCCCAATCCCCCAAAGGGGAAATTAAATCGTTACTCCAAAATGTCCGGTATAAAGGAATCAAGGTCTTTTAAAGCCTTTGAAACCATGTTTTAGAAAATATCTAAACATGCTTTGGTAATGCCATAAAGAATGCTTTGAAATGAGTTTCTTTAGACTTTTTTGTTGGTGATGATGAATAGCTACAACATCATGAACATAATAAACCTCCCATCCACTTTTCCACAATCTATAGCAAATATCAATTTCTTCACAATATAATCGAAATCGCTCATCGAAATATCCAATTTGATCAAGAGCTTTTTTTCTAAACATAACACAGGCACCAAGTAACCAGTCGACAGTTTTAATTTCATCATGATTCCAATCAAACATTAACTGATATTTTCCAGAAATTGATGGCAAAAACCATCGTAGGGGTGTACGACGTATTAGAAAAATATAGGGCGTAGGAAATCTTCTTGAAGAAAATTGGAGAGTATTATCACTATTAAGTAGTTTTGGACCACAGGCTCCAGCAATAGTATGTTTTTCCATAAAATGAAAAAGCTTATCAAGACTATCTTGAGGAAGGATAACATCAGGGTTTAAAGTTAAATAATATTTTGCCTTTATGAGATTTATTCCAATATTATTATTGCTAGAAAGTGAGTAATTTCCATCTCTATATATTAAATTCAAATGGTTATTATAAGAATTTAAGATGTCTCTAGTTCTGTCAATAGAATTATCATCTACAACGACAACTTCTATT
>MGQD01000025.1:86-348 GCA_001797695.1 Deltaproteobacteria bacterium RBG_13_49_15 | reverse complement strand
TGATGCAAAGATTGAATTCAGACATTTTTCTATAAAATTGGAATGATCTTTTGTTACAATGACTAATGAAATATCAACCATCATGAACCTCTCCCCATCTTTAAGACAAAAAATGAGATCTTTGCATAACTCCTGTTTTTTACCAGCGATCTTTCTTTTCCCTGTCAGATCTGACATTACCTTCATATTAATGCCATAATTATACTGATTTTGCTTGACATTTAACAATAATCGGGCTAATCTCCTATAAAAAACCACCACT
>MGQD01000025.1:0-68 GCA_001797695.1 Deltaproteobacteria bacterium RBG_13_49_15 | reverse complement strand
TTTAAAAAGATGAACGAGTCCTTTACCTTTGCCGATCTGACAATAACGGATTCCCTGGAACATAATCG
>MGQD01000024.1:5629-5738 GCA_001797695.1 Deltaproteobacteria bacterium RBG_13_49_15 | reverse complement strand
CCGATCCGTTTTGCAAGTTTTTTCATTTTTCCCTCTTAAAAAAGACGGCGCTCGGATGTTGATCCGAAGGATAATTATTTCGAACTTTTTTGAAACGCCGGTGAAATGC
>MGQD01000024.1:1775-5568 GCA_001797695.1 Deltaproteobacteria bacterium RBG_13_49_15 | reverse complement strand
CGAATCTCATCGCCGCGCCGAACCTGCCTATTTTCCTTGAGTATTGTACGTCTTTCCCATAAACGTGAATTTTCAAATAGACGGCATTTTTTCCAAGTTTCAGGTTTTCAATGGACTGAACCCACATCTTTCCTGAAAAGTCGAAGTCTTCGTCCTTTTCGATCTCTATGGGAAGGGCATTTTGAATCAGATCGGCCAAAACCCCGGTAGGAACAATTAGAGTGGCTTCAGGATCCTGGCTCCCGATTGAGACAAAGAACAAACCAAGCGTCATATTCACGATAACCGCAACCAATGCCGCAACAACTATCTTTTTCATCATCGATCCTCGCTCTCAATACATGATGCCGGAAAAATCGCCGGCATTTGCGTTTATTTTGGCGGGAGTGCCGCCGCAACGGTTTTTGCCTCTTTAACCCATTTTTTCAAATCGTTTTCCGTTAAAAACGCCTGCTCCTCAAGCATGACCCACCCTTTCATCGGCTTTCCGGTGATATCAAAGGGCCTGATGAAAGGGCGTTCCAGAGCATCCTTAGCCTTTTTTTCTCCAAGCCTAAGGATCAAATAATCCTTATAAACTCCGGCAAACATATGCCCGCAATACAGGTAGCAGATCCCGCCGAACATTTTTTTACGATCAACCTCTTTCCATTCGGCTACGGCATTCTGGATCCGGGCATCGATCCGATCATTGAAAGGCATACACGACCTCCTTATACAAATATCTCTCCTGAAACGGCAAAATGGGATCCAATATCCCTTCGGATATCAAGGCGGTTTCCTGAAGGGTTTTCTCGCGGGATGACCCGAATCCTTCCATTGTCAAAAGCTGCCAAAAGTTTGGTTCTCAACCGCTCTGAAACTTCTCCTCTCTTTTCTCCGGGCTTTACCGTTACGTTGGCATTCAGATAGGCCACCCGCGTGCCGTCGGATTTAAATACGCCTTCCTCCGGGCTGTAGGTCATGGCGGAGGGGATAATCTGTATCCCCTTTCGCTGAAAGTATTTCATGTCGATTTCGAGCGGTTCCCCCTTTGTGCAGGACCATGGATAACCTTTCTGCCCGTCAGGCCCTCCGGGTCCGGTAACCAGCGCTACACAGATGGAAATTTGATCCTCTCTCACTTCGGGTTTCACTTCATCGAGTCTTCCTTCAAGGGTTGCGCTGATGATTGCCCCCAGGTTCCTCAGTCGCCGGGCGACGGGCTGCGCTTCCGGTTCGCCGAGCCGGATGTTGATTTCGCAAACCCGGATTGAAGTGGGTTTCCCTTGGCTGTTTAACGACACAAAGCATCCCGGGTAGATCACGCACGGACGGAGGATGCCCTGTTTTTTCATGGCCTCAATCAACGGCCCTGCAATGGTATCTCCGGCCATTTGAATCAATTCCGGAGTTTCCATGGGATGCGGGGATATTGCCCCCACCCCTCCGGTGATCGGGTTCTCTTTCCCGGCAGGCCCTTCAAAGCGCTCGGGATAGTCCATGGCCGTGGGGAGGATCCGGAAGTTGCCGTTTTTATCCACGAAAATCGTAAAGCTGATTTCCACTCCCGACATCCTGGCTTCGATGAGAAGCGGCCAGTGATTTTGTTTCCCAAACAGTTGCCGGTAGCTTTCCGCATAATCGCGCATGAGGATATTATAGACTTCCCTGATTTCCCAGGAATTTAATATGATCCGGGCCCCTTTTCCTCCGGCGCTGTATGGATATTTAAGCACGACCCCGCCATATTCATCCATGAGCGCAAGGCATGTCCGGAGGACTTCCCCATACTCTTTTGCATCCAGGTCCACCCAGGAAGGGGCAACCGGAATGCCGGCCTCCCGGCACAGGTACTTGCATTTGATTTTATCAGCCTCGATAAACGCGCCCGCCCGGTTCAAACCGACAACCCGGTCGCCCATGCCGGCGGATTCGAGGCTGTCCACCAGGCCTTCAAACAGAAGCGTTTCCGGCATGGGAACCACGCAGTCGATTTCTCCTTTTCCGATGGCTGCAATAATGGTTTTGGCATAATCCTCGGCCGAATTGGAAGAGGTGGGGATAAAGGTTACCGGCCAGCTCATCATTTTTGAAAATTCAGGCATGGAGGGGGTCCCCCGCACCACCATCCCTTCGAAAGGATTCTGCTGAAATTCACTGGTTGCCGTGGATACCACCAGGGCGCACAACATGGTCCTTCCATCCGTTCCGGCAAATGCAATCCGCTTCATGCTTCCATCCTTTTCGAAAAAGATCCTTTATATCCGGTTCACTTCTGTTTTATCAAAATAAAACCTAAAGGGTCAAATTCTTTAATCCTTTTAGATGCTCTTCTTGTTGCCGGTTTATATTACCCCTTGAAATACCGATCGGTATGGATATATATTTCTTCTGCATCAAACACTTTAAAAAGGAAACATCTGTTCATGCTAAACGGGTATGATAAAATCGTTGAAGAACGCATCAAAAAAGCCATGAGCGAAGGAGAGTTCAACAACCTTCCCGGATCCGGAAAACCACTCAATCTGGAAGACGACCGTTTTGTTCCGGAAGATCTTCGCCTGGCGTATAAAATTCTTAAAAACGCGGACTGCATCCCCCCTGAAATCGAACTCAAGAAGGAAATCGCGAAAACCGAAGACCTCCTTGCCGGCATGAAAGATACGGCTGAAAAATATGGTACGTTAAAGAAACTGAATTTTTTGATCATGAAGCTCAATTCCATGCGAAAATCCACCATTGAGCTCGATATGCCCCAACAATACACCGGGAAGCTCGTTGACCGCTTGAGCTCCGGGAAAGAGGGTAAGAAGGACAAAAGCAAAGCGAATGCAGTGAGGTTTCATCTATGAAAAAATTGACCGTTGCCCTTCTTTCCGGAGGAATTTCCTCCGAGCGGGAAGTTTCCTTAAACAGCGGGAACCAAGTATATCAGGTCCTCGACAAAGAAAAATACCGCATTTTAAGATACGATCCGAAAACCGACCTGTCCCGGCTGGTGGCGGATGCACCCCAAATCGATGCAGCGCTGATCATCCTTCATGGCCCTTATGGCGAAGACGGAACCGTGCAGGGGCTCCTTGATCTCCTGAAGATCCCCTATCAGGGATCCGGCGTTTTGGGAAGCGCCCTGGCCATGAACAAGCTTGCCGCCAAAACGTTTTATGAAAAAGCAGGGTTGACTACCCCCCCTTATATCGTCGTCACCCCAAAAACCCATTTTGATCCGGAGGGATGGACCCGACAGATCGGGCTTCCACTGGTGGTCAAGCCTTCGGGGGCCGGTTCCAGCGTCGGAATCAGCATCGTCAGGGATAAAATCGCGCTCAGGCCGGCTCTAAATGGCGCCTTTTCGCACGATGACACGGTCATCATCGAAAAATATATCCATGGAATTGAACTCACGGGCGGGGTTATCGGAAACGATGAATTAAAAGCACTCCCCCTCATCGAAATCATACCCGATTCCTCGCATGAATTTTTTAACTACGAGGCCAAGTATACGGCAGGCGCCTCCAGGGAGATCTGCCCGGCCCGCATCGACCAAACACTTGCCGACAAAGCCAAGGACTGCGCCATCCGCGCCCACCGGTCGCTCTTTTGCAAAGGATACAGCCGGACCGACATGATCCTGCAAGACAAAGACGTGTATGTTCTGGAAACGAATACCATCCCGGGAATGACGGCCACAAGCCTCCTCCCTCAGGCGGCGGCTGTGGGCGGGATTCCATTTAGCGAACTACTTGACCGGTTGATTCAGCTTGGCATTGAGGAAAAAGAGCGGCGCGCATCCCATGATCATTCGAAATCT
>MGQD01000024.1:147-1755 GCA_001797695.1 Deltaproteobacteria bacterium RBG_13_49_15 | reverse complement strand
ATGACCAGCTTGCCGCCGGGGATATCTTCATCGGAACCATCTCGTCGGCACATCTTAAAAAAACGATCTTCATTGACCTCCTGGAACGGGGCGTTTGCTGTTTTCCATCCCCGCTTTCACAGATGTTAAACGGCTCAAAAACAGCCCAGGCGACCCTGCTGAAAGAGTGGATGCTCCCGAATACCCGGGTGATCGCCCGGCGGGCGGACCTCATTGAATCCGGCAATCAGTATCACCGGGAAGGAGTCACTGCCGTGGTGACCAAGGAAGACCGGATGCATTGCGGCCACGGCATCCGAAAATGGGACTCGGTCGAACTCCTTTACAATGTCACCTCAATGATGGAACCGGCATATCCCTTTGTCCTTCAGCCTTTTTTAAATCGTTTTACCGATGTGCGCATCATCATCGCCGGAAATTTGATTGATGCCTATGCCCGCAACAACCCGGATAATTTCAGACAGAACCTTTCAGCCGGCGGGGCAAGTGAGCCATATCACACGGATCGCAAGACGCAGATTTTTTGCCGCTCGGCCATGGAGCGTGGAAAATTCCCCTATGCTCACATCGATATCCAGGTGACAGGAGACGGAACGTGTTATCTGTCTGAAATCGCTTTAAACGGCGGCATGGCAGGATCGCGCCTGGATCGAAAAGAGCTGGATGGATGCAAACAAGCGATTCTGGAAAAACTGGCCAAAAAAGCTCAAAAAGAAAAGCGTGCGAGTACAAAATGAAGTGGAGGAGGCTGAATTGAAAAAAAATCAAAAAAGGAGCAAAGAAACGCGCAACGGACCAAAAGTCGGGGTGGTCATGGGGAGCGATTCGGATATGGACATCATGCAGGAAGCGGCAGCCGTTTTGAAGCGATTCGGCATCCCTTATGAAATGACGGTGGCTTCCGCCCACCGGAGCCCGAAGCGGGCAGCCGAATATGCTGCTGCCGCCAAATCGCGGGGAATCGGCGTCATCATCGCCGGCGCCGGGCACGCCGCCCATCTGGCCGGTGTCATGGCCGCTCACACCTCGCTTCCGGTCATCGGCGTTCCCATCGATTCATCGGCCCTGAAAGGTCTTGATTCGCTTCTTTCTACCGTCCAGATGCCCCCAGGGGTTCCGGTGGCCACCGTCTCAATCGGAAAACCCGGCGCCGGAAATGCCGGCATTCTCGCAGTCCAGATACTGGCCCTGAGCGATTCATCCCTTCAACAAAAGCTCGCCTCTTTTAAACAGGAAATGGCCGATCAAGTGGAAGAAAAGGCAAAAAAAATCGAGGAACAGGTTAACCATTAAAAAAACCAATCATAGGTTCATTCATCCCCTGTATCCTGAGCCGATTATTATTGCTGAGGCATGCGCCATCATTAAAGCCGGAGGGATTGTCATCTTTCCCACCCGCAAGCTGTACGGACTGGGCGCCGATGCACGAAACGAAGCAGCTCTCCAAAAAATCATTGCCATCAAAGGACGTCCGCCGGATAAGCCGATCTCCGTCATCATCGGGAAACGTTCGGATCTCGATGACCTTGTCGCCTTGATTTCACCTGCCGCTTTTCATCTGATGGAAGCATTTTGGCCAGGAAAACTGACCATCATTTTTCCGGCGAA
>MGQD01000024.1:0-100 GCA_001797695.1 Deltaproteobacteria bacterium RBG_13_49_15 | reverse complement strand
CCGGTTCGACGGTGGTCGATGTCACGAAGGACCCACCACAAGTACTGCGTGAAGGGGAGATTTCTGAAAAAGAGCTGTCAGAAGTGCTGGCATCGGTTCA
>MGQD01000023.1:5737-5923 GCA_001797695.1 Deltaproteobacteria bacterium RBG_13_49_15 | reverse complement strand
GTAAGGGATCGGTCTTGAAATAAGGCAAAGAAATTGCTAAAAGCGATATTGACTTGGCAGTCTCTGGGGATTAGAGCATGCACAGTTTTATTTCATCAACATTATGGAGGGATCGATGGCAAGACTCGCAGTGAATGTGGATCATGTTGCGACACTTCGGCAGACAAGAGAAGTCCGGTACCCGGA
>MGQD01000023.1:0-5709 GCA_001797695.1 Deltaproteobacteria bacterium RBG_13_49_15 | reverse complement strand
CTGGCAGGGGCGGATGGGGTGGTCGTGCATTTACGAGAAGACCGCCGCCATATCCAAGATCGAGATGTTCGGATGATTCGAGATGTTGTCCAGACCAAAATGATCCTTGAGATGGCTTCCACTGATGCAATGGTCTCCATTGCACTGGACACCAAACCGGACCTTGTCACCCTTGTTCCGGAAAAACGAATGGAACTGACGACTGAAGGAGGGCTTGATCTCATCGCATGCGCCGATGTCGTTTCAAATACTGTTGCAACCCTGAAAAAGGGAGGGATTCCGGTAAGCATTTTCATCGATCCGGTTCCCCGACAGATTGAATTGGCCCGGCAAATCGGCGCCGATATCGTTGAAATTCACACCGGGAAATTTTGTGAAGCCGAAACCCTGAAGGGTAAAGAGGAAGCGTTTTTAGAAATCGTATCCGCAGCAAGGCATGCCCATGAACTTAAACTTGGGGTCAATGCAGGACATGGTCTAGGTTATCAAACGATTACGTATTTCAAAGGCGTTTGCGAAATTGATGAGTTCAGCATCGGGCACAGCATCATTTCTAGAGCGGTTTTAGTGGGGCTTGAACGAGCGGTAAAAGAAATGCTGGCCCTGATACGACAGCTTTAGCCGGCATACCCGTTTTATCTCAAGAAAGGGGCGCCCATATCATGTATCTGGTCAGTTCCAACGAAATGCGGGAAATGGATCGACTCACCATCGAGTCGTTCGGGCTTCCCAGCCGTCTTTTGATGGAGAATGCCGGAAAAGGCGCCACCGAGATTCTTTTTTCCCGATTCCCCGACCTATCGCATCAACGCGTCGGTATTGTTGCGGGAAAAGGAAATAACGGGGGCGACGGATTTGTCATTGCCCGTTATCTGGCTCAAAGAGGGATTGATGTGACGGTTTATCTTCTGGGGGAGTCCCATCAGGTAAAAGGAGATGCGGCATCGAATCTGGAGCTTTTGGCGCCGCTCAACGTCCCGCTGATCCAGATCCCCGACAGAAATTCATTCCTGGATCATTCGGTTGGAATGCGTCATAAAGGGCTCTGGGTGGACGCCATCTTTGGGACCGGCCTTCATTTGGATGTCACTGGATATTACAAAGAGATCATCGACTTTATCAACAGCTTAAATCAACCGGTATTTTCAGTCGATATCCCATCCGGACTCAACCCGGATACCGGACAGATTTGCGGCGCCTGTATTCAGGCCGATGTGACCGCCACCTTCGCATTTGCAAAAATAGGGCATCTCCTCTATCCCGGCTCCAGTTTTACCGGAGAGCTTGAAATCGTTGATATCGGAATCCCTCCCTTCATTGCGGATCAGGTAGCCCCGAAGCAGACACTGATCACCGAAGACGCTGTTGGAGCAATCCTAAAGCCGAGGCCCATGGATAACCATAAAGGAGATACCGGCCACCTGCTGGTGATCGCCGGATCAGCCGGAAAAACCGGTGCTGCTGCCATGACGGCCCTTTCAGCCATGCGTTCAGGAGCAGGTCTCGTAACTCTGGGAATCCCGGAAAGCCTTAATTCCACGGTCGAAACTCTGGCTCTGGAGATCATGACCTTCCCCCTTCCGGAAAGCGGATCCGGAATCATCGCAGAATCGGCCCTGAATGCCGTTGCAGCAATCATTCCAGGAAAAAAATGCCTTGCCATCGGCCCCGGGCTGGGAACCACCGAAGAAACTATCCGACTGGTCTGCCGCCTCATTCAGGAAAGCCGGCTCCCCATGGTCATTGATGCCGACGGCCTGAATTGCCTGGCTAAACAGACGGATATATTAAAAAAAGCGAGGGCTCCTTTGGTGTTGACCCCCCATCCGGGAGAGATGGGAAGGCTTATTGGAGCCTCTCCTAAAGAGATACAAAAAGACCGGATCGGTTATGCCAGGTGTTTTGCCCAAGCGCATTCCGTATATCTTGTGCTAAAGGGAGCGCGGACGGTTGTCGCACTCCCGAACGGAAAGGTATTTATAAACCCGACCGGAAATCCGGGTATGGCATCCGGGGGTATGGGGGATGTCCTGACCGGAGTGATCGCCGGATTGATAACCCAGGGGTATTCCCCCCAAGATTCGGCATGCGCCGGGGTGTTTTTGCACGGATTGGCAGCCGATATGCTTCTTGAAAGAAGAGGTCCCATTGGATATTTGGCCTCGGAAGTGATGCATGCCATTCCGGAGCAAATTCGAAAGGTGACGGTGGGGACTTGTTCCGGATGACCACCTGTTCTCCTGAACAAACCCGGGCGATCGGTCGAAAGCTGGGAGAAGCCGTTAAGAGCGGCGCCGTAATTGCATTGACCGGCGATTTGGGAAGCGGGAAAACGGTATTCGTAAAAGGGATCGCCGACGGAATCGGCAAATCCGATGAAGATGAGGTCACCAGCCCTTCGTTTGCACTGATCCATGAATATGCCGGCCGCTTACCTCTTTTTCATGTGGATTTATATCGCATCGAAAACCGTTCGGATATTGGAGAACTCGGACTTGAAGAGATCCTCGAAAGCGGCGGCGTAGTAGCCATCGAATGGGCCGACCGGATCGGAAAAGAAGCACTCGGGGATCATATTCATGCTCATTTTGAAATGACGGATGATGCATCAAGAGACATCCTGTTGGTTGCAAGCGGAGCGGTATCCGTTGAAATATTAAACCATCTGATGGAGGAATTGGTATAACCATGGGGCTGATCGTGATGAAGTTTGGCGGGACATCGGTTGCCAATCCGGAACGGATCCGGCATGTCGCCCGGAGAGTGGTTCGAAGCTATGACCAGGGTAACAACGTGGTCGTCATCCTTTCGGCTATGGCCGGCGTCACCGATGGATTGATTCAACTTGCCAAACAGGTGACCGATCTGCCGGACAAGCGGGAGCTCGATGTTCTGCTTGCCACCGGCGAACAAACCACCGCTGCTCTTTTGGCCATGTTGCTCAAATCCATGAAATATCCGTCCATGTCCTTACTGGGTTATCAGGCCGAAGTCGTCACCGATAAAACATTCGGAAATGCCAGAATCCTTGAAATCGGCGCTACCCGGATCCGGGACCTGATCCGGGAAAGGCATATTGTTGTGGTTGCGGGCTTTCAGGGATGCGATCCGGACGGTAATATAACGACACTGGGGCGGGGAGGTTCGGATACATCTGCGGTTGCCATTGCTGCCGCACTGAAAGCCGATGTCTGCGAAATATATACGGATGTGGAAGGTGTCTACACAGCTGATCCGAATGTTTGCAAGAAAGCGAAAAAACTCAAGAAAATTTCTTACGATGAAATGATGGAAATGGCAAGCCTGGGAGCGAAGGTCCTTCAAATCCGATCGGTGGAGTTCGCCAAAAGGTACAATGTCCCGGTGCATGTGAGATCATCCTTTAGTGAGGAGGAGGGAACCATGGTTATCAACCCGGACAAGGATATGGAAAGCATTGTCGTCACCGGTGTGACTTCCAGTAAAAATGAAGCCCGTATTACGATAACAAAAGTTCCCGATAAACCCGGAATTGCAGCCAAGATTCTTGGTCCCATAGGGGAAGCCGGAATAGTAGTGGACATGATCATCCAAAATCCGGAAACCGACGGGAAAACCGATCTCACCTTTACCATCCCTAGCGGGAATTACCGGGAGGCGATGCAAATCGAAAAGAGGGTGGCCGGGGAAATCGGGGCAGAAGATATTTTTGGAGATGAAAACATCGCAAAAGTCTCCATTACCGGTGTCGGGATGAGAAGCCACTCGGGCGTAGCTGCAAAGATGTTTTCAGCACTTGCCAAGGAAAATATCAACATTCAGATGATCACCACGTCGGAGATCCGTGTTTCGTGCGTCATTGAGGAAAAATATGCGGAGCTTGCCGTAAGAGCCCTTCATAAAGCTTTCGGGCTGGATCATCTTTAATCGCTTTCGCTGATGATCCGCAATCCCTCAAGGGTGAGCGTCGGCTCCACCGATTCGATCGTTTCCGAGACATTATGAATCAAATGGGCAAGTCCGCCGGTGGCGATCACCTTGGCTTTTTCATTCATCTCATTTTGGATCCGCCGCACCATTCCATCCACCAGACTGGCGTATCCATAAATGATTCCGGATTTGATAGCGCTGATGGTGTCCTTTCCGATCACGCATTCAGGAGCAAGAAAAATCTCCACTCTGGGAAGTTTGGAAGCTTCCTGAAACAACGCTTCTGAAGAGATATAGACTCCCGGACAGATTGCGCCTCCAAGGTATTCACCCCTTGACGACACAACGTCAAAAGTAGTGGCAGTCCCGAAATCAATGACGATCAGGCTTGTCCGATATTTCTGATATGCCGCAACGGCATTCACAATCCGGTCCGCCCCAACTTCGGAAGGGTTTGTTGTAAGGATGGGCATGGCCGGATAGGACTTGGAATTGACCCAATGCGGCGCATGACCTAAATATTTTTGGCAAAATGCATCAAGGATCATAACAATGGGGGGGAATACGCAGGAGATAACGGTCTTCCGGATATCTCTCATGGAAATTCCTTTTTGAGCGAACAGGTTACTGATCAGCACATTAATTTCATCTTCCGTTGTTTTCTTTTCCGTGTGGACCCGCCAATGGTTAACCAGTTCTTTCCCTTTGTAAATCCCTAAAACCGTATGGGTGTTTCCTACATCAACGACCAGAAGCATTTTTCTCCTTTCTACCGGTGCAGAACCGAATCAATAAGTGGATTCTCCCCCCTGGTTCGGAGTGACGGAAGGATGTTTCAAAAAAGATTCTCTTCCTTCCGGCGGAGTGAATAAAGTTACCGTAAAAATTTCAGGTTTCGTAGAAACCAGGACAATGCCAACCGGGAGTGAGATCGTTGCCCGTCTTGGGTAAATCCCTGCTTTTTTTAAATCCTTCAGATCCATGTACACATGAAGTGTCCCGTTGTGTTCAAGCTGATCAATGAGATGAACCGGCCCTTTGACTTCGATATTGATTACCGGCGGTGTGATCCGGAATGGATAAGAGGTCCCTTTTCCGTTGACCGGGATCTGCATCAACTTTTTTAAGATCATTTTTTCGGAAAATACGACCTTTTTTTCCTCCTCCTTGATCAGACGAAGCATGAGCTGCGATGGTTCGATTTTTAAGACGGTGATCCCTTCGGGGAGCATCAAGGCTTCCGGCTTAATAGAGACGATCGTCGACCCTTCCCAGGCCTGGGCCAAGTCGATGGGGAAATGCAATTTAAGGTTGAAAAGCTTCCGAATCTGGGACCGGGTCCCGCGGACCCGGATTTCAATCCCTTTGGGAGAATCGCCTCCGATAGCGATCCCTTGAGGAATGCGATCCAAACGGATCGGAACAAAGATATCCGATTCTATCGCCTGGCCGCATCCCCAAGCCCAAAACGAGGCAGCTAAAAAAACCAGGAGATTGAGTTTGCTTCTAGCTGTTTTTAATCCCATCAATGATTCTGAGCGTAGTGCACGTTGCCTCAACATCGTGAACCCTGACGATATGTGCGCCGTTCAGCACGCAAGCGGCTACCGCCGCTTGTGTTCCAATCCCTACAACGGGCAGATCAGGAGAAAGGTCTTGGATTTCCTTGCTCTTTAGGAGTTTACGGATAAATGCTTTTCTTGAAGGACCCACAAGAATCGGAACCCCAAGATCAAGGAATCGGGATAGATTTCGAATCAGCGCCAGGTTGTGTTCAATCCGCTTTCCAAAACCGATCCC
>MGQD01000022.1:17360-17648 GCA_001797695.1 Deltaproteobacteria bacterium RBG_13_49_15 | reverse complement strand
ACCCCCGGCAGCATATCCCCACAGCCGTCGCTTTTATTCAAAAATGGATAAACGCCTATCCCACCGTGACCCCTTCTATTTTCTGCCACTCTCCCTATACGTGTTCGAAAAAGACGTTGGTGCGGGCAAAATCAGCGGCAAGGGATCATGGAGTTTTGTTTCAAATTCATGCTGCGGAAATCAAGACGGAATGGGAGCGGATGAACGCCATTCATCAGGCTACTCCAGTCCGATATCTCGATCAGTTGGGGCTGTTGGATGAACAGACCCTACTCGTTCATGCGGTAT
>MGQD01000022.1:16931-17281 GCA_001797695.1 Deltaproteobacteria bacterium RBG_13_49_15 | reverse complement strand
TGCCTCGGGAATCGCTCCGATTCCCCGGCTGCTGAAAGCCGGTGTAACAGTGGGTCTTGGGACCGACGGTTGCGCGAGCAACAACAATCTGGATCTTTTTTCCGAGATGGATGTTGCGGCAAAGCTGCATAAAGCCAGCGCACTGGATTCAACCCTCATGGATGCCGAAACGGTGGTAAGGATGGCCACCATCGAAGGCGCCAAAGCCATCGGCCTGGACAAGAGGATCGGCTCCATCGAAAAAGGGAAAGATGCGGATCTGATCGTTTTAAACGCCCGAACCCCCAGGCTCCTGCCGGTCTATCATCCGTTTTCCCTGATCGTATATTCGGCTTTAGGACCTGATGTGC
>MGQD01000022.1:10914-16785 GCA_001797695.1 Deltaproteobacteria bacterium RBG_13_49_15 | reverse complement strand
CCCCTTCGAACTCGGTGAGGGTAAAGGTTTTGTATTCTTTAATCATCTCCCACCCTTTAAGATCCGGAAGCCCGATTAAAAATGCGCATTCCACGACTTCGCCTCCCAGTTTTTCCACCAGTTTGGTGGCGGCTGAAATCGTTCCTCCGGTTGCAATCAGGTCGTCTATGATCAAAACCCGGTCTCCCTTCTGAACAGCATCTTCGTGAATTTCAACGGTAGATGTCCCATATTCGAGGGTGTATTCCGCGCTGACGGTTTTATAAGGGAGCTTCCCTTTCTTCCGGATCGGAACAAACCCGACATTCAACTGATACGCCAGTACTGCTCCAAAAATAAACCCTCTGGCATCGATTCCAGCCACCTTGTCGATCTTCATCACCTTGTATCGCTCGTAGAATCGGTCGCACGCCGCTTTAAATGAGACGGGGTTTTGCAAAAGAGTAGTGATGTCCCTGAACATCACGCCTTCTACGGGCCAGTGGGGGATCGTCCGAATTGCGCTTTTTAGATCCATGAGTCAAACCTCATTTGATTTTGCTTATGGCGTTTATCAACAGCATTTTAACATTTTGAGCATTCTGATGAAAGACACTCAGGATTTCTTCCCATGAGACCGGGACTTCATCCTCTTTCCAGCAATCGTAATCCGTTGACATGGCAACGCATGCGTATGGTATATTCACTTCATTGGCCAATATAGCTTCCGTTGCAACAGACATATTAATAATTTCGCCTCCCCAGATTCGAAACATTTTTGATTCGGCTCTCGTGGAGAAGCGCGGGCCTTCTATGGTAACCACCGTCCCTTTGGAATGGGTCCGGAAACCGAGCTCCATGGATGCCTCATAAAGAATCTTTCGCAACTGAGGATCAAAAGGATCAGGCATGGCCGTATGATGGGTTCCGGCTTCAAACGATTCGAAAAACGTTGATTTCCGATGCCGTGTGAAATCGATAAATTGATCAACGATGACAAAATCTCCCCTTCCGATTTCCTCTTTGAGGCTGCCGCATGCGGTGGTGGAGATGATATGTGTCGCCCCTTCTTTTTTTAGGGCCCATATATTGGCCCTGGAATTGACCTGCGTTGGGCTGAATTGATGTCGCCTTCCATGCCTTGAAAGAAGCATCATCTCCTTACCACCGATATACCCAAGGGAAATGGGTGAAGAGGGTACGCCATAAGGGGTTTCGACTTCCAGCTCCGAGGATCGCTTGAAAATATCCGGATCATCCAACCCTGATCCGCCGATAATCCCGACTTTGACCATAATCGCTCCTTAAAGATGCTTTCTCCTAAATTCAAAATGTTTTGTATGATGCCAAAAGATCATCCGAAAGTCAATATAAGCCCTCTTATTCCTTGAACAGTTGCCGTAACAATCGTTTCATGACCGGTGATAAATCTGTTTGTTGTTGACCAAAATAGGCATGTGCGGTAATAAAATAAGATATCATGAAGGTTACGCATTGATCAGGAAAATTCCGTAGAAACGAATTACTGAAAACCGGATGAAAAGTAAGCCTCTTTGATTCGACTTCCGATCTTCATCATTCGCGCCATTTTAGGATGTGTCTTTGCCGTTGTACTCACCCGGATGTTTTTTGGCCGGACAGACCCTTTTCTTGCGGGCGGACTGGCGGTTTTCCTGGTTGGAATGGCATATGTCACGGAGTATCTGAGGAACAGAAACAAACCATAGCCAAGGTTACTCATACGGATGGTCGATGCTTGATACCATAGGAGCGTTCCTTACTTGAAACAGATTATATTAGGAACCGCCGGCCATATTGATCACGGTAAAACCAGCCTGATCAAGGCCCTCACCGGAATCGACACGGATCGGCTCAAGGAAGAAAAAGAGCGCGGCATCACCATTGAATTGGGTTTTGCCTCCCTGGACCTCCCTACCGGAGAGCGATTGGGGATCGTGGATGTCCCCGGGCATGAAAAATTTGTTAAAAATATGGTTGCAGGCGCCACCGGGATCGATTTGGTCGCAATGGTGATCGCCGCGGATGAAGGGATCATGCCCCAGACCGTTGAGCACATGGAAATATGTTCGCTGCTGGGGATCCGGTTCGGCGTGGTGACATTGACCAAAATCGATCTGGTAGATAACGAATGGCTGGACCTGGTCCAAGAAGAGATCCGGGATTTTATTCGGGGAACGTTTTTGGAAAATGCTCCCATCGTGCCGGTCTCATCTTCCACCGGGAAGGGGCTTGACGTCTTTGTCAAGACTTTGAGCGAGTTGAGCGGGAAGATTCCTCTCCGCCCTCCTTCGAGTCTGCTCCGCATTCCCATTGACAGGGTCTTTATCATGAAAGGATTCGGCACAGTCATTACGGGGACTCTTATTTCCGGGTTTGTGAATGCAGGGGAGCCGGTTATGATTTACCCTTCGGGCATTTCTTCAAAGGTCCGCGGAATTCAGGTTCATAACCAGTCCGTCGAAAGAGCCGAGGCCGGGATGCGGACGGCGATCAACCTCCAGGGAGTGGAAAAAACGATGATTAACCGCGGGGATGTGATCGCCCGGCCGGAAACTCTGAAACCGACTTATATGATCGACGTGATGTTTCATTTTTTGAAAAGCAATGCGAAACCGGTCAAAAACCGGACCCGCATCCGGTTTCATACAGGTACGAGCGAAATGCTTGGAAACCTGATCCTCCTCGAAGCCGACGAGCTTCCCCCGGGACAGACAGCGGCAGCTCAAATTCGCCTTGACGCTCCGATTGCTGCCGTAAAGGATGATCGATATGTGGTTCGAAGCTATTCTCCGGTCCGGACCATCGGCGGCGGATATATCCTTAACCCCATCCCACCTAAACATAAACGGTTTAAAACGGATATCGTCGACGGACTAAAACGGATCGCTTCGGATCCGCCCGACGAGGTCATCCTTTATCATATCCGCCAATCCGACTATCACGGCATTTCGTTTTTCGATCTGCTGATCATGACCAATACCCAGGAAAAGAAGCTCGAAAACATCCTTCAGGGGTTTCTTTCTCAGCGCCGCATCCTTTTATCGGACAAGGAAACCCGGGTCTATATCCACTCTGACGTTTTTAAGACGTTAAAAGAAAACATTTTCAATCACTTAAAAGGATACCATGACCTGTTCCCCTTAAAAACCGGAATGCCCAAGGAAGAGCTCAGATCCAAATTCCCTCACCATCTTCATGGAAAGGTTTTTAACCTTGCAATCCAGCAAATGATTAACGAGAAGTCGATCCAGCAAGAGGAGCAAGCGCTTCGTGTGGCCTCCCATGAGGTGATGCTTGGAAAAGACCAGACGGCGATTCGAAAAAAAATTCTCGAAATGTATCGCCACAGTTTTCTGACTCCGCCCTATTTTACGGAGCTTGTTAAAGACTTGGATCTCAATCCGAAGCATGGATCGGACATCCTCATGGTTCTTGTTAACGAAGGCGAGCTGATTAAGGTAAAGGAAGATCTTTTTTTCCACACCAGCGCTATAAACGACTTAAAAAAAAGACTTGTTGATTTTCTTGAGCAGAACCGGGAAATGACAACTCCTCAATTTAAGGAGCTGGCCGGCGTTTCCAGAAAATATCTCATCCCGTTGATTGAGTATTTCGATCTAAAACACATCACCATCCGGATCGGCGATATTCGAAGGCTTCGAAGCAAAGCCACCAATTAGAAAGACGGCGGATATCATGGAAGATTTTGAAAAGAGTGGAAATGAAGAGGGCGGGCAGGCGGGATTCAAGCGCTTCCTGACAAAGCGCGCCATTGTGGGCGTCCTTTTGACGGTTGTCGTTCTGTGGATCGCCGGGTCGATGATCGGATTCTTTAAAAAACCGAAAACCCAAGGCCAAAAAGAGATCGCTAAAAGCGAAACGGAAAAGGCGATCGGACATATCACGATTCCAGAAAAACCCCATGAAGCCTCCCCGGAGCACGTTTCTCTGGAGCAACAGCAGGAATCACCAACCGAAACGAAAAGCGCTTCAAAAGCAAACGAGACGCTTCATCCTGCCAAACGTTTCTTTCCTGCAAAAGGGATGGCCTTTGTGGATGCCCTGATCAAACCTCTTGAATATGAACTGAAAGAACGGTTTTGGGGTTGGCGGTCCAACGACCTTATCCGTTTCACCGACAACGTCAACACGTTTCAACTCGGGGTTTTGGAAGTAACCCGGCGGAGCTCGGTCATCCTGGCGGAACGGGTTTCCCGGACCGGCAGCACCGAAGCGTTTGATAAAAATCTGGAAAACGCTATGAACTGGTTTATGATCAAACCCGATAAATATTGGTTTCCGTCGGCTGAATCCAAATACAAGATGGGACTTGAGGAATTAAGAATATATTTTAAGAAACTCGAAAAAGGAGAGGCCGCGTTCTATACCCGGACCGACAATCTGATTCCGCTGCTGATAGCATATGAAGACCTTTTGGGAAGCTGTGATGAGAATCTGGTCAAGCAGAAGGAAAAAAACGGTCAACCGGTTTCTTACTTTATGGCAGACGATTATTTCTTTTACGCAAAAGGGGTGGCCGGTGCGTTATTGGCCATCCTCGAGGCGGTGCAGACGGATTTCAATGAGATTGTGGAATCCCGGAAAGGAACAGAAGTCCTTCATCATGCCATTGAATCGTGTCTTATCGCCACAAAAATCGATCCCTGGATGGTTACAAACAGCAGCCTGAGCAGTATTTTTGCCAACCATCGCGCCAATATGGCGGCGCCGATCAGCCACGCACGGTTTTATATCGGAGTTTTAATAAAAATATTATCGACATAATTATCCAAGACATCGCTGCGGAAGGACGGTAACAGGGATAAGCTCGACAACCTAAAATTAAAAATCTAGATTTGACACCGCTGTCTCAAAGCGGAGGAACGCAATCCGCAATCCGTCGGCAGATGCTTTCGTGGAAAAGCATCCCGTCTGCGGTGAGCGAGCAAGACTCCGTCGTCACCTGAATCATCTTCTGTTTCAAAAGAGGGGTTATCGCTTCTGAAAAGGTTGAAAAAAACGGAATCCCTGTCATTTTTTCAAACGATTCCACTAAAATCCCTTCCCTCTTACGAAGTCCCAAATAGATCGCCTCGAGCGCCTGCTGGTCTCTTGATAAAGTCTCTTTCCCGGCTAAAGGACGCTTTTCTAAGGCAAGCTGACGGATATACTCTTCAAGGCTTCTGCAGTTCCAAGACCTCTCATATCCATTAAATGAATGGGCTGCCGGGCCAAGCCCGATGTAATGGGCAAAGTTCCAGTATTTCTGATTATGCTTAGACCGGGCAAAAGGAGCAAACTCATTCTTTTTTCCGGCAAAATTGGAAATCTCGTAATGTTCATAGCCGCATTTCTCAAGATGCGAATCGGTTTTCAGAAAAAGCCGGGCCGCATGTTTTTCCGGCATTTTCCGGATTTTTTTTTCGCGAAGATCAACATGCAGGGGGGTTCCCGGTTCATATGTCAGCAGATAACAGGAGAGATGATCCGGCATGAATTCCAGCGCCTTTTCTAGATCGGACAGCCAGCTCTCCGTCGTCTGCCCTGGAATCCCATATATCAAATCGAGTCCTAAACTATCGTACCCCGCATGTCGGGCCCATCGGATGGCATCCGCGGCATCGTGTTGATCATGCAGACGCCCCAGAAAGGCAAGGTGATGATCGTTGAAGGATTGAACACCGATATTGACCCGGGTGACGCCGGCCTGACGATACTCCAAAAGGCTTTTCCTATCCACTGTTTTGGGGTTGATCTCAAGGGTGATTTCCGCATCCGCAAGCAGATTAAATTTGCTCCGGCATGCTTCAAGGATCTGATGGATTCCGGTAGGGGGGATCACCGAAGGGGTTCCTCCGCCAAAATAAACCG
>MGQD01000022.1:4316-10859 GCA_001797695.1 Deltaproteobacteria bacterium RBG_13_49_15 | reverse complement strand
TGATGTTGATAAAGCCGCTCGGTATCCGGTCCTCCAAAACTTTCATGACCGATTCGGGCTTCACAATACCGGTCAACCCCACTACGGCGCCCAGCATGCAGATATTGAATACGATCGGTTTTCCGATCCTTTCCATGACCGCCTGATACATCGGCAGTTCTTTCTGCTGAGCATCCACCTTGCTTTGGGTTTTCACATAACGGGTATCGGTGATAAGTAGTCCTCCTGGCCGGATGATGGAATAGAACCGGTTGTACGCCTCCTGGGTTAAACAGACCAGAACATTCGGTTCGGTCACTTTTGGGAAAAAAATTTCGGAATCCCATATGATGACATCGGACCGGGTGGCACCTCCCCTGGCTTCCGGCCCATACGACTGAGACTGAACAGCTACGAGATTCTCATAAAGCACTGCCGCTTCTGCGAGAATGATGGCCGCCGTTACGACCCCTTGCCCCCCTGAACCTGAAAAAACCATTCTGCACCGTTCCATGCTGCGCCCCCTCGACCCGTTCCTCAACCTACAGCTTATGAGATGGGAGTCGACTCTGATCGACCCATCGCCCGTTCGATGATTTTATCATATTCCTTGCAGTATTCAGGCATCTCTTTTTGAACAAAGACCCCCCGCTCGATCAGAGCCGGATTTTCCTTCTTGGCTTTGGATCCGATCGGTGTTGTCTGATCTTTATAATGAGTCATCATATCTGCAGCGCTTCCCATTTTATTTTTCCGACCGAAATAGGTCGGGCATTGGGAAAGGACCTCCACCACTGAAAAGCCCTCATGCAGGATCGCTTGCTGAAGGATATCAATCAACTGATGAACATGAAAAGTGGTGGTTCGCGCCACAAAGGTAGCTCCTGCTGCAATGGAAAGGTCAACCACGTCGAAATCATGGTCGATATTGGAAAACGGAGCGGTTGTGGCCATGGTTCCGTATCCGGACAGCGGGGAGTACTGACCTCCGGTCATGCCGTAAATTCGATTGTTCATGATGATGGCCGTCATCTCGATATTCCGCCGGGCTGCGTGAATAAAATGGTTTCCGCCGATGGCAAGAGCATCTCCGTCTCCCATGGGAACGATGACGTTTAATGAGGGCAAACCGAGTTTAAGGCCGGTGGCAAACGCGAGTGCACGGCCGTGGATGGTATGCAAGGTATGAAAATCAACATACCCCGATATTCGGGAGGAACACCCGATCCCGGATACCATCGCGATCTCGTTTTTGCTCAGCCCTAGTTTTTCGATTGCCCGGATTAGTGCGTTCAAAACGATCCCGTGGCCGCAACCCGGACACCAGAGATGAGGGAAAAAGCGCTCCCTGATATAATCCTTAACCGGCATCCTCTCATACCCCCTTTCCCTGAATCACTCTAAGAACGTTCCGAATATCGGTGGGTGTAATGAACGAACCGTCTATCCGGTTTGCCAGAAATACTTTCCCCGGCTCATCAACCGCCAATTTGACGCTCTGGAGGGCTTGCCCCATATTCATTTCCACCACCAATACGAATCGGGCATTCCTGCAGACATCCCGAACAACGTCAAAGGGGAACGGCCATAAAGTTTGCAGTTCCAGGAGCCCCAACCGCTCGCCCCTGGGGCGCCGATTTTGAACCACATGCAAAGCGCTCCTCGCGCTCGATCCATAGGAGATCAAAACCACTTCCGCATCGTCCAAATCATATTTCTTAAATCGGTTGATCCGGTTGGTATTGTTATTTATCTTATCCATCAAATGGCGAAGGAGCCCCTGAACGACGCCGGGGTTGCTGGAGGGGAATCCCCACATGTCATGGAACAACCCCGTCACGTTGTACCGGTGCACACCTCCGAAGTCCGACATGGGAAGCCGTCCATCTTCCCGGGGCAGATATGGATGGTAATCCACCCCTTCTTTTACGGATGTGCGCAGCCTATGAACCAGCGAAACTTCATCTTTTTCGGGCACAACCAGCCGCTCACGCATGTGTGCCACCACCTCATCAAACAGTAGAATCACGGGTGTTCTGTAGGTTTCAGCCAGATTGAACGCTTCCACGGTCATCAGGAATACGTCCTGATGATTTGAGGCGGTCAATGCGATGATGGCATGGTCTCCATGGGTTCCCCATCTCGCCTGATTCACATCACCCTGAGATACGCTGGTCGGAAGCCCCGTGGATGGTCCCCCCCGCTGTACATTTACGATCACGCATGGAATTTCCGTCATGATCGCATATCCCAGTGCTTCCTGCATCAGGGAGAAGCCGGGCCCGCTGGTGGCGGTCATCACCTTATGGCCGGCAAGAGAAGCTCCGATGATGGCGCACACGGATGAGATTTCATCCTCCATCTGAATGAACTTTCCCCCGATCTTCGGGAGCCTGAAAGACATCTGTTCGGCAATCTCCGTTGATGGTGTGATAGGATACCCGGCAAAAAAATCCAGGCCGGCATATAGCGCCCCCTCCACGCATGCTTCATTACCCTGCAGAAATAAAATCTTTTTTTCCATTTCAGATCCTTATTCCATCTCGACTTTAATGGCGAGGTCCGGGCATCTCAGTTCGCAAAGCTGGCAGCAGATGCAGTCTTTTGCCCTTGCCACAACAACCTTTTCTTTTTCATCGAGCTCTAGAACGCTTTTTGGGCAAAATGCAATGCAAATCCCGCACCCTTTGCACCAGTCTAAATTAATGACATGCTCTTTTAGTTTTGGCTTGGCCATATATACCCTTTCACCGTTTTCTGCGTATCAAACCCCGTCCTGCGGACCCGGCCATTTTTCATGTTTTAGTTAAGATTTTTCTCAATACGAAGGGAAGGATGCCTCTGTTTAAAAAATACTCGACCTCTACAACCGTATCGAGGCGCGCTATGGTTTCAAACCGTATTTCCTTTCCGTCTTCTTTTATCGCTTTAACCGTAAGTCTTTTCCTTGGCTTCATTTCTTTAATATCGGAAATATAATATTCTTCAGATCCATCGAGTCCGATCTTTTCCGGGGTTTCATTTTCCAGAAACATCAATGGAAGGACGCCCGTTCCGACGAGATTGCTCCGATGGATCCGTTCATAAGACCTCGCTATAACCGCCCTGACCCCCAGAAGGGATATCCCCTTGGCAGCCCAGTCCCTTGATGAGCCGGTTCCGTATTCCTTCCCCGCAAGAACCAAGAGCGGCACTCCCTCCCTTTGATACGCCTGTGAAGCTTCGAAGATAAACATCTGTGCTTTTTCAGGATATTTGGTCGTGTACCCCCCTTCTTTCGGGCTGGCCAGACGGTTTTTAAGCCGGATATTTCCAAACGTTCCCCGAACCATAACTTCGTGATTGCCTCTCCGGGCGCCGTAGGAATTGAAATCCGACGGCTTTACGTTTTCCTCTTTCAAGTACCGTCCGGCAGGATAGGCTTCCGGAATGGCTCCGGCAGGCGAAATGTGGTCGGTAGTCACCGACTCACCGGCCCAAACCAGGGCTCTTCCTTTTTTCAGATCCGACGGAGAACCGGGCCGAAGGGTAAAATCTTCAAAGTAGGGGGGTTTTTTAATATATGTGGATTCGTTGTCCCAAAGGTAAGTCTTGCTTTCCTTCACATCAAGAGTTTTCCAAAATTCGTCACCCTCGAAAATACGCCCGTACTCTTTTTTATAAAAAACCCGCTTCAGATTTTTTCCCACGATTTCCCTGACTTCATCCTTGCCGGGCCAGATTTCGTCCAGATAAACCGGATTCCCGTTCGGATCGACTCCAACCGGCTCTGTAGTCATGTCTATGTCGATCCTTCCGGCAATGGCGAAGCCGACCACCAGCATGGGAGATGCCAGAAAATTGGCTCTGACGCTCTGATGAATCCGGGCTTCAAAGTTCCGGTTTCCTGAAAGAATCGCTGCCACGGTCAAATCTTGGTCTGATATCACCTTCTCGATTTCAGCATGCAAGGGGCCGCTGTTTCCGATACAGGTCGTGCACCCGAATCCCGCCACATGAAAACCGAGCGCTTCGAGATAGGGCATTAAGCCGGAATCGTCCAGGTATAGTTTCACCACTTTTGAACCTGGAACCAGGGATGTTTTTACCGAAGGAGGAACTCGAAGCCCCCTTTCAACCGCCTTTTTAGCGAGCAGGCCGGCGCCCACAAGAAGATCCGGATTGGAGGTGTTGGTGCATGAGGTTATGGCGGCAATGACGATGCTTCCATCCCCGATACGATCTTTCTTTCCATTCAGGTCCACCTCGTGCATTCGCCGGCTGACGGGCCGACACGTGGATGCCCGCACAGTTTGGGTCCCTGATTCATGATGGAAGTGAGACAGTTGCGCAAGATCCGTATCCCGGTCGTATCGACATCCCAGAATACCGGCAAACGTGCGCTTTAAATCAGCGATCTCGATTCGATCCTGGGGCCTCGACGGCCCGGCCACCGACCGTCGCACCGAAGACAGGTCGATCTCAAGGACTTCCGTGTAATCCGGTGTATCGGCCTCAACATAAAAAAGGCCCAACTCTCTGGAATACGCCTCCGCAACCCCGGCCTTCTCCGCGCGATTGGTGAGCATAAGGTAATCAATGGTTTTTTCGTCGATAGGAAAAAAACTGACCGTGGCGCCGCTTTCCGGGGTCATGTTGGCAATGGTCGCCCGCTCCGGCACCGTCAGCGTTTTGATCCCCGGACCGAAATATTCCACGAACGCATCGACCACGCCCTTTTTCCTTAAAAGCTCGGTGATCATCAGCACCAGATCCGTCGCCGTCACACCTTCCTTCAGCATGCCAAGCAGCCTGACACCGATGACCTCTGGAATGGTCATATAATATGGCTGTCCCAGCATGACCCCCTCAGCCTCGATGCCGCCAACCCCCCACCCCAATACGCCGATTCCGTTGATCATTGTGGTATGAGAGTCGGTCCCCACCAGAGTGTCGGGATAAGCGATTGTTTGTAGTTTGTATTTTTCCGTCATCACCACTCTTCCCAGGTATTCCAGATTGACCTGATGGCAAATTCCGGAATTGGGGGGGACTACTTTCAAGTTTCGGAAGCTTTTTTGCGCCCATTTGAGAAATGCATACCGCTCGCGGTTCCGTTCATACTCTTTGGCCACATTTTGATGAATGGCGTTTAATGTTCCGAAATAATCCACCTGAACCGAATGGTCGATGACAAGTTCCGTGGGGACCAGGGGGTTGACCAAATCAGGATCCTTTTTTAAGTCCCTGACCGCATCCCGCATGGCGGCAAGGTCCACAATTGCAGGGACTCCGGTGAAGTCCTGCATAAGCACTCTGGATGGATGAAACGGGATCTCAACCGGCGTGTCATATCGCCCTTTCCATCCGGCGATATTTAGCAGATCCGCCTCCCTGACCACGTTTCCATCCAATTTTCTTAATAGGTTTTCTACCAGTATTTTGATTGAAAACGGGAGCTTTTGAATTCTTGCAATCCCCTTTTTTTCCAGCAACCGGATGTCAAAGATGGTCAGTTTACGGCGACCCACAAGGATTTCCCTCATGAAATCCTCTTTTTTCATTTTTCCTCCATATCCGACGCTAAGCAGAAGTAAATCGGCGGCGCCATCGCCTCTCCAAACAAAAACCATATACCCCGTCGTCTGTTAACGCCAATCTCCTCTCCGATGCCGACCCTTGACACTCGCCAAGAGCTTCTGTATGGTTTTGTGCTACAACCTGAATGCAGTGAATGAAGGATCTTTTACCACAGGTTGGGGAATAAATATAGATCCATTTATCGCCTTAAAGGATTCCAAAATGGATATTCAATCGGAACGGTTTAAAGACCTTGCTCCCGGCGAACGGATACTCATGGGGCCCGGCCCGAGTTCGGTTCCGGCAAGGACCTTACAGGCCATGGCTGCCCCGTGCATCGGGCATCTCGATCCCTATTTTTTAACGATCATGGATGAAACTCAGGAACTGCTGAGATACCTGTTTCAGACTCAAAATCGATTGACCATCCCGGTCTCCGGGACCGGAAGCGCCGGCATGGAAACCTGTTTGGTCAATCTGGTGGAACCCGGCGACGAAGTAATGGTATGCATCAACGGGATCTTCGGCACCCGGATGGCCGATATCGTGAATCGGATCGGCGGCAAACTCATCCGCATCGACGGCCAATGGGGAAGGGCAATCGATCCGGAGTCGGTCCGGCAACAGGTCCGGGATTGCCGCCCCAAAGTCCTCGCCGTAGTGCATGCCGAAACATCCACCGGCGTGTGTCAACCCCTGGAGGATCTGGCCGCTATCGCCAAAGAAATTGGTGCCTTATTTTTAGTCGATTGCGTGACATCCCTGGGTGGGATGGATATATCGATCGACCGGATGAAGATCGACATCGCATACAGTGGAACCCAGAAATGCATCTCATGCCCTCCAGGTCTGTCGCCGGTGTCGTTTGGCCAGTCCGCCGTCAAAGCTATTGAAGCCCGGCGGAAGCCGGTTTCAAGCTGGTACCTGGACATGTCCATGCTTCAGAATTACTGGGGCTCCCAGAGAAAATATCATCATACGGCGCCCGTCAATATGATTTATGGA
>MGQD01000022.1:3172-4251 GCA_001797695.1 Deltaproteobacteria bacterium RBG_13_49_15 | reverse complement strand
GAACCACCGAGCCCTTGTTGCCGGCATCGAAACCATGGGCCTTTCGATGCTGGTACCGGAAAAGGAGCGGCTTCCCATGCTCAACACCATTCGCATACCCGATAACGTCAATGATGTCCGGATCCGATCAAGCCTTCTCATCCGTTTTGGAATCGAAATCGGCGGCGGGTTGGGAGAATTTGCCGGCAAAGTCTGGCGAGTCGGATTGATGGGGCATTCCTGCACCCAGCGGAATGTCCTCCTGTTTCTGGCAGCACTCGAAACCGTGCTTCGACAAGAGGGGTTTAACGTGAAACCGGACTCCCTTTCGGCCGCCGGCGCCGTTTATAATGAGAAGTGATTTTTTACCGTCGGAACCGACGTTGTTTTATCCAGCATCTCCCTGATTTTTTTCAATAACGCGCTGATGTTAAACGGCTTTCCAATAAATGCAGCCGTGCCGGAAGTCGCTGCGCCGATGAGATTCTCATCGGACAGATAACCGCTGGCGATAATAATTTTTACGTGCGAATTGATCCGGATCAATTCATTCAGGCACCTGTATCCGCCCATCCCCGGCATATTCAGATCCAGTATGACCAGATCAACAGCTTCTTTTTTCTTTCGATAAATATCGACGGCTTTTTCTCCGCTGTCCGCCGAAAGGATTTTATACCCGAAACGCTCCAAAAGGGACTCGCCGATCTCCCGGATGGCTTCCTCGTCGTCCACCAAGAGGATGGTTTCATTTCCTTTGGGAATTTCCTCATTATCGATTGCGTCCGTTACGTCGTTTTCGCTTTCAATCCCAAGTATCGGGAAGTAGATTTTAAAGCATGTTCCGCGACCCGATTCGCTTTCACAGGTGATGTAACCTCCATGATTTTTAACAATTCCATAGACCGTAGCCAGCCCTAGCCCGGTCCCCTTTCCCGTCTCCTTGGTAGTAAAAAAGGGCTCAAAAATGTGTTTAAGAATCTCTTGATGCATCCCGCACCCCGTATCCTCAACGGAAAGGAGAACATACTCACCCTGTACAGAACCCAGGTTTTTTTTACAAAAATCCTCTGTCAACCGGGTGCTCTTTGTGCTTATCACCA
>MGQD01000022.1:690-3022 GCA_001797695.1 Deltaproteobacteria bacterium RBG_13_49_15 | reverse complement strand
TGAAGAATATTATTGAAATCATGTGCCACTCCGCCGGCCAGAGTTCCGATCGCTTCCATTTTATGGGCCTGCATGAGTTGGGCTTCCAGGCCCTTCTTTTCCGAGATATCCCTAAGCGTCACGAGCATCCCCGCAGGTCTCCCATCGTGATGATGATACCGCGATGCGCTGATACTTACATCCAGAATGCGGCCATCCTTGGTGTACCGTTTGGTTTCATAACCATGACAGGGCGTACCGTTTCCGATAAGATTTCTGATAATGGCTAAAGAAGCCTCCTTTTCGGATTCAGGAACAAACGGAATCCGTTTTCCTACTACCTCTTCAGTGGTCCAGCCGAAAATCCGGGAAAAAGACGGGCTGATATATTGGGCGTTTCCCGACATATCATAAATAACGACCGCATCGGCTGACGAATGGATGAGCGATTGGTAAAGATCCTGGGCTTTTTTGGTTTCTTCATAGAGTTCCCGATATTTGAGCTCGCTATCCTTTAAGGCGCGCTCGGCTTTTTTGAGATCCGAAATATCCCTGTAAAGGCCGTAAGCACCGACGACTTTCCCATTGATGATTACGGGAATCCCAAAAAATTCCATATCCACGAGGCTTCCGTCTTTTTTCAGCCGCATGCCGGATCCATGTATCGATTCACCCTCCATGGTCTTTTTAGAATAAGACAAGGCCTCGTTGAAATGGACCGGGGTTGCCACGACGTCGTCAAGCCTTCGGCCTTTCAGTTCCGATTCTCTATATTGGAAAAGCGTTTCGAAGGCCTGATTGCATGAAATGATGTCATTGTTTTCGTTAAGACGGACGATGGCCAGCAAATTGTGATTGACCAACGATTCAAGGTGCCGCTTTTCATGCCTTAAGCGCTCCTCGGTCTGTTTTCTTTCTTCAATCTCTTTCTGAAGTCTTGTTTCGAGTTGTTTTCCGATTAAGATCTGTTCCTCAAGCTTTTTTACCTTTGTCGTCAGATCCTCACAGGGTATTATTGGAATCATCGGCGAGAGTCCTCCCTGATTGATTGCCTTATTTTATAAATCTTCCGGATTATGAACACTTCGTTTTAAGTGATGCGTTGAAAAGCGGATTTGCCGACCCGGTTTATCTGAAATTATCAATTATGGCGCTTGCAAATGCCGAACATTTCAATTCGGTAGCCCCGTTCATCTGCCTGGCCAGATCATAGGTCACTCGTTTTTGACGAACGGTTTTTTGAAGACCTTTCCGGATATGGACCGCCGCCTCCTTCCATCCCAAAAACTCGAGCATCATCACACCTGACAGGATCAGGGATCCTGGATTCACCTTATCCTGATCGGCATATTTCGGAGCGGTTCCATGGGTCGCTTCGAAGACGGCATATCCGTCGCCTATGTTGGCGCCCGGCGCCATGCCGAGCCCTCCAACCATTGCGGCAAGCGCATCCGACATGTAGTCACCATTCAAATTCGGCATGGCGAGTATATCGCATTCATCGGGTCTTAGCAAAATCTGCTGGAACATGGCATCGGCGATCCGGTCTTTGAGGACGATCTTACCGGCAGGAGCCTTCCCGTTATAACGGTTCAGCAAATCCTCTTCGGTGATAATGTTTTCTCCGAACTCCTCGAGCGCCACTTCGTATCCCCAGTTCCGAAAAGCGCCTTCGGTATATTTCATGATATTTCCCTTGTGGACCAGGGTGACGCTTTTCCTTCTGTTTTCAATAGCAAAGGAAATCGCCATCCGCACCAGCCGGCGGGTCCCGAACCGGCTCATCGGCTTGAGCCCGATCCCCGAGCCCTGACGTATCGGTTTTCCGGTTTCATGTTGAACCAGTTCGATGATCTTTTTTGCCATCGGGGAATCGGCTTCCCATTCAAGGCCCGTATATACATCTTCGGTATTTTCCCGAAAGACCACCATGTCGACTTTCTCAGGATGCCGAATAGGGCTGGGAAGGCCGCGAATGTAGACGATGGGCCGCACACATCCGTATAGATCCAGTTCCTGGCGCAAGGCCACATTGATGCTGCGGATTCCCTTTCCGACCGGTGTTGTCAGCGGCCCTTTGATGGCAATCCGGTGGTTTTTAATTATTTCCAGCGTTTCGGCCGGCAGCCAGGTTCCGGTCTTCCGGAACGCCTTTTCACCGGCTAATGCTTCCACCCATACGATTTTTCGCCTGGAACCATAAGCATGAAAAACCGCTCTGTTCAGAACCATGCGGGTGGCTTTCCAGATATCAGGCCCGGTGCCGTCTCCCTCGATATAAGGGATTTTGGGGTGATCGGGAATGACAAATCCGTTCTCTTTGGAATACATGATCACTTTTTTCGATTCATCC
>MGQD01000022.1:0-673 GCA_001797695.1 Deltaproteobacteria bacterium RBG_13_49_15 | reverse complement strand
AATGATCAACCGTACGTTGCGATGTTAAAAGCGGTCTTTGATCGATTCCAGGTCCTGCATTAACCAGCAAGCCGGCGTTGGGAAGTACGGCCATCGACCCTTTCCATTGTTTTACCAGTTCCTCAACCTGATCCATGCGGATTTTTCGCATTCCTATCTTCCGACAGATTGAATCATCCATATCCGTGACCATGCAGATCGTGATCCGGTCGGCCTTCGACATCATCGAGAGCGCGGTCCCTCCGTTTCCTTCATACGCATCAGCAAGTCTTCGGAACGCGCTTTCAAAGCCGCCGAGTTCAAACCAGGGCAAAAACGTCTTGGAACCGATACCGTCCGGACATCTCGCCAAAATAACCATTGTTCCGCCATTTCCGGTAAATTTCGCTGCATTCTCAATGGCTTTGTGCGCCTGGATAAAGTTGATATCTTTCGGATGCCCTCCGCATGAGGCGACAACCATATCAAATGTGCGATCACTTCTGATCTCACAGTGTTTTCCATGCTCTGCGCACGCTGCCAGGAAATGACTTCTCCCCCGGCCGATCCGGATATCAGACACCTTTCCATTGTCATCTAAAATGCCATGCAGCGCCAGGTGCGCTGAAAACCGGTCTTCAATTTCATCCAGATCTTCAGCAACCGGATTCCCTTTCAAAATACCGGGCCGGCA
>MGQD01000021.1:15730-27620 GCA_001797695.1 Deltaproteobacteria bacterium RBG_13_49_15 | reverse complement strand
CCAGCCATTCAAGCAGACTCCAAACCGCAGGCGCTGCTTAATTTTCAGTCGACCAGAGAGAAGAAACAAGGATAAAATCAGCAGCATTTATAAAGCCGCAGCAATCTCTCATCCATCACAAAATAAAACTTCATAAATGAAGAACCGTCCCATCGGGTTCTTACCCCATGAACCGTGTTTGCCAACTCCACCGTGCTCCTGAGATGGGTGATCATGATGAGCTGCCGGGTTAAGGCCACCTGTTTCAGAAGCGCCTGCATCGATTTGTGATTGGTATAATCAAGAGACGGCTCGACCTCGTCGAGAAGATAAAATGGGGTTTCAAATTGGGCAAATACCGCCAGTTTCAATGCAAGACTGGTCACCGACTTCTCCCCTCCTGAGAGCTGGTGCGCTTTTCGATTCCGGTTTCCCGGCAGGGTGACTTCGACCTCCACCCCTTTTTGGCCGTTTCCCTTCATGACCTGAAGTTTCCCTTCTCCATCCGGAATCAGGATATCAAGATATCGGTGGAAAAGAGGGCGAACTTCATTTTCCAGGCGCTCGGCCAATCCTTTTTTCCCGTCGACATTCAACAGATCGCCGATCCATTGAAACCGCCGGCGCGGATCCAGCATGAGCATGTCGTTGATCTGCTCCTGCCGGATGATGGATCGAAGAGAATGACTAAAGCCGAATTGAACGAGTTGTTTTTGGAAGCCGTCCCGGTCCAGTACTTGATTTCCTACCCAGAAGCTGTTTTCTCCTTCGGTTGTCATCTCTCTCCCCAGTTTAACGGCAGGCGCTTTTTCCCCTTTACCTTCCTTAAAGGTCAGGGTCGCACTGATCCTGGAAGCAGGAGGATAATTCTTGGATCCTGAAAAGAAAAGCTCGGAACGGCTGCGGCAACGCAGCCGGTTCAGGTCGTCTTCCCCGAGAGCCCAGACGATGGCATCCAAAATATTGGATTTTCCGACCCCGTTGTTCCCGATAATCACCCCGATTCCGGGTTCAAAACCCATCTCCGTCTTTTCGGAAAAGGATTTAAATCCTTCGATGCTCACCGTTTCGAGATAAAGAGGAGCTGTTTCCATTTATCGATCCATCCTTTGCTTGATACGCTTATATGTCGTCCGCTTTTGGCGAAAAAGGTGTATTACGAAGCCATCCTGTTTAATCAGGTGTTTTTTATCTGATGCCTCCTTCGGATTTCGTGAATCAATTCCTCCTGTCCGGGAATAATCGATTCATAGATCAAGTCTTCATCCAAGGCCACGCTCGGGAGTGATCTGGCCTTGAGTTCCTTGAAACGCTGAATCCCCGGTCGCGTCCGCATATCCCATTCATGAATATCGATAAGCGCTTGTATTTCCTCAGGTAAAACCTTTACCGATTCCGCCATATAGACGCAGGCCAGTCACTGCCTGAAGTCGGTCAGAAGAACATCTACGCGAACCTTTTCCATCATTTCTACTCTCCTATAAGTTATCACGCATGACGCGAAAGCGGATCCCGGAGTCTCCGTGTTCCAGCAACCCCCAACTCAACCGATCGTCTTCCCGGGCTTTTCCCAAACTGATGAAGTCAACATCCTTGATGTGCCAATGCCCCCAGCTCTCTCGTTGACTGAAAACCACGATCTGAGCGGTAAACTGAGAAACCATGGCTTCCAGCGCCCCGAAGACAGTTTCATCCTGCATTAGGTCCGTAAGGCCGCAAACCATGTTCATTTCCAGCGCAAACGGTTCGAAATCGGAAAAATCTTCAAGGGAAAGAAGATATCGACCATAAAACGCCATCCCTGTCTTCTCGCCAAGCCGAAAAGAGAGCACCTGAGGGAACAGGCATAAGGAATCCCGTTCCTTCCGGGTCAGTTTCGGGAAATTCCCGCCTTCTTCCCCCTGGGCGCATCTCCAGTCCCGCTCTCCAAGAACGACCCGGATATTTTCCTGATTAACCAATCGGAAAAACGGCCTGCTTTTTTGCGATTGGCCGACCGTATTTCCCAGATAGTGGATGGTATCCACCCCTTGTCCCCGGATGGATGAAATAAGAGTTTTAAGCAAATCCCTGTTTCCATCCAATTCACCGATTAAGCCGATACGTGTTCCGGTTAAATCATCGGAAAAGAGACGAAACGAGCGGGCAGGCTTCAGACTCCCTCTCAACGCCTCAGTCAGGGCAACGGACAACTGATCAGGGCATGAGGTGTTGTTTCTGCATGAAATGCCGTCCAGATATTTCAAAACATCATCTAACGATTTTCCTTCCAGCAATCGTCCGACGAGTTGGGCATTCCCCGGACATCCTCCGCCCACAAAACGGACGTTTTTCAATACTCCACCCGCCAATTGAAAATGAATCTCAGGCGGACAAACACCGTGGGTTGGAAAGACATACCGGTCAATTTTTTTCTCGGTTTCAGACAAATATGAACCTTTTTTTTCGAAATAACCGGGAATCCGTTCTATTCAAGTTTGATGGCTTCGTAAAAAGTTCACCTGCTGCGTTGCGCTGCATTCTTCGTCATTGCGGAGTACCTCGTAAGTACGCCTCATTCCTCAGGATTTGCGCGCCTTGCATCTGAAGCTTTTTACTTTGCCATCCCAATTTCGATTTTTTACGGATTCAACAAGTTTGATAAGATCGAAAAAGGCTTTTACGAAGCCATCAAGATGGTTCGAATCACCTGACTCCACCTGTTGATATTAGTGCATCCGTTTCATTGTTGAAAATCGTCCAAAAGACGATTTTAATAAAAAAAACAGACGATTTTATCCCCGGATAAATATTTACCCTGTTGTTGCAACTGCAGGGTTTATTCCTCTACGGTAGGCGCCTTCAAAATCCTTTCTATCATTGATCATTATCGGCATGTTATGGTATGAATTTAAAATCAAACATGAATTTTTCTCAGGCGAGAAGGATGGATTGGCCGACCCCCTGGTATATATTGATCAGTGCGTTTATTCTGGATCTTATTCTGGGTGATCCGCACACATTTCCGCACCCGGTGCGCTGGATGGGGAAAACCATTGCATTATTGGAAAAAGCGTTTCGATCGATTCCGGCTCGTCTTGTTACTTCGGGTGCTCTTTTTTCGATTCTGCTGATAGCAATCTCCTGGGGCGCCACGGCCCTCATTTTAAGATTTAGCAGGGATATTCATCCGTTTTTTGGAACCGCTTTAGAAATCGTTTTGATCTATTACTCCATATCCGCCCGATCCCTTGAAAAAGCGGCACAAGAAGTTTTAGACGCCCTGCAAGAAGGATCCCTTGAAAAGGCGAGAATAAAGGTTTCCCGCATCGTGGGGAGGGATGTAAATCAGCTCGATCCGGAGGGGGTAGCTCGCGCGGCCGTTGAATCCGTGGCTGAAAACCTCGTGGACGGAGTGGTCTCTCCGCTTTTTTATGCCGCCATCGGAGGAGCCCCTCTTGCAATGGCTTACAAAATGGTCAATACGCTCGACTCCATGATCGGCCATAAGAATGAAGCTTACATCCACTTCGGGAAAGCCGCGGCCAGGATCGACGATGGGGCCAATTATATTCCGGCAAGGCTAAGCGTCCCTCTCATATCCCTTTGCGCGCATCTTCTTGCCGGAAAAGGAAAGGTGTCTCTCCTGACCGCTATCCGGGAAGGACGATCTCATTTCAGCCCCAATTCCGGTTTTTCAGAGGCGGCATTCGCGGGCGCTTTGGTCGTACGCCTCGGAGGACCGAACCGATACGCCGGAAAGATGATGACAAAACCATTCATCGGAAAACGATTCGGTTTAGTCAAAGACGGTCATATCCGGAAGGCCTGTGATCTCATGCTTCTGTCGTCCATGATATGGGTAATGATGCTTATGGCATTCTCGAAAATCATTTCCGAAATCCTCCTTTAAGGTGAAACGATAAGAATTAAAAGCATGTCCGGCCTGATGGCATATGTCATTGCGGTTTTTTTTCTTCAAAAGATGATTATTATGTGATACATTGTAGGATAAAATCCGTTTTTCGCTTGATATCCAAATCGTTTGCGGAGGAAAAAAATGAAAAAAGGCCTCGGTTTATTAACCATTCAAATCTTTGCATTCTCCATCCTCTCCATGGGAATCGATTTTTCTTTTGCAGGAAGTGAACCATTTGATGAAAAAATGCTCCCTATTCTTTCGGAGTATCTAATCATTGCCGACAAGCTGGCTTCGGATAAAACCGAGAGCGTAACCGAAGCGGCAAAAAAAATTGAAGGCCTCGCCGGAAGCCTTTCGCCGTCGCTGGTTACCGGGGAACACGCTTCCCACTATAAAAATCTCCCGAAAAACATAGCAGAAGCCGCAAAAAAAATGTCCCAGGCAAAGGATATCGCTTCCATGAGATCGTCCCTCGTGGAATTGTCCAAACCGATGGGGATGTGGACTTCCATGTCCAAGCCTGCCGGAATCAATCTGGTTTACTGTTCGATGCGCCCGGGAGCATGGCTCCAAAAAGGATCGGTCATCAGGAATCCCTATTATGGTGCGAAAATGGCTCGTTGCGGTGAGATTGTATCAGGCCCGGATGCAAAAAAGAAGTGATCCTTCCATTGAACGGCCTTTTTCGGCAAGGAGGTATTTTTGAAAACATGCCTATTCCATAGACTCATTTCCCTTTCCGCCGCTCTTCCATTCTTCATGTGGGGAACCGGACATGCAACGGATCAACCGATTCTGAAGGGTGAACCGTTTCAGACGGTCGCCGAGAAAAATGCGCCTTCCGTTGAAGAGCTGACATCCGAAGCGCTGTCAAACTCCCCCTTAATTCATGCTGCCCGGTTGCGCCTTGCCGCATCAAAGGAGCTGATTGAGCCGGCTTCGTCACTCCCGGACCCTGAAGTGGAATTTTCACTTGTGGAGAATATCCGGTCAATTTCATCTTTGGGATATGTCAAAAGCGAGCTAATGCTCAAACAGGGTCTCCCGTTCCCTGGAAAACGGAGCAATAAAGGAAAAATCGCGGACACGGAAGCCGACTCGGAATATGCTGCTCTTATCGATATCGAACGACAGGTCGTAAAGGAAATCCGCACTCTTTATGCCGGGCTGTACGCTCTTGACAGCGAAATCTCGGCGCTTGGAATCGCAAAAGAACTGGTTAAAATGCTCGAAGCCACTGCAGCGGCAAGATACAGCGCCGGAGAAGGAAACCAGGAAGCTCAAATCAAAGCCCAGCTTGAGAGCTCCCGAATCCATGAACGGGTGGATGATATTATCGCAGAACGAAAAGAGATGGTCGCCCAATTGAATCGACTCCTGGGTAGATTAAAAAACGATCCGATAGGAAAAGTTGTTTCACTTGTCGCGGCAGGGCTACCTGACGGTTTCCAGGATAAAGCAGGCCATCTCGCGCTTTTAAACACCCCTGCCCTTTACCTTAAGAAAGCAACCGTGAAAGCAGCCGAATACCGGCTTGAATCAGCCAGGCTTGATTTTTGGCCGGATTTTTTCGGAGGGATCGGGATTTCTTTAGACCGTGAAAATAACCCTGAAACGATCCTTTCCCTTGGCATGACACTCCCTGTCTGGCGAAAAAACAAACAAAAACCATTGGAAAGAGCGGCCGCTCACAAAGTCGAAGAAGCGAAAAGAAACCTCGAAGAACTTGAGATCTCGATCCGATCCGAAATCGTCGGCCTCATCGCCAAGTGGGATCGGGACCAGGAACAGATCCGGCGTTACCGGGATGCCATTATCCCCCAGTCCACCGCCGCCCTCAACGCAGCACGGGCTTCTTATCTTTCAGGACGCGCCGATTTCTCGGTAGTGATCGAAGATTATAATCTCTGGCTCGAAGCCCGGACCCAGCTTGCCCGCCGCGAATCCGAAAGATTTATCACCTGGGCCGGTCTTGACGCGCTGATCGCCCCTTACCCGTCAAATGAAAAGAAAGGTGATACGACATGAACGCAACAGGCCGCCGGTACCGGCTGAAAATGATTCTTATCCTGTTCCTGTTTTTACTTCTGGTTTTCGGCGCATGCTCCGAAAAAAAGGAACAGGCGACGCAATACATCTGTCCGATGCACCCCACATACGTTTCCGATAAACCGGGATCCTGTCCCATATGCGGCATGGATCTGGTCCCTGCCAAGGAATCCTCCTCATCCGGGTATGAGCATGAAAAAAAATCAACTAAAAAAGAGGATGCCCCAAAGGCAAAAAAAATCCTCTTTTATCGTAATCCCATGGATCCCTCCGTCACCTCTCCAGTCCCCTCTAAGGATGAGATGGGGATGGATTATGTTCCGGTCTATGAGGACGAGGTTTCTCCATCCGGGAAAAAGGAAGTTCAGGGGCTGGCAACAGTTGCCATAAGCGAAGACGGAATCCGGCTTGCCGGCATTCAGACGACCAGAGCGAAAAGACAAACGCTGGAAGGAGACATCCGGGCGGTCGGGATCGTCAAAGCCAATGAATCGAGCATCCGCCATGTGCACACAAAGATTTCCGGATGGATCGACAAGCTCTTCGTCAACACTACCGGCCAACTCGTCAAAACAGGACAACCATTATTGGCTATTTACTCTCCTTTGCTCCTTGCAAGCCAGGAAGAGTTTTTAAGCGCCAGGGAACATGCCGTGCAGTTTGCCGTATCCTCCATCCCCGAAGTCCGAAAAGGAGGGGAAGACCTGCTAAAGGCCGCCAGAAAAAGGCTCGAGCTCTTTGATGTTCCGGATACCCTTATTCAGGAGATCGAAAAAACCGGAAAGCCGGAGCGGACCGTTACTCTCCTTGCTCCGTCTTCCGGATTTGTAACCGTCAAACAGGTTTACGAAGGACAGCAGGTTGAACCGGGAATGGAGTTGTTCACCATTACCGATTTATCGACGGTTTGGATTGAGGCCGACTTTTATGAGTTCGAATCACAATTTATCAGGCTCGGGCAAAAGGGGATCATCTCCCTTGCCTATGATCCGAAAACAGTTCTGACCGGTCTTGTCGCCTACATCTATCCGTATCTTGATCCGCAAAGCCGAACGCTGAGAGCGCGATTTGAATTTAAGAACACGGACCTTCAGTTAAAACCTGAAATGTATGTGAACGTCCTGATGAAAGTGGTGGTCTCCGACTCCATCGTCATTCCGGATTCGGCGATCATGAATACCGGTTTGCGGCAGGTCGTTTTTGTGGGAATCGGGGAAGATCGATTCGAACCAAGGGAAGTCAAAGTCGGATATCGGAGCGGTGGAATGGCCCAAGTCATATCCGGAATCGGCCAAGGAGAAAAAGTGGTGGTGAGAGCCAATTTCCTTCTCGATTCCGAATCCCGGTTGCGCGCAGCGATCATGAAATCCTCAGGGGCTCCAGGTAAAAAGCCCGGAGGTGATAAATGATCCGGAAAATCATCGATTTTTCCGCAAGAAACCGCATCCTGGTCCTTATGGGTGCGGTGGTTCTTTCAGTAATCGCCGGATATACGCTCCGGAAAATACGCCTTGACGCCCTTCCGGATCTTTCAGACACCCAGGTCATCATCTACTCCAAATGGGACCGTTCTCCCGACATCATCGAGGACCAGATCACTTATCCGATCATCACCGCCCTCCTTGGCGCTCCCAAAGTCAAAGCGATCCGGGGGTTTTCGGATTTCGGATTCTCTTACATCTACGTCATTTTTCACGACGGAACCGATATCTACTGGGCCCGCTCGAGAGTGATCGAGTATCTGTCCAAAATCCAATCCCGGTTGCCTCAGGGAGTTCAGACAGAGCTGGGACCTGACGCCACCGGTGTAGGGTGGGTATTCCAGTATGCCCTGGCCGACCGCTCGGGAAACCACTCCCTTGATCAGCTCCGCTCGTATCAGGATTGGACCTTAAGATATGCCCTCCAGTCGGTTCAGGGCGTTGCCGAAGTCGCTTCCATCGGAGGGTTTGTCAAGCAGTATCAGATCACCGTTGATCCGAACCGCCTGGCCGCTTTCGGGCTATCCCTCGATGAAGCGATCGATTCCATCCGGGGATCCAACAACGAAGTGGGCGGAAGGCTCCTCGAATGGAGCGGGGCGGAATACATGGTGAGGGGGCATGGATATGCGCGATCGTTAGGCGATTTTGAAAAAATCGTTCTCAAAACCGGCCCCGGAGGGATCCCTGTCCTTCTCTCGGATGTCGGAAGGGTAGAACTCGGACCTGAAATGCGAAGGGGGATTTCGGATCTGGACGGTCTTGGAGATACGGTCGGCGGCATCGTGGTGATGCGGCATGGGGAAAACGCCCTCAATGTCATCAACCGGGTCAAGGAAAAAATAAAAGAGATCGAACCGTCTTTACCGAAAGGGGTCGAGATTCTTGTTACCTACGACCGATCCGACCTGATCCACCGGGCTCTTGAAACCTTAAAGGATAAGCTGGTCGAGGAAATGGTCATCGTATCGCTTGTCATCCTCCTGTTCCTCTGGCACATCCCGTCGTCCATCGTTCCGATCGTTACAATACCTCTTTCCGTGCTTCTCTCATTTATCCCGATGTACCTTTTAAACATCAACGTCAACATCATGTCGTTGGCCGGTATCGCCATATCCATCGGCGTTCTTGTGGACGGCGCCATCGTGGAGGTGGAAAATGCATACAATAAGATCTATCACTGGCAGGCTGACGGAAGAAAAGGGGATTTTCATGAGATCCGGCTCGAAGCGCTCAAGGAAGTCGGACCTTCGGTCTTTTTTTCTCTTTTGGTCATCGCCGTTTCATTCCTGCCGGTTTTTGCGCTCGTTGATCAGGAAGGAAGGCTTTTTAAGCCTCTGGCCTATACCAAAACACTAGCTATGGCGATTGCGGCAATACTGGCCATCACCCTGGACCCGGCCCTTCGGATGCTCTTTTCCAGGATCGATCCGTTCCAATTCCGGCCGAAATGGATTTCATGGATTGCCAACAGGATTTCCGTCGGGACGTATTATTCGGAAGAGCGACATCCGGTCAGCAAAACGATCTTTGCGGTCTATGAACCGATTTGCCGGTTTGTGTTGAGATATCCGAAATCGGTGATCGCTTCATCTATCATCCTGGTGGCGATCAGCATCCCGGTCTATTTTAAGCTCGGATCCGAATTCATGCCGCCGCTGAAGGAAGGGTCGATCCTGTACATGCCTACCACCCTTCCGGGGATTTCTGTAAGCGCCGCTCAGGAACTCCTAACGACCCAGGATCGGGTATTAAAATCTTTTCCGGAAGTGGAACGGGTTTTCGGAAAAGCGGGACGCGCGGAGACATCAACGGATCCTGCCCCGTTTTCCATGATGGAGACAACGGTGATCCTCAAGCCGGAAAATGAATGGAGGCCGAAAGAAAGATGGTATTCCTCATGGGCCCCTGATTTATTGAAAGACATTCTCCGCCCTTTATGGCCGGATGCCGTCTCCTGGGAAGAGCTCATCAGCGAGATGGATCATGCGCTGCGGATCCCGGGAGTCACCAATGCATGGACCATGCCCATCAAGGCGCGGATCGATATGCTCTCAACCGGAGTCCGGACGCCGATCGGAATTAAAATTTTCGGATCGAATCTCAACGAAATTGAACGGATCGGGAGTGAGCTCGAAACCATCATCCGTGATATCCCCGGAACCCGGAGCGTTTTTGCCGAACGGGTAGCCGGAGGATATTTCGTGGATTTCAAACCCCGCAGGGATCAGCTTGCCCGCTACGGTTTAACCATTGAAAACCTTCAGTCGGTTATCATGAGCGCCATCGGAGGAGATAACATCACCACGACCATCGAAGGGCGGGAACGGTATCCGGTCAATATCCGGTATCCCCGTGAACTGCGCGACGACCTGGATCGGCTGCGCCGTGTTCTGGTGGCAACTCCGATGCGCACATCCATCCCGCTGGCTCATGTTGCCGATATCGAAATCGTATCAGGTCCTGCCATGCTCAGGGATGAAAACGGCTTTATTACAGGTTATGTCTATGTCGATATTGCCGGGCGAGATATCGGAAGCTATGTTCAGGAAGCCAAAAAAGAGGTGGCCGGAAGGCTTACCCTCCCGACCGGATATGTGCTGCAATGGAGCGGGCAATATGAAAATATGATTCGCGTTCGCGAGCTGTTGAAAATCATTGTCCCGATCACCCTCCTTCTCATCTTTGTTCTTCTATACAGCAATACGAAATCCGCATTCAAGGCCATGGTGGTAATGCTTGCCGTTCCCTTTTCGACAATCGGCGCTATCTGGCTGTTTTATCTTTTGGACTATAACGTGTCGATCGCCGCATGGGTCGGTATGATCGCCCTTTTGGGGCTTGACGCTGAAACCGGCGTATTTATGCTCCTGTTCCTCGATCTGTCGTATGAATCTGCAAAAACGCAAGGGAAATTGAAAAACAGTGCGGAGCTGGACGAGGCGATCGTGCATGGCGCTGTGAAACGGGTGCGGCCTAAGATGATGACGGTCTGCGCCGCCTTTATGGGCCTATTGCCGATCATGTGGTCCGTCGCCACCGGTACGGATGTAATGAAACGGATTGCGGCGCCGATGATCGGCGGTTTGATCACCTCATTTTTGCTCGAACTGATCGTCTATCCGGCAATTTACAAGTTATGGAAAAGAAAAACAGTAACGGGCCGCTAGGATGAAAGGGCCTTCATTACATACAGGGTGACCTCATTTTCTATTCCCTTTAAGGAGGCCTCAAACGTTCTCCCGATCTGGACGGTATCGGAGATATGCCGGTATATCGATCCGGAAAGGACGATTTCACCCCCTTTGGCTTCGGACTGAATTCTAGCGGTGACATTCACTGCGGATCCGACGATGCCGTATTTGGCTCTGGCTTCGGATCCGATGTTTCCCACCACCACTTCTCCTGCATTCAAACCGATCCCCATTTCTAGTTGCGGAAGGTTTTTTTTCATCATTTCCTTATTGAATGTTTCCATCCTCTTCTGCATCTCCAGAGCGCATCGAGATGCCTCAATCGCTGTCGGTTCAACAGGGCCGTCAAGCGGATCGAAAAAGGCTAGGAGGCCGTCACCAAAAAAATCGACAATAATACCCCGATACGTTCGGATCACCTCGATCATGTGTGAAAAATAATGGTTCAGGATGCGGATGACCTCCTCAGGGGTTAAGGATTCGGATAAGGGCGTGAATCCTCGGATATCGGACATCAATATGGCGACTTCACGTTTCTTGCCGCCCAATCGGGCGGCTTCCGGATGCCGGATCAGTTCTTGGGCGATCTCCTGATCAATGTAACGTCCAAAGGTGTTTTGAATCAAATCTCTTTCTTTCAGCCCTTCAACCATCGCGTTGAAGCTTTGAGTCAACTGCCCCAGTTCATCGGTGTTTTTTACCGGAATCGGATCGCCGTAATCTCCTTTAGCTACCTGCCGCGCCGCTTGAGAGATATCCGTTATCGATCGAACCATCCCTCCGCCCACAAATCGGATGAGGAGCAGGATGAAGATAATGCAAACAACTCCGGCGAGTGTATAATAGAGTCTGAATTGGACAATCGGCGCCAAAATTTTCTCACCCGGGGCAAACATGACGATAATCCATGGAGCCTGGGCAATCCGGGAAAAGCCGCTCACCGTATGATTGCCGGCGCCAAGAAGGGTTCCGAAAGGCTTTTTTTTCATTTCCTCCAAAACCGCCAGTTCGGCATGATCGTTCGTATCTCCTAAGCGGGTGCGATGTTTCATCGCCTTCGTATGAGCAAGATAGAGGCCTGATTCATTCACCAAACAGGCCAGCTCGCTTTCCCACCACCCCAGGCGGATGATGTCCTGCATGAGGTAATCGAATCGCACGGATACGTGCAGACTTCCGACTAACCGGCCCGATTCGTCCTTGAATTCCGAAATCAATATCACGGTCTCTTGGCCGGTCTTGGAGTCATGGCTAGGCGGGGTCACTTGGGATATCCTTCCCAGGTG
>MGQD01000021.1:10486-15708 GCA_001797695.1 Deltaproteobacteria bacterium RBG_13_49_15 | reverse complement strand
ATCTTTTGTCCATGCCTCATCATGAGAGGGGATTCGATGCGTTCTTCCGTCCAATTCAGGTTGACTTCGGTAACCCCTTCCATTTCTTTCAGTTGATCCAGAAGCCATTCCCGGGTCTGCACCCTTTCCCGGCTACCGACCGTTTTTTGGAACATTTCCATCAATTCAATCGGCCTGCCCAGCCGCATATCGATCTGGTGAGCAGCCCTTTGAAGCTTCAGCACCGCCGATTCCCGCCACTCGTCAAGCATGATCTGTTTCACGTAAACAAATCCGAAAAAGCCGGTAATAAAAAGAATGAGTGCGACCGGCAGAATTAAGAAAAGGGCAAGGCGTTGTTTTAAGGTTTTGATCATGATCATCGCTTTTCCGTTTTCTAGGCCCCAGAAACCGACAGGGGGCTGAGTTCGATGTTTGATGTCATCGGGGGGGATTAGGATCCCTATGTCCAACCATATAATCTAGTGCTTCCTTGAATTGCCGATCGGCCTGAATCATTAATTTCGCCGCCTCTTCCAGGTGGTCGGCAACCTTTTTTAGATTATTTTCATTTGCCTTTATTCCCCATTCATTGTAGGTCTTGGCATGTTCATCGTTATGGCGAATCCAATGCTCAAGAAGTTTGATCAATTTTTCTTCAAATGATAAATTAGATCCGACAGAATGGCGATCGCGATGATGGTGCGTCATGAAAACCTCCTTTTTAAACCGATTTCATGCGATTTGTAACGGTACCACTTTAAATAGTCAAGGAATATGGGGATGCCTTTTAGCCCGGTAAAAAGAAAGATCATCACAATCTTTGCGATCATTATCGGCGCTGTTGCATGCGGGGTCGGCATCGGCGCCTTTTTTGCGCTGACAGCGGATTTTCCCCAAATACGAAGTCTCCAGGAATATAGGCCTTCTGCGGTGACAAGAATATTCAGCTCGGACGAGGTCCTGCTTGCCGAACTGTTTCAGGAAAAGAGAAATCCGGTGCCTCTCTCCGAGGTCCCTGATCGCCTAAAATCGGCGATCATCGCCACTGAAGACAGAAACTTCTACCAGCATACCGGCATCGATGTGAAAGGGATCGCAAGAGCCCTGGTCAAGGATCTTTTTGCCGGCGAGTTCGTGGAAGGCGCAAGCACCATCACCCAACAACTGGCTAAAACTCTTTTTTTAACACCACAAAAAACCGTCGCACGGAAGATCAAAGAGGCAATCCTGGCATTCCAGATCGAACGCCGTTTTACAAAGGACGAGATCATGGAGCTCTATTTGAACCAGGTTTATTTCGGAAGCGGCGCTTACGGCGTTGAATCCGCTGCGCGCGTCTATTTTGGAAAAACGCTCAAAGAATTAAACCTTGCCCAATGCGCCCTGATTGCCGGAATGCCCAAAGCCCCTTCCCGTTATTCACCGTTTATCAATCGCGACCTGGGACGAAAACGCCGGAACACCGTTTTAAAGCAGATGCTGGATACCAGGATCATCTCCCAGAAAGAATATGCGAGCGCCAGCCGCGAGGCGCTTCTCCCGGAAGGCGCCCGTCCTCATATCCTGAGCGCCCCGTACTTTGTCGATCATATCAAAAAGCTCCTCGAAAAAGAGATCGGGGAATCGCTTCTGTATAAGGGGGGCCTAACCGTCAATACCACCCTTTCCTCCGGAATGCAGATCCATGCCGAATCGGCGCTTCTTAAAGGACTCCAGGCTCTTACGGAGAGAATGAGACAAAACCGGATTAAAAATCCCGACCCTCAGGGCGCCTTCATTGCCTTGGATGTGAAATCCGGCGCTATTCTCGCGTTGATGGGAGGAAAGGATTTCGTTAAGAGCCCGTATAACCGAGCCATATCCGCAAAAAGGCAGCCTGGTTCCGCTTTCAAGCCCTTTGTGTATGCGTGCGCCGTTGAAAACGGATTTTCCCAGAACCATTTGATTCTCGACGCACCTGTTTCCTATCACGGCCAAAAAGATGGTGAAGAGTGGCGCCCGGATAACTATTCCAAGGAGTATTTGGGTGAAATCCCTCTGAGAAAAGCGCTCTCCCTCTCCCAGAACATTCCGACGATAAAACTCACCGAAATACTCGGGCCGTCATCGGTGATTCGACTAGCGACTCAGATGGGGATTGACTCCCCTTTGTCGCCGAATCTGTCGCTGGCTCTCGGCACATCGGAGGTTTCACTCTTGGAGCTCACGGCCGCATACGCGGTATTTGCAAACGGAGGAGAATGGATTCAACCGTATTCCGTGACGAAAGTCCTTGATAGCGACCAAAAGGAGATCTGGAGTATGTCTTCGGTGCGAAAAGAGGTCATGTCCAGATCCGGAGCCGCCATCATTACCAATATGCTCCAGGCGGTGATTGAAGAGGGGACGGGGAAAAAAGCGAAAATCCTGGGACGCCGGCTGGCTGGAAAGACCGGAACTACAAATGACTTCAAAGATGCCCTGTTCATCGGGTATTCTCCTTCCATCGTCGCCGGAGTCTGGGTCGGACAGGATTCGGCTGTTCCTCTGGGAAACGATGAAACCGGTTCCCGTGCCGCACTCCCCATCTGGATCGATTTTATGGAGGCGGCATTGGCGCAGACACCGGATGAGCTCTTTGATATCCCTGAGGACGTTTCCGTGGTTTATATGGATCCGGAAACCGGCCATACCATATCCGAGGGTGTTCCGGGCGCCGTCAAGGCCCTTTTTCGAAAAGAAGCCAAATCTTCCGACTCATGACCGGTTTGCTTCACTTGATTTTATCCGGCTTTTTGAGATACAAGGTTATTTTTTTCAATCCCGAAATAACGGAGAAAAACCTTTTCTCTAAAATGAAATGCGCCAGAGGCGCATAAATGAAGGAACCGATGCTCAGAAAGGCCGTTATTCAAGATATTAAAGCGATTCACCGGCTGTTGCAGGAATACGGAAACCGCGGGGATCTCCTCCCCCGGCCGTTGAGTCAGCTCTATGACCACTTAAGGGATTTCACCGTGGCTACCGACACGTCCGACGACCGGATCATCGGGTGCTGCGCCCTTCAATTCTGCTGGGAAGATCTGGCCGAAATCCGATCACTTGCAGTAAATCCCGATCAATTGAAAAAAGGGGTCGGGACCCAATTGGTTCTAAATGCCATCGCCGAAGCCAAATCCTATAAAATCCGGAAAGTATTTACACTGACCTATCGGCCGGCGTTTTTCGAGCAATTCGGTTTTCAAAAAATTGATCGCTCGGAACTCCCTTACAAGATATGGGGGGATTGCATCCTGTGCGTGAAATTCCCGGATTGTGATGAGACCGCCATGATGTATAAAATTGAGCAGGCCATCCATCCGGATTAGACCCTGCAGTTGCATAAAAAACATGATAAGGTTATAGAAAAAAGAATGATAACAGGGCATTTGAATACGTTTAGGCATGGTTCGCGAATAAACTTTTGGTGATTTCTAAAACAAATAAAAAATTCGTCATGTTTTTTACCCTGAGGGAAAGCCGATGATGCCCCATCTCCTTCGTTGCCAAGGACTCGCAGTAAAATACTACGGCTTCGCCCTTGGACGCCTTGGATCTGGGGCGCCCTCGGCTTTTGCAACAACAGGGTAGACTTGGTATTACGTGCTAGGTTCCTTCCAGAAACAGAGCAGCCCCTTCTTCCTCGCTTGGCCCCAGTATTTTGGAATAGATGACGTTTAACGGAAGCGGAGGATGTTTCCAGATGCCTGGTTTGGGAAGGATATGCTGGGAATCTACCCGAATCCAGTTGAGCTCCGGTTTGATCTCCCTTAATTTTCCGTCCTCGGCGGACCTGGCATGGCTGGTATGTGTATAGCATGTCTGAAAGAGGAAAACCAACCCTTCCGCCTCACTGGCAATGATATAATTCTTCCGGAAAGAGTTCAGCGATATTCTGTTTTGGGAGCATAGCTGCTCCGACTCCTTTTCCGTAAGCCGGATCAGAACCGTCTTCGAAACCCCCCTTTCCGAAATCCGGATCAATGCACGGGACTCGCAACTCCCGGCATACACGGTCGTGATGCACGGGAACCGTATCATGTATTGGGAAACCACGGCCGCTGCCGTTCGTCGTCCACCCACCATTACGGGAAACGAATAGTATTCAAAGAATTTCTTCTGAACATCTTCCGCGTATTTATCCCCCTTTTCATAGATATCCTTTGAGATATATCTCAACCTCAAAGCCATATCTTCTGCGGCATCGGTGACCGGCCAATCAATCCGCACGTGAAAATGGGAGAGCAGATATCTGTTTTTCCCCCGGCTGGATGAATCCCTTTGAATCAAAAGAGCGTAATCCATGGGGAGAAGCAATTTTAAAAAATTTATAAAATGCGCCGATTCAAGGTATTTCTGGGTTCTGTCGAATCCTCCGGAGAGCGGGAGCGCCTCGGATTGCAACAGATTGGTTTTGGTCGTCTTGTTGTCGTCGAAAAACCGGATGTATTTCTTATGGTCGGACGGGAGTGCATCTTCCATGAAAAGGACTAAAAAAGCGTTCTGACATCCATATTCGACATCCGGAACCCGGCCTCGCGGCTTGAGTTCCCTATGCTCAACAAACGGATACGGTATGTTTTGGGCGACAAAATTGGTGTACGATTCAATCAGCGCCTGATGCATCATGAGCTGATCAAGATCGTCCCTTAGGATTTCATAATACGACCGCCTCAGGCGGGATGCCAAACTGAGTTCTTCCCTAAAACGCCAGTGAGTCAGATTGACCTCCATTCACTTCATTGATCCGTCAAAGCCGAATCCCCGTTGAACCCTATTGGCATCAATTTTAGTAAATGTCAATATATTACCTACCAAAAAACCTGATTTACCCGGATCCATTATTAAGCTTTTCGATCCACCGGTAGACCTCATCCCTGTACCGATACATCAGTAGGGAAGCCGCCAGACATATGCAGATTACCAGAAAGAGGAAGCCGTACATTTGATCATACAAAAACGCCCCCTGAACGCTCAACATCAATGTCCCCGGCATCCTCCCAAAGGAGGCCATTATAATAAACGCCTTGAACGGAATGCTCGTCAATCCTAAAAGAAGACAAAGCGAATCTTTGGGAAAACCGGGAAAAATAAAAAAAATCAAAGAAACGATAATCCCCTGGTGTCGGACAAAGGTATTTAGTCGATCCATCTGTTTTTTCGGGATGAGCTTTTCGACGAATCGCTTTCCGAAAGATCGTGCGATAGTGAAATTGATCCAT